>CAZLLY010000051.1:0-7559 GCA_964560755.1 uncultured Candidatus Saccharibacteria bacterium | reverse complement strand
AAGCAAAAAAAAGTACAATCAGCACCGCAGTCACCTCTGTTTTTTGAGGATAAGCCACTTTTTGGATTAGATATTGGACACAGCTCAGCTCGCGTGATGCAGGTAGTAAAAGGTAGACCCAGGCCAAAGATTTTAGGCTATGGCGTAACTGCTTTTGACCCGAATGCCATTGAGGATGGGGTCATTACGAGGCCTGAATTGATTGCGGATGCTGTTCAAAAATTATTCCAACACCATCTGGTGGGGACTATCTCGACCAACCGAGTAGCAATGTCGGTGCCTGTCTCGCGCGCGTTTATTCGCTCTATTGATGTGCCAAAGTTGTCAGAAAAAGACTTGTTAGAAGCCGTAAATACTGAAGTAGAGCAATACATACCGGCGGCCATCGAGAGTCTATATGTCGACTACTCCCAGGTGCAGGACAAAAAAGGTAAATCAAGCGTTTTTATCGTCGCAATGCCGAGAAGGATCGTTGATTCGTATATAATGCTCGCGCGTATCTTAGGGCTTGAGGCTGTTCAAATCCAAACCTCGAGCGGTGCTGGGGCGAATCTATTTTCCAGAGACACTGAGAGCGACCTGCCGACCGTCCTTGTCGACTTTGGTAGTGATAGTGCCGATATTACTATTTTTGACAAGAACCCAATCGTCAGTGGTACGGCGCCATGTGGAGGCGAGCAAATCACGCAGCTTTTCGGGCGGGCACTGGGCGTAACAGAGAACGAAGCCATCATCATCAAATCTAGATACGGTTTGACGGTCAGTAAAAAGCAGAAACTTATCGAAGACGCACTTAAGCCAACACTCGGGATGTTGACTCGTGAGATACGTCGAACGGTCAGGTACTATGAGGAACGCAGCAAGGCGAAACGACCGATATCTCAGATTGTTGTCATGGGTGGTGGCGCAAACATGCCCGGTTTGGCAGATTACCTCACAAATGACTTACGGCTACCAGTTCGCTCCTTTGACCCGACGGCATATCTAGGGTTTGGGCGTTTGCAGCCTATCAACTCGAGTGAACGAATGTCATACGTCACTGCCGCTGGTTTAGCCCTGTACAATCCTAGCGAGGTATTCCGACCATGATAAACCTCATGCCGACACAGCTCAAAGATAGCTACCGATACGCCCGTCGCAACCACTACATACTCAGGTGGATATGGGTGCTCATGGCAGGCATTATCGGGGCCGTTGCATTGACTGCGGTAGGGTATTTCTACCTTCATCAAACGACGAAACAGTACGAAACAAAGGTCGCAAAAGCAGAGCAGGACTTAAACTCTAAAAACTACACACAAGTTCAAAAACAAGTGACTGACATCTCCAATAATCTCAAATTAACAGAGCAAGTACTGTCAAAACAGATACTTTTCTCGGAACTATTAAAACATCTCGGTACCTTAATGCCTAAAGACACTCGTTTATCTGGGTTATCTATATCTCAGACGCAAGGTGCTATCGATATCTCTGCAAAAGCACGAACCTACGACGCTGCTACACAAATCCAGGTCAACCTGGCAGACTCGAGCAGTAAAGTGTTTAGTAAGTCCGACATTGTGTCTATCAGCTGTGGTACGGCTACCCTGAACGATGATTACGACTGTACGGTGAATCTCCGCGCTCTATTTGCCCCCAACAACCCATTTATGCTAATAAGTGACAGTAAAACAAGCACAGGGGCTAAAAAATGAATAGCAAACAACTATTCTATGTGTTGTTAGCGCTTGCATGTCTGCTAGTGCTGGTGTTGTTTGGAAGCGGATATGCTGCCAATGATTTATTGTCGAATAAAACGAGCCAACTCAGCAAACTAAAAGCACAAGACCAAGTGCTGGGCGACCTGCAGGTGTCACTCATACGAAATAAAAGTGATATCAAGCGGTACAGTGAGTTGAATGAGCTTGCTAAAGCCATTGTCCCGCAGGATAAGGACCAGACGCAGACGGTCCGCGAGATCGTAAAGATCGCATCCGAGAGCGGCATCACACGTCTTTCCTCGGTAACCTTTCCCGCGTCATCCCTTGGTGCGACCGGCGGTAGCAACACAGCGCTTAAAACAGGTGGCATCACCCAGGTCACTCCGGTAAAGGGGATGAGTGGTGTATATACATTGCCTATTACCGTGGCAAATAGCCCGACCGATGCGGTTGCATACGATAAATTCATCAGTTTCTTGGCCGGGTTAGAGCAAAACCGTCGAACCGCCCAGGTAACAGCCATTACGATAACTCCCGACCCGACCAACACGAACATGGTCTCGTTCTCACTAATCTTAAATGAGTATATAAAACCATGAGCAAAAAGAACGTCACTATCGATGATCTAAAGAATTCTGTACTCAAGTTTTTGCGTGTCGCCAACCGATACCGCGGCATCGTGTTTTTCATCGTCCTCGCGTGTATATATGGCTACATCATTTTGCGTATCAATGTGCTCAGTTCTGCTCCCCCGGCACAGGCAGACATTGACGCCGCCGAAAAAACAGCTGCTGCGAGCCCAAAAATAGACGCAGAAGCAGCCGCTGCTATCAACAGGCTCAAGGACAATAGTGTCCGGGTTCAGTCTATTTTCGAAGAAGCACGGAACAACCCTTTCAACGAATAAGTCAAAATTTATCCTAGCTTTACTTGGACTGCAGGTAGTAACCTAATGCACCCACATTAAAATGGGGTAAAACTCACCCCTGTTAAAGATGAATCCCAGGTAAAATTAACTCTGGGGTGTAGCTTTTGTGTCGTCGTCACTGAACCATGCGGCTGATTGGTTTGCTGGTGGGGTTGGCTGAGGTTGAGATGGAATAGAATCGTCCTGAGATGCCTGACGTTGCATTTGCTGAAAGGCTTGGAACTGTCGATATTCCTCGGGTGAAATGGAAACTGCGCCCTGGTTTTGGATTGAGTTTACCAGTGGAGCCATCGTCTCTGCGCTGCGAAAATTTGATTTCATTCGTCCACTTTCGAGCGCCGCAATGAAGTTTTCATGGGCTTCAGAGACCTCTCTTGCAACGGCGTTTGGATCTGAGAGAAATGAAAATTCATAGTTTGCTTGTTCGCCGGGTGTTTCAATGGTTAGTTTGCCAAAACCAAACATATTCCCCCAAAAACCCTGCCGAGCAGAAATGTCCGCAACATGCTGGAGGCTTAATTGGGATACCTTATCAGAGAACAGACTAGTCTGGAGCATCTGGAGCAACGCCTCGTCAGTGAGCACAATCTGTTCCTGCATCTTTATCCAGACTGGAATATAGGTAAAAACTAGGATTAGGACTGAAAATATTCCAGCACCGTAATAAATATATTCGGACATGCCTCCGGTAACGGATGTTAGCCCTTCATCGCCGGTCGTATTGGTGGTAAGGCTAAGCACGAGAACCCAGATTACGAGAATCATGGAGAGGGCGAGGAGGACGGGCAGAATATAGGCCATAACATGGTGCCGATATACGCCGATAATTTTTTCGTCGTTACCGATGGGTAATTTCCCATGGTAGAATTTATCTTGATCTGAAGTTATATGCATAGCTGTATTATAACAGTTTATTTTGTGATTCGTCGGGCGCTTGTTTACCCAGGTGGCGATGCGCCTTGGCGGTAGCACGGCGACCGCGTGGTGTGCGTTCGATGAACCCGATTTGCAGTAGGTATGGTTCGTAAAAATCTTCGATAGTCGTTGCTTCGTCGCCGGTCAGGGCAGCGATGGTGGTGAGCCCAACTGGCCTGTCGCCGTATGCCTCTATCATGCTCATTAGCATCTGGCGGTCGGCAGGGTCGAGGCCAAGGCCGTCTATCTCCATCATTTCAAGGGCCTTGTTGGTTATAGCGGTGTCGATGATGCCATCGCCGTTAACATCTGCGTAGTCTCGGACGCGTTTTAGCAGACGGTTGGCGATGCGTGGCGTTAGGCGCGCGCGAGAACTGAGAATATCGGCGGGCTCAGGCAAGATTTTTACCTGCAGTATGCCAGCCGCTCTCGTAATGATGCTCGATATTTCACTTGGCGTGTAAAATTCTAGTCGGTAAATGTGCCCAAAACGGTCGCGGAGTGGTGCGGCGAGCGCGCCCGTACGGGTGGTGGCGCCGATGACCGTAAACTTTGGCAGGTCGAGCCTGACACTGCGGGCAGCTGGGCCTTTGCCGATGACAATGTCGAGTTTGAAATCTTCCATGGCGCTATAGAGCACTTCTTCGACCGTGCGGCTGAGACGGTGGATCTCATCGATAAAAAGTATGTCGCCGTCCTGTAAGTTCGTAAGGATACTCGCGAGGTCGCCGGCCCGCTCGATAGCCGGCCCGCTCGTCACACGGAGTCCCGTGCCCATCTCGTTGGCGATAACGGTTGCCATTGTAGTCTTGCCAAGCCCTGGTGGGCCATAGAGCAACACGTGGTCGATCGGTTCACCGCGCTTCTTTGCTGCGTCGATCGCTAGTTGCAAATTCTTTTTCAGGCGTTCCTGACCGATGTATTCAGAAAAAGCTTGAGGGCGCAGCGTAACTTCAATCTGCCGCTCTTCTTCGTCGGCATCATCTGGCCCCGTATTCACAATTCTATCTATTGCCATATGTAGCCCTAAGTATAGCCTAATTATACTTTCATTCCCATAAAGATGGATCGCGTCAAGGTTGATTGCCAAAATTATTGTGCGAGACTAGCTAGCTTTCGACCGAAAGAGCGTATTGCCCCTGTAGAAAGTCTCGAAAGCCTGAGTAATATGGGCTGAGATCCCCAGAGGCGGTACGTTGAAAGAGATTCAGCATGTCATCGGCATGTATGCCTTGTCCAAGGCCGAACACATTGACAGCAACTCTGTTGCTATGAGAATTGCTTCCAAAATTGTATCTAACCTGTGTTCTTGCAGTAGCGAAGTGGGCATACCATTTATAGATACCACCTATTGATATCATGGATTTAGTGAATTCTTCGGTATGCCCACCGAATATATGAAATCCTTCTTGGGATATTTCTCCCGAATCGTGGTTGATATTGAGAGAGATAGTTCCATCTTTTGTGAAAATCTCTAACCCTGTGATATCTCTTGTATATAAACTCTTAGCTTGTGAGAAAACCTCGTCCGAGTTCATATCAGTATTCCACCATGCCTGGTGGGTAAGAAGATCGCTAATAGGAGGGCCATGTGCCAAAAAAATATTGGCAGGTGCAGCACTATGATCAGACTGCGCTGTAGAAACCCATGGCTCAACCACTTGCCGGGTTACCGTTTCGCAAATATAAGTCCTGTTTATATAGTAGAGCGCATCATTACAATCTGGTAAACCAACTGTATATTCTAACCCATCTTGGTTAGCTTCGGGCGATCCTATGGGCGTACTCATGATGCTAAATCGTAACACTCTATAGCATTAAGTACAATAGAGTGTATTTGTAGTACGCCAGACCTTACGGTCGATGGTCCTCAATACTAAGGGACGTAGGTGGGGTCCCAGCAGGTGTGGAGGTTTTGGTCGAGGATTTTGATGTGAGCGAGGTCCTCGGCATCGAGCTCGAAACCAAAAAGGTCAATATTCTGTTTGATTCTCTCTGGGCTGACCGACTTTGGCAAAACCACTAGGCCTTGTTGCAGACACCAGCGTAGCATGATTTGCGCCGGAGTTGTATCGTGCTTTTTGCCAATGTTCGCAAGAGTGGGGTTGTCCATCCCCCGGCCGTGGGCGAGTGGGGAATAAGCCTCGAGGACAATATTATTTTCCTGACAATACTGGATGAGCCCTGGCTGCTGCAAAAACACGTGTAGCTCGACTTGGTTTACAGCTGGCAGCTCATTGGCATACGATTTCATTTCCTCCAGATGACGAATGGTGTAGTTACTGACGCCGATCGACCTTGCCGTGCCGCTCGCTTTAAGTTTTTCGAGCTCGGCCCAGGCTTTTTTACGAGCGATCGGGACAGGGAAGTGGAGTAGGAGTAGGTCGACGTAGTCGGTCTGAAGTTTTTCGAGTGACTGCTTGAAACTTTTTGGCGTTTTCCTTGGGCCAAAGTTTGCGATGTGTATTTTGGTCGTCAAAAATAGGTCGTTGCGGGCTGTTCCCGATGCCCGCCAGGCATCACCCAGTAACTGTTCGTTATGGTATATCTGCGCCGAGTCGAAATGCCGGTATCCTGCACTGGTAGCGGCATCAAAAGCAGTGCGAAATGCTGCCGGGTCCGTAACCTGCCACAACCCGAGTCCTACTTGCGGTATTTTAACCCCATTTGCCATTTTCACCTCTGATAATTTTACTTCATTTGTCATTTTCGGTTGACGGTCATCTCACTAATCTCCATGTTTTTGGGCAGTGCATGCATCTGTCGCATCGCGAGCGCAATATGCTGAGTCTGCAACTTGCTTCGACCGTAAGTTATTTCTTTTCCTCTCCGACATAATAAAAATAATTACATTTGCCTTCGGCATCTAGCTGTATGAGATATACTCCTCCGAGTTTGTGTACATGTTGACCTTGCGCGTAGGTCAAGTGCCAGGTGATGGCATGGCGGCCGTCTGCGGACGTGTTAAAAATCTGCCACGAGACGTCTATGTCTTCCTGCTCCATGATCGCCTGCCACTCGGCTCGTACGTCTGTCTTGCTAAGTAATAGCTTATAGGGTGTCTCCCAGTACTCGACATCCTCAGTGAATAGGTCCATAACACCATTGATATCGCGTAGCTTCCAAGCTTCGTGAAAGTGTTCGAGCCACTGCGTTATCATCGGAGGGTTCCCTCGACCTTAAGCTCGCCAAACCCCGTGTCGGCGTCGAGCTCCTCGCTAAATTGTAGAGTTTCTTCGGCGGCTACGACCAGCTCAACTGTGGTATGCACAACTGAATCTTCCTTGAGGTGGCCTCCGATTACTGCGCCATTATTATCTGAAACGGAAATGTGCAAATGCGTACGCTCCGGACCGAGGTTGCCTATAAGCGATACGATCTCGAATGGGCCTTTGAGTGTCCGAATATCCTGTTTACTAGGCTCTGCTCCCGCCATACGTATGACGGCTGTGTTGAGGCTGCCAACAGCGCTTATGATGGTTGCCGCGCTGAGACGGTTTTCGCGTACAAACTTCTCGATAGACTCTTTGAGCAGATCCCCCTCATGAAGACGGGTAGCATAGAGCCTCACTACGCGCCTTTCAGGGCTAGTTTTATGCGCTGTTCGGTGGGGAGTGTGGTGTCGATATCTTGCAAGGCAGTTGAAGCGTCGAGCTCACTATAGCCGAGAGCGACCAGGGCTTGAAGTGCTTCGTCATTTACATTGACGCCACCCCTGGTAATGAGTGCCTCAGCCTCTGACGAGCTCATCAGGCCGACTTTGTCACGGAGTTCTACGACGATTTGTTCGGCAGCTCGTTTGCCGACTCCTTTGGCGCTCTGCAGTAGTTTGACATCACCACCAGCAATGGCACCGCGGACTGTTGCGGCGACACCGACGTCGAGTACGGCCATGGCTACTTTTGGCCCAACATTTTTGACGCCAAGGAGCTGTTCGAAAAGCTTTTTAGTGCTAAGGTCGCTAAACCCAAACAGGTCATGTGACTGTTCACGGATGTGCTCGTGTATGTATAGCA
>CAZLLY010000050.1:0-7914 GCA_964560755.1 uncultured Candidatus Saccharibacteria bacterium | reverse complement strand
CGCGGACATTTGAGCGTAACGTCATAAAAGCAAACGAATTTGACACCAAAAACCTCTCGGTTGACGAAGCCGTCCGACGGGTCTTGCATCTCCCCTCTGTTGGCAGTAAAAAATTCCTCATCACCATCGGTGACCGAAGTATCACCGGTCTCGTTGCACGCGACCAGATGGTGGGGAAATGGCAAGTACCTGTAAGTGACGTTGCTGTGACTGCCGCTGCATTTGACACAAATAGCGGCGAAGCGATGGCAATGGGTGAGCGTTCGCCAATAGCCGCCTTAAACGCGCCCGCATCAGGCAGAATGGCTATAGCCGAGTCAGTTTTGAACATGTACGCCGCAGACATAAAAACACTGCAGGACATCAAACTTTCTGCCAACTGGATGGCGGCAGCCGGGTATGGTGATGAAGACCAGGCCCTGTACGAAACCGTTCTGGCCGTCGGCGAAGAATTTTGCCCCGCGCTAGGGCTAACCATCCCTGTTGGCAAAGATTCACTCAGTATGCGCTCATCATGGACCGACGGCGACGCGGCAAAAAGTGTCGTATCACCATTATCGTTAGTAGTTACCGGCTTTTCACCCGTTGGCGATGTTCGAAAAACCCTGACGCCAGAGCTCGATATGAGCAAAGATACATCGCTTGTTTTCGTCGACCTATCAGGTAGCAAGACACGACTCGGTGGTTCTGCACTTGCGCAAGTATATAGCGAGGACGGCGGGCAAACGCCCGATGCTGACCCAGAGCTGCTACGTGCATTCATCGATACGCTTATCGAAGTAAAAAGTCGTGTTCCCGTCTTGGCATATCACGACCGTTCTGACGGTGGACTTTTCACGACACTCGTCGAAATGGCGTTTGCCAGTCGAGCCGGGCTCGATATCGATACGACAAAGCTCCCTGGAAACGCACTCGAAAAACTATTCAATGAGGAACTCGGCATTGTGCTACAGGTAGCCACTAGCGATGTTACGGCCGTCACCGATGCTTTCGGCGACAAGGCATACTTCCTTGGTTCGCCAAACAGTACAGAGAACGTCACTTTTTCAGATGGCGGCAAAACTATCTATACCAATACCCGCGGGCAACTCGAGCAATGGTGGGCCGAAACCAGCTACCATATGCAAAAACTGCGCGATAACCCCGAGTGCGCCGAAGCAGAGTACGCCAGTATCGTCGATGTAAGCGATGTTGGACTAACCCCCCTCGTAGTAGAGAGTGAGCACATACAAAGTAAGCAGGCGGACGTTGTAAGTGACAGGCCAAAAGTAGCAATCTTCCGTGAGCAAGGTGTCAACGGGCAGGTCGAGATGGCAGCAGCCTTCGACCGAGCTGGGTTTACAGCGGTCGACGTGCATTTGAACGACATCACTGCGGGCAACATATCTCTCGAAGACTTTTCGGGGCTCGTGGCCTGCGGCGGATTTTCATACGGCGACGTACTCGGTGCCGGTGGCGGCTGGGCAAAAACCATTCTTTTCGACGAAACATTACGCACGATGTTCAAAACATTCTTTGAACGCCCTGACACGTTTAGCCTCGGCGTATGCAATGGCTGTCAGATGCTTTCAGGCCTCAAAGAGCTAATCCCTGGGGCAGAGCTTTGGCCGCGGTTCCTCCGAAATGTCTCGGAGCAGTTTGAAGCCAGATTGCCGCAGGTTGTTCTAAACGAATCGCCATCGATATTTTTCAAAGGTATGGCTGGCTCGATACTGCCGATACCGGTCGCACACGGCGAGGGTCTAGCCACGTTCGACTCTGATGAAGCGATGAGTAAGACACTCACAGACGGGTTAGTAGCTGCACAATATGTCGACGGAAACCACGCCGTAACCGAAACGTATCCGGCTAACCCGAATGGCTCAAAAGACGGCATTACCGCCCTCACAACACCAAACGGTCGTGCCACCATCATGATGCCACACCCAGAGCGTGCCTTTATGACTCGCCAACTGTCGTGGCACCCGGCGGAGTGGGGAGAAGACTCACCGTGGCTCCAGATGTTCATAAACGCACATGACTGGGCGGTGCAGCAACAGAAAAAATAGTGGTATACTACCCTTCATGAGCGCTGTCAAACGGGCCGTCATCATTTACAACCCAGAAAGTACGTCAGGGAAAAGCCAGCGTATTGCCCTTCGTTTTGCCAATAAACTACATAAAAACGTCGGAATACCGACAGAAATAATCGCAACAGAGTATGTAGGGCACGCCGAGGAGCTTGCGCGCCGATATGCCAACCGAGACCGGAACACCATGATCATCAGCGCAAGTGGCGACGGTGGGTACCACGAAATAATCAACGGCGTACTGACCTCAAAACACCCCGATGTTGTACTGGGGCTGCTGGCCGCGGGAAATGCTAACGACCACTACACGTTCATGCATGAGCCGGGGTTAATGAAACGCATCAATAACGGGCGTGTTGAACACATCGATGTCCTTCGGGTCGAGTCGAGCGAAGGCTGGTTTCGGTATGTGCACTCCTATGCAGGGCTCGGCCTGACTAGCCAAATCAATGACATTTTAAAACAGTACGATTATCACCCCGTCCGTGAGTTTGGACTCGCGTTTTGGCACGCACTAAACGTCAAGCCGATCCGTGTGACGGTCCAGAAAAAGACTAAAAGACTCGATAACTTACTGTTTTTAAACGCAGGCCGTATGTCTAAAATGGTCAAGACCACTGGGAAAGCCTCGATCTGCGACGGCAAATTTGAAGTTGTCGAGATCAAAGCAGGCGCCGTTATCGACCTCGCGCGTTATTTTTTCCGCGCCGTCACACTCGGCGTCGACGATGCAGAACAGGCCAAAACCTACCAATTTACCTGCGAACACGCTATGGGTATACAGATGGACGGCGAACGCCGTCAACTAGTCGCTGGCGAAACCATCACCGTGACTGTAGCGCCGCGCAGTCTGCGCTGCACGATCTAACAACCTGTCAGTTTTTGACTACGAAGCGAGCATATGACGCCAGGCGCGCAGCCGTTTCGTCTTGATTTTGTCGGCCTCGATCAACCAACGATCTTCGTATTCCTCGGTGTTCTGCTCTGTTATTTCCGACACTTTGGCGGGTCGGTTTAGTATATTTACTCTTTTGATAGATAATCGTTTCATGGCAGCGAGCTCCTTTCACGATTGGTTTTTTATGCATGCGCGTTTCGGCAATTTGTTCAAACGCTACTGTCACCATGGTAGCCTTTTTTGCTGAACGTTTGCTGTGAAATTCTTCACCAAACCACTTGTGTTTTTTACACCAGCAGCCTCAATTATTTTCAGATAGGTGACAAACCCATAAAATCTGATTGTTATCTGAGGACAGATGTGCTACTCTTGTGGTACTAGAAGGCTGCGAAAAAGGGATGGACGAGCAATTCGGATATTCAGGTTCTAGAAAGTATTAACAAGTTATGTTCGATCAGAGGCGCAGCTAATTCACCCTTTCCGGTAATTACCTCCAGCGACAAAGTAGAGAAGGGTGTTACCACTAACATGGCAACCAAACTTTTCGTCGGTTCACTCCCATGGAGTATCGACGACCGCGCCCTAGAAGAACTCTTTGCAGAGTTCGGGCAAGTATCATCAGCAAAGGTCATCATCGACCGCGAAACCAACCGCTCAAAAGGCTTCGGTTTTGTTGAGTTCGACGACGATGCAGCCGCTAAAGCTGCTATCGACAAGCTGAACAACAGCGAAGTGCAAGGACGCACTATCGTTGTTAACGAAGCTCGCCCACAGGAGCCACGTGCTCCTCGCCGCGACTTCGGTGGCCGCGATGATCGCGGCAGCCGCAACAGCTGGTAACAGCTCGCGTAGCACGCCAAATACACCCCGATTTTCGGGGTGTATTTTTTTGCATTCAAAGCGTAGGGACACGCACTGTCATCCTGAGGCGTCGCCGAAAGACCTTCCTCCGGCGAAAAGAATCATGAAGTGCAGAACCCAGAATGGAAACTATGCCACTCCGTGACGAAATATTGAAATACTTCATTTCCTGCACTGTCATCCAGAGCGTTAGCGAAGGATCTTCTAAAGTATGTTGCCGCGAGGGAGATTCTTCGCGTTTGCTCAGAATGACAGTGGGGGCGTTGAAAGTAAGAGTGATAATCGTAAAGCTCAAGTACTCGTCATCCCCAGCGAACGTGGGGATCCAGTCATAACACCGGCAAGGCCGGTATAGCTTCCATTCTCAATTCCGTAATTCTTCACTTCATATCTCTTATCTCATGCCTCTTAACTCTTAATCCATCCACCAACCCCTGCTATACTAAAATCACATGAATATTGTCGACCTTCTCGTTGCGCTAGCACTCATCAGCACGCTATTTCGTGGGCACCAGGTAGGTTTCATCCGTCAGCTCGGCTCTACAATTGGCTTTATTGGCGGCATTTTGGCGAGCGTGCCAGCCGGAACATGGGTTGCCTCATTCGCGCACGACCCCACCCTAAAGTCTGTACTGAGCACGGTTACGCTGCTGGTACTCAGCTTTGGACTGATGAGCCTCGGTGAATACATCGGGATATTGCTGAAAACACGTCTGCGACCAGGCAAATTTTTTGACCACCTCGATAACTACGCAGGATCATTGATGGCTATCGTAACTTTTATCATTGGGCTGTGGTTCATGACGGCAGTCGTTTCGCTTTTGCCAAAAAGCACCGTTCTAACTGCGATTCGCCAGTCGTGGACATTTAACCAACTCGATAAAAACCTACCACCCGCTTCACAAGCCCTGGCAAGCCTAAACCACCTCGTCGACCCTAATGCCACACCACTCGTGTTTAGTGGCCGTGAACCGTCACCCAATGCCACCCAGGTATTACCGAGTATCTCAAAATACAAAGCAGTAGTCCAAAAGGTTTCGCCCAGCATCGTTAGGATACAGGGTCTCGGCTGCGGCGGACTTGTAAATGGTACCGGCTGGGTTCTATCACCGCACCGTATTGTCACGAATGCGCATGTTGTGGCTGGAGTAAAAAACCCCAAGGTATATGCCGCGGACGGCACTCACGACGCTACCGTGGTACTATTCGACGCCAAAACCGACATCGCAGTTCTGGCGGTCCCATCACTCAAACAAAAGCCACTCGGCATCAATACGACTATGCAGGCCCCTCTGAGTACCGCACTTATCATCGGTTATCCGGGCGGAGGCACTGAAAAAGCACAGACAGCGGCCATCTTGAGTCACGTCGAAGCACTCGGACGCGATATTTATGGTCAGACTAAAACTATTCGTGGCGTCTATGTCATGCAGGCGACCGTCATACCTGGTAACTCTGGCGGTCCACTGCTCGACACGAAAGGCAACGTCGTCGGCGTAATTTTCGGGACCTCAACGCAATATTCCAACGTAGGCTACGCACTGAGCATCCCACAGCTATTAGACTCTTTGAGCGCCGCCAAAAATGCAACTCAGGCGGTATCAACCGAAACCTGCAGTAGCGAATAGAGGTCAAGCGTGTTTATGACTAAAAGTTTTCGCTAGACACTTGGAGCATGCTACTCTAAATAGCAAAGGAGCAACTATGAAAAAACTATCGAAGAAACCAATGAGTCTAGAACGCATCAGTGCGTATGTATTAACCGTCGGAGGGGCACTCGGTGTGTTCGCTTCACTCATGCTCAGCATAGAGGAGTTCCATCACCTTAAAAATCCATCGAACCCTCTGTCATGCGACCTAAATCCGCTCATCGGCTGCGGCAGCATCCTAGACACCTGGCAGGGCCACGTGTTTTTGGGTATCCCAAACCAGTTCCTCGGACTAGCCGCATTTAGCGTGCTCACCGCCATCGGCGTATTTTTGCTCGCCAAAGTAAAATTCCCGTCATGGATATGGCGCGGTCTGCAAGCAGGCGCGGTCGGCGGTATGCTGTTCGTCCTGTGGTTTATGTACGAAAGTTTGTTTGTATTAAACCACCTCTGCCCGTACTGCATGGTTACCTGGGTTGCGACCGTAGCTGTCGCCTGGTATATCACGGTTCGTAACGTCGCAGCAGGGAACTGCATGCTCATAAAGCCGGGGAAAGTTGCTGACTTTATCACCAAACATCATGCAGATATCATCGTCGGAGTGTATGTGTTTGCTGTACTCGGCGTGCTATTCCGATTCCGCGACTTTTTCTTTGGCTCATAGTGAAACGTGCTATTTTACCTGGGATGGCTTTTTAACAGAGGCAGGTTTTACTTCATTTTGTTAAATCCTGAGTTCACTGTACCCATAGGCGTACATCGAAACGTCCCGATTTTCTGCAGGGTGGTTGAACCAATCGGTATAGTGGTACAATACTGCTTAAGGTACCATTTCTGCCATGGCGAAAGACAACAAACAAACTCATACTCATTTTGACCCAGATGTACTACTGGAGCGTAGTGTCGAGATGCCCGCAAGAGCATTGGAGCGAGGCGTACAGGCGAGCGGAAAAGTTATCCAGAACATCCCAGACCAATTGAACCCAGCCGTTGCCGGCAAGAAAGCAAAAGACTACTGGCGGGCACTCGGCCCAGGCCTGACCACTGGCGCAAGCGACGATGACCCATCGGGCATCGCAACGTACAGCCAGGCTGGCGCACAGTACGGCTACGGGTTTTTGTGGTTGGCTCCATTGACGTTCCCGCTGATGGGTTTTGTGCAAGAAATGTGCGCTCGTATCGGCATGGTGACGGGCAGAGGACTGGCCGCAAACATTCGTGCTCTGTATTCGCGCAGGATGTTACGCGTCGTTACGTTGCTACTCTTTGCCGCCAATACATTCAACATCGGTGCTGACCTCGGCGCATTGGCTGCCGCCGTACGATTGCTGCGACCCGACTGGAGTTTTTCAATACTGGTCATCGGATTCACCCTGTTTAGTTTGGGTCTGCAAATTTTTACACCCTACGAGAAATATGCACGGTACCTAAAGTGGCTTGCGCTTGTACTGCTCAGCTATGTTGTTTCTGCGCTGCTCGCCAACCTAAACTGGGGTGATATTTTGCACGCGACCGCCTTGCCGAGCATTCATATCACCAAAGAGTCTTTGCTCCTCATCTGCGCTATCCTCGGGACGACTATTTCGCCGTACTTGTTTTTTTGGCAAACCTCTCAGGAAGTCGAGCAAGAAATAGAGCAGGGCAAAACAACCCTCCGCGAGCGTCGACTGCAAACGGACGCCAAAGATGTAAAAAGTATGCGTGTCGATGTTTGGAGTGGGATGTTGCTCAGCAACGTCGCGATGTTTTTCATTATGGCAGCTTGCGGTGGGATATTGTTCCCGAACGGCATACACGAAATAACCACTGCCGCTCAGGCCGCCGAGGCGCTCAAACCGTTCGCCGGTGACAATGCATATCGCCTGTTTGCTATCGGCATTATCGGGGTTGGCATGCTCGGGATACCCGTGCTCGCTGGGAGTAGTAGCTACGCGATATCCGAAAGCCTGCACTGGAAAAGCGGGCTACACCGACGTCTGCGACAAGCATACTCGTTTTATGGGGTTATCATCGTGTCCATGTTGATCGGGCTTGGGCTGAATTTCATCCATCTTGACCCGATAAAAGCCCTTATATACTCGGCGGTTGGGAACGGTATCGTCGCACCATTTGTTTTGTTTTTCATCGTTAAGCTCGCCAGTGATAAAAAAGTCATGGGCCAATGGGTCAACAAAAAGTGGGTGACGATGATCGGCTGGTTTACGACGATACTAATGGCAGTAGCAGGTGCTGCAGCCATTTGGTCGCTGTTTTAGCGGGGGATAAGCAGAGATAAGAGACATGAAGTGAAGGAGTACAGAATTGCAGAATTCTGAATTAAGATTAAAAACTATGTCACTTCGTGACAGTGTATACAAACCCCGCACTGTCATCCAGAGGCATAGCCGAAGGATCTCCTAAAGTCACCGACCAAGTCGGTACTGTTTCCATTCATAAT
>CAZLLY010000049.1:0-7948 GCA_964560755.1 uncultured Candidatus Saccharibacteria bacterium | reverse complement strand
GGAATTGTCGCACTCGCTTCATCTTTGCAAAGTTGAGATATCCCATTTGACCGCACCATCCCCGGCGTTGTAAATAATTCGTACATCAGTCGCTCGTACGGCGTCCGATCGCCGCCGATCGTAAATACCCCGAGCTGTGGATCATCGATAAGTAGTAGTTTGCCGATATCTGTCACATGCTGGACATAACTTCCAGTCGTATACACTGTGTTTGGGTCTGTGTCGGCCGACACAAACAGCCCGTGATGACGTTGTTCGATCATATAAATCACATTTTGTTACATGGCGCAACAATATGCAAGCAGTAGCGTATTGGTTTAGAACTGTTTGAGGTAGTTTGTTGAGAAGGTTGTTTGAGTTTGGCGGGATTGCCATCGATCTTCAGCGAGATGGATAAGCTCTGCGACCAAATCTACACTTGCGACACCAGCGGCGCGCCAATTATGCGCATAAAGGTCACCTGGCATCGGATTCACCTCGTTGAAAAACACCTCTTTCGTACCACCGTCTATCAACATATCGATTCGCGCTATCCCCGTACATCCAAGCGCTCTGTATACATCTACTCCAAGCGACACCGCTGCATCGTACAAGGGCCGAGGTAAGTCGGCGGGAAGCTTGCTGTAGCCTTGTGCACCTGCTTTCCCCCCAGATTTTCCACCTTTTTTCCCACCATTCATGTATTTCGTATCGAAGTCAAAGAAATCTTCGGCCTTCAAGAGCGGCTGTTCGAGAAGCCCTGGTCGAGGTGAAGCATTCCCCATAATTGGCAACGTCACTTCAATGAGGTCCTGCACTCCCTGTTCAATGATCACACCGTTATCAAAATACACGGCAAGCTCTAGACCATTTCTGAGTTCTTGTTCATTAGTTGCACGCGTAATTCCAATGCTCGAACCGAGATGCGGTGGTTTCACAAACAGTGGATACCGAAGTTTTTCACAATTCTGCACCACTTTATCAATATCTGTCTGAATTTCTTCTTTTGTCGCAGCCACCCACGGGGTACTAGGAATTCCCGCGCTAGATGTAACTTTTTTTGCTAAGACTTTATCCATCGCAAGCACGCTTGCCGGTAGACTACACCCGACGTATGGCACATCAGCCATCTCGAGTAGCCCCATAAGCGCGCCGTCTTCTCCATTGGTGCCATGTAGCGCAGGGAAAACAACGTCAACGCGCACTTTCTCTGTACGGCTGATCCCTTTTTTTGGTATGACTAGGCTCAGACCTGCACCAATATCGATCTGAACGGGTATTAATTTTGCTAGTAAATCATCAATTTCACCCGAACTATACGTCGAGATGTCACTAAATTTCTCACTGTAGTACCAAACGCCCTGCTTACTAATGTACACCGGTATCACTTTATAACCATCAAGAAGTCTAAGCGGTTTAATGACGCTGCCTACAGCGGTCACGACCGATACATCATGCTCAGTAGATTTGCCACCAAAGATTACTGCGATTGTTTTCATAGTATTAGTATACCTGTTTAGTGGTAATTATCAGTCCAGTCATTCTGCATCAGTACGACATCACCTGCACGCACAACTTGATCGAGATTTTGATAAAACACGAGCGGCTCAGGCTCAATACTCACACGGCCCTGATAGCCGAGTCGGTTAAGCTCATCTTTGATGATTTTGGTAGCAGAGTTCTTCATAAGTACTAGCCAGTCTGGTTTAACATGTGCAAGTGTCGCGGCAATAGTTTTATGAACCTCCTCAGTTTCTTGACCTTGGTCGACAAGGCCTGGCGTTACATACACCTTTCGTTTTGCCTCAATCTCGGATAAAAACCGTAAACCTGCCAAGATGCCCTCAAGGTTCCCGTTGTATGTATCATCGATAATTGTGGCGCCACTTATGGAATAAGGTTGCATGCGGTGTTCATACGGCACAACCTGCTCTAGTATCTTGCTTATATCTTCAATATTCATCCCAAAACTAATTGCTAGGTTTACCGCTAAACCAAGTGGTGCTACTTGATGTCTGCCAACTAGGCGTGACGAAACGAGAACAACCTTTCCGCGAACCATAACCTCGAAAGTTGTCAATGTTGGATATATATGCACACTTGTATTATTCCAGCCCGCTCCACCTTGTTCATCAAATATTTGGTCCGTAGCTTGGGTGTATTTTTTTAATATAGGTGAGTCACCGGAAACAAACATACTTTGCGGCCCCACAAAATCTCGGAGTGACAAAATATCTTCTGCCAGTGCGTCAACTGTTTTATAACGATCAAGGTGGTTTGGAGCTAGTCCAGTTATGATCGCATAATCTGGATGCAGCGCCTCGGCAAACCGCTGGATGTCACCAGGCTTACCTTCCCCTAGCTCAAAGATTAAAAATTCTTCAGCACCTTCTAGATTGCTGACAAATTTAGCATGAGCGCTCGGTGTATTCCCGTTTCCGGGCGTTGCTGCGACACGAAATTGCCCGGCCAAAACTTTCGTAAGTAGTTCTTTCATAGTCGTCTTGCCATAGCTACCCGCTATAACTATTATTTTTGCGGGGTGTGTTTCTAGATAATTTTTGACCCGTTGTAGCGCGTTTTTTTCTCTTTTTTCAACGAAGAATAAATCCGCCACAGATATGATTGCGAGGTATACGACGACAACTACAAATGGCGTTGCGAAAATACATATGACAATAGCGACAATACTAAGTGGTGCCGTAGGTAGATAAATAATCAATGTAGCTATCACCGCAAACCACGCGCAGATACTAGCGTACCCGACTGACAGAAAAAGACGTGTGACCTTGGTCATAACAAGTTGTTGACGATGCATTACTTTCATAAGAGGCTTCTCGCTTGCAAGATCCATCAGCCTCTGAACCCAGTCTAAAAATGCCGCTGGGTTATACTCAACTTGCTGTAGCATATATGTCAGATATACTGGTAGCTTCGGACTAAACCAAGACAAAACATTTCGTACTGCATTCATACACAGAACTCCCCAATGATATTCGCAATTTTGTCCGATTGTGTGTGATGCACGAAATGATCACTGTCTTTGATCTCGACAAACTCTGAACCAGAAATACAGCTATGTAATTTTTTACCAAATCGAACCGGGGTATCCATATCATGCTCGCCATATATGAGCAATGTCGGGATTTGAATGCGGCTTGCTTCATGCTGGATATCTCGCGATAACATCTGGTCTATCGTTTTTTTGAGCGTAGTATTCAACGCAGCATCATAATCTGAGCCGATTGCACGGTAAGCTCGAGATTTGACACGTTCAGGAATGATGCGTCGAAGCGGTTTCGAGAGCATTCGCAGGGCCGTACGCCGTTTACTGCCTTCATCACGAACACCTGCCGAGGCGATCAATATCATTTTTTGTGGACTCATTTTTTTTGTACCGACTGCGAAAATACCGATTTGTCCGCCCATGGAATGTCCGATATAGACATATGAATCAAGTGAAAGTTTCTCTGTAAAATCATATAGCGCATCGCTGTACTCTTCGAGAGTTGTTACGTTATCATTTTGATGGCTTGCGCCAAAGTTTGGTAGGTCAAGGGAAACACAGCGATACCGAGGCTTGAGTCGATCGATAACCTCACGCCAAGTTTCTTTGCTGTCTCTCCAGCCATGAATAAATAACAGCACAGGCCCCTTACCTTCATCAGAATACGCAACTGGAGCGCCCGCAATGATAATCTGCATATATCTATAATACTCGATTAATCATTGAACTGACGGGATTTTATACGGAGCCAGATCGGGCTTTGTCTGACCAGACGCCTTGAATCATCTGGGTGCTCTAGGAGTAGTTTGATTGATTCTTCGGTAAATACGCCGTTCTGCGAGCCTTTTCCGAGTATAACAGCACCTTTTTTAAGCTGTTTGCGCGTGAATTCTCCGGCCTGATATGGATTTTTGAAACTATGTACTGTGCAGCCGACGCGTTTTGCGGCCGGGGCCAACCAGCGCTCGGCATCACGTCCAACCGTAACAACCATGTCAAGCTTTTTAGGGTCGCAGTATTCGCCAACTTCGGTGTGTGCCTCGTGCGCATACGCGCCAAGCTCGTTCATACTACCGAGTATAGCGATACGCTGCGAACATCTTTGGGCATACAAAAAGTCGAGTGCTGCTTCTACCGCCAATGGGCTGGCATTGTATGTGTCATCGATGATTGTCGTCCCCTCCACGCCCTCGAGCACTTGCATGCGCCCAGAGAATGCATCGAGCCGCTTCATGCCACTCGCAATGTCGTCGTGCGAAACACCGAGCATGTCTGCGACCGCAGCGGCAGCAACCGCAAATTTTGCCCCTTGCTGACCGATATAGGTTATCTCGGTCGTTAATTTGCCCGAGGGGAATTCTATGTCGAGTTTTTGCCCCGTTAGACCGTTACTGGTCGGTTTTGCATAGTAGTTGTGGGCGACATTTGTTATCAGACTGTATTCGTCAAAGTCATATCCTGCCAAATATTTCCCCGCGATATCATCGCCATTCACCAACACCTTTTTGCTGTAGTCAAAGACGGTTAGCTCCTCGCGCGCCACAGCGTCGAGCGTACCAAAATGCTCCATATGCTCTGCAGATATTGCCGTAAGCACCGTGATATCTGGTTTGAGGTATGCAAACTGCTCCATTTGCCCCGGGCCGTCAGTGCCGAGCTCTACCACGACAACATCGTAAGGGTATGGGTGAGCGCTGCTCGCGACATTTTCCCCAAACAAACGTACCCACCCAAAGATATTAAACAAGGCCGGCTCTTTTTGACCGAAAAATATCAATGGAACCGTAATGCGGTCGTTGTAGTTGCCGGCTTGATGTAAAACGCGCAATTTTTGCCCGAGTAAATTGGCGATGGCCAGTTTCGTGCTGGTCTTGCCTATTGACCCCGAAACGGCGACAACACTAAAATGGTGCCGACGACGCAGCGCCTTAACTTGCTCCTCGAGTATTGCTGCTACAACATCACGGCCGAGTTTCTTTGGATGTACCACATACCACGCAGCTCGTTGCGCCCAGCCTGCCAATGCAATAACGTGCGCAATCACGAACGGATACATCAACAAAAATGCGATGCCAAAAGCCCAAAAACCTTCGTGCCCATGCCACGCCCACCAATATAAAAGCCAAACTCCACTCACGATGAGCCCGAGTGCCAACGCATCTAGGAGGACGATGGCGGGTTTGTCTTGTTCCCAAGCTATTGCATGCTGTGTCCGATGCGTTTTTGTCGTCCAAAACCAGCGCAAAAATTTTGTCGGCGAACTGTGATGTTCGCGGTATGCAATCATGAAATTTCGTGGCATCTGCCAGGAGTACAATCTGTATAAATTTTGAAAAAACTTGCTAATCATAAGCTCTATTATAGCCACACTCGATACTTTAAGCCACCTGAGTTTTGAACCGCAGCGTAGCGCGGGGTTGCTTGCCCTATTTACTGCTAATCGATATGCGTTATAGCCATGGTAGTCACAGATAATAGTCGCTACGAAAATAGCCAGGCGTGATTTCTCTGGATTCAAAGCACAAAATGCGCTATAGTATCGGTGACTTGGGGCTGTAGCTCAGTTGGCTAGAGCGCTTCCATGGCATGGAAGAGGTCCAGGGTTCGAGTCCCTGTAGCTCCACCAAATAAAGATGATCGGCCCATGAAGTCGGTCATTTTTTGATATGACGGAAGACTGAAGACCGACGACTGACGTATCTGTAACATGCCACTTGAAACTTCTTTGCTACTTGCAACATGGTACTTGTTACATAAACTTCGTAGCTCGGTAAAACGTATAGGTGTCATTCTGAGCGCATGCGAAGAATCTTCCAAATGAAGCTAGTTCTTAACTCTAGCCACAGAGAAGATTCTTCGGCTTTGCCTCAGAATGACAATAGCATTGGCGCGCTGCCCTAATTCTTCGGTCATCAGTCTTCGGTCGTCCGTCTTTACTGATGCTTGCCATTAAAAAACGGCCGCCGAAACGACCGTTTTTAAATACCACGGGCAGTTATTGACTATTTATGTCGTTGACCCGTCCGAGTGATGGTTGCGGGGTTTACGTGGCGAATGTCGTATTGGTGATTGACCATTGCCGCAAGCTTGTGGCCATCAAACCGATGATGTTGGCTATGCACCCGGCTCTCGCCTTGCTTTTTGGTGTTGCCAGTGTGTCGAAATGTTTTAGACATACGTCTCCTGTCTGTTAACTGTTTATCAATGCAAAACGGCGATCATACTTCGCGGCAATTCTGCCCGAATATCTTCGACCGATTCGCTGTCAAAAAGCTCAAGTAAAGCGTTCCAGGCTGCCCGTAGGTGCCGACGTGCTTTGTTCTCGTCAACATCATCGAGATCCATCAACTGGTCTATGATGTCTTCGTACAAATGCGTCATCGTTGGCATCGTTTGCGCGGCTGCTCGTAGCTCGCTCGGTAACCGTGCCGCAAAACCACGTCGCGTATAATCGGTCAGGTTGGCTGCGACATTTTCCACCACTACCTCTAGCGCATCTTGCGATTCATCATCGCGTGCACCAGCAATGGTTTTTATTCTGCGGATTAGGTTTGTGTAAGTCATTGGCGTAATCCTCCTTTCCACTACCATCATGCGCCAAGTGACTGAATGTTTGCTGTAAGAAACCTCACTGATATGCATAAAACCAAAAACGACTCCTATGAATTAGTCTGTTTCACACAAAAGATTTGTCTAATTGCTACAAATGACTACATGTAGCATGGTCTGATCCAGGACTTTGATAACCTGAGTTCAACATAAATTAGCAGAGTCAACACAACCCGTCGCCAGTAGCGCAGCAGTGCCTTTAGAGCCATAAGAGGACGACAATTACGTCGAACACAGGTTATATTAGTATGAAAAGCAAAAGCTTCAATGGAAATCGTAGAGTATCTCGAAAATAGTTCACCCCCTCATCAGTGAAGATATACATCGTTGGTGTGATTTACTCTGGGACGACTACCTGGACTACAAGTATCAGCAAAAGCAGCAGTCCTAATTGCAATACCCCTTGCGACATATCCCCCCATATATAGACTAGTGGTAATAAAGTATATATAATCAGCAGTAATGAAAGTCAAAGTGCCAGTACTTATCGTTCGTGGAGGTATATATAGCACCGCCCTGGATGCTTGTAATGAGCTCCTTACTGGCGAAAAAGGCGACCATTTGTATTTAGTGCTTGATACTTATGGGGGAAATCCCTCAGTTGGCTATCGCATAATCAGACTATTACAAGCAAAATATAAGACAATAACCGCAATGGTACCAACGCAAGCCTACAGTACGGGTACCTTAATGGCATTGGGATGCGACGAGATACTTATGCACAAGAGTGCTTGTCTTGGCCCCCTCGACACACAAATACCTCACCCGACAGACGGCTCTATGATCTCAAGTCTTGAGATCAGAGATACAATGAATACTGTAGCAGGCTTTGTTCAAACTTACTCGGAGACATTCGCAGAGAGCTTGCAGAACAATGGTAACTCTTTGGGTAAAAAAGACGCCTGGGAGCTCGCCATGAAAACCGCGACCGATATGATCAAGCCTATTGTGGAGAAAATCGATCCAATACAGCTCCAATCAAGTAGCAGGAGCTCTAGAATTGGGCAAAAATACGCTGAGAGCTTATTGGTATCTCGTATGATGAAAAGTAATCCCAAGCTCGCAAGATTGGTCAGTCAATTTCTCGCTAATAGCTATGACTACCACGCTTATGCTATAGTTTTAGAAGAAGCGACAGGCCTTTTGGCGCTGAAAGCTTCTGATCTTTCGGAGTGTACTGACTGGGTTAACATAGAACAAATTTATAACTCGTCTCCTGATGATCAAGTAAGCTTGAATCAAATTTATATAACCGAGCCGAGCCCTAACGAGCAAGAAACATTACAGACAAAACCAGCTAAAACAAATAAATTAAAAGTTTATAAAAATACAATTTAATTTGTGTATTTTAAA
>CAZLLY010000048.1:0-8194 GCA_964560755.1 uncultured Candidatus Saccharibacteria bacterium | reverse complement strand
CGTGTGCGGGTAACGCGCGCGTAAGGGAAAACAGGGGTAGGAGGAGGAAGGAAAGCGCGAGAACTAGAGCAAAATGTCGACCAATTTTACGCAAAAATTTAACATTCAAAAGCAATATGTACCAAGATAGCAAAACTCCCCTCATCCTCAAGAGAATGGGGGTACAATCTAAACGTACTAGTTTTTTATGCTTTTGTTTTAGCATTACTTCTTTGGTTTTTTTATTTTGAGAAACTGTTTTGAGTGAACAATTTTTTATTTTTGTTTTTTATCACTCTTGCTACAATTTTGAACGCTATTTAGACAATTATCAACTAACAAATTCAAGGCAGTATACCCTAGTTTCATGACTGATTTACTACGAATATTGTATTATTAAATGTTATATAAAATACTACAATATATTTTCCCAATCTGAGAAATGCCTTAGAATCCAGATTTATCATAATACAATGTAGTATATATATTGTTGTTATATAAACTATGATTTTCGTATCATATTCTTTCTGTCTACTAGTTATCCACAGCCTTTTAACGTAATACCCTTCCCTATACACATAGGCCTAGTAGTGGCACAATTCTGCAAGCAGTCGATACTGTGTATTTGTAAAAAATAACAAGCAAAATACTACAAAAAATTGCTCCCGTGCGCACGGGAGCAATTGCGTAGACAGAACTTGTTGGTACTACTACGAGCTAAGCAAGAAATATGAATCGCTCATAATCTGCTGACGCAACCGCAGTTGTTTGCGTCGCTCATACCCTGAGAGGCGTTTAAGCACTCTATCATCCTGTCGTTTACGTACTTTTGTCATACGTTCTACTCTTTTTGTTTTTGTTTGTTGTTGATTTTGGTCTTTTTTGTATTATTGACCTACCTAGAGTGTACCACTTTATGTATTCACATGTAAAGATACTCTACCTAAGATTATTGATTTTTCCACCCCTATAAAATGATGTAATAACTACTCTAAACTCTGGATGTACTCTACCCAATCTGAATTTGAAAGTGTTTTTGAGCTCAAAATAAAGATTAGTAATTGCCTGTGTGCCAGCACAACTCTCTGGGTGGCATCTTTCGTATCAGTGCTGATATACGCGTCGCCATTAGTGGTTTCGATTTTTTCTTTCGCACCGATTGTTGATGCAAGTTGTTCGATTTTTGAAGGGTTTTCTTTCAAATCATTCGGTAGTGGTTGCTGACTAATCGTGAGCTGCACCCCGCTATATTCGTCGTTATACCTGTATAGTTGACGTTTGCTGTCATAGTCAGTTTCAGTAATAGATGCTGAACTATCCTCGGGTTTTAACGGAGAGTACGAAGGTGTTAAGGACGTTATTTTCGCGGCAGTATTCTTGTTATTTTGAATACGAAGTTCGACTATTTTCGGAACTGCAACTACTAATAAAAGCACCCCAGATATAGGCACAAACCACGCAAAAAATTGCTTCCACTGTATTCTTATGCGTGGAATACGGATTCGTGGTAGGGCAAGATTTACTACAATCTCACGATTAGCTTCACGTGAACCGCTTCTATCTGTTTTTTGTTGGCTTCGGCTATTTTCTCTATACATACTTGGCTTCGAGCTTAAACTATCGTCTGGGCCTAGAATGGAGCTCTTTAGTCCAATGTTCCTATTCGGCACGCCCGTTATGCTCAATGGTCTGTCGTGTTTTAAGCTTACTTGACCCTCATTTCCACCTACTCCTTTACGCAGAGCCCTAGAACTCTCGTTTGAACTAGTCTGACCTCCGTCGATATCATCACGTAACCACGCGGCCCACGCCGAGCTATTCTCAAACTTATCTTTTCTCTTGCTCATATAACTCCATTCTACGATCTATCATGATATATTCGCAATTTTCCGAATAAAGACTACACATTTTCCCTGACGTCACGACTATACGGTCCCGTTAGTTCTTTAGCTTATTATGGGTTTGGACATGCAGCGTAAAGCGGGTCATATGTACTACCATTGATATTATTACTCTTTGAGCAAGGAGTATCGAGAGGTTGTTGCTCGCCTGCATTAAACGTTTTCCCGTGTAAGAGCCGTTGCCCTGGGGATGCAGTAAAGTACAAGCTCAAGTCGGCAATAGTAGGACCGCGTGTAACATCCTCTGGATAGCCGTATGATTGTTGGCTGTCGATAGTTACGTTTAGATAGTAGTAGCGAGCACATCCTCCGCCGGAACCACCTCCGTTGGTCACATTACCATTAGCGTCAAGTGAGATGTATTGCTCGACCTTTCCGAGCGCTACCTCTCCAAAGTTCGTCTCCTGACCCCAGGTGGACATTTGCTGCTGGCTACAGTTTGTACCATTATTTCCCGAACCATCCCAAGGCACAGCCTGAGGATCTGTCATTGAACGATATTTCATATACCAACGAGCACCCGTGGAGTTATCAAGGCCGTTCATGAGCCAAACCGAAGGAAAAACATCTTTATCGGTGTCGATCATACGTGAATACCTCGCGATTTGCGGCTGAGATTGTAATGTACTGGTCTGTACCCTGTTCGTAGTCGTCACAATTGTACCGTTGCACATCCCGCCCATGACATATGTACGCCCCTGGTCATATATGGCCGCCGCCCCATATCTGTCTCCACTGTACTTAATATTTGTAGCGTACCACTCACCAGTGCCAGTAGGATTATTACCACTTGCAATCGTTGTATTTGCGCTTATCGGCGCAACAATGGTATTACTTCTACACGTCGTTGCGTCTGAACGACCGCCAAATAAATACATAAAGCCGTTTGCCGCAAACCCAGTAGCGCCGTCGAGTACTGCAGGCAGGCTAGTGGTATAACTCCATGCATCGATAGTGCCATCGCTATTTATTTGCGTATACTGCGAATCATTTAAATATTGGGAGCCATTGTATCCACCAAAACTATAGAGGTTATTCGCATATGCAACCACTGCGTTCCCGCTGCGAGCAACATTTAGAGTGTCGACGTCTGCTACCCAACTATCTGCTGCTATATTCCCCCCCGAACTAAGTGCCGGGCTGATATAGACTGTATTGGTTCGGTTGCTACTTCCATCAACTCCCGCAATAACATACAGTCGGTTATTCCATGATGCTGCGCCGAATTTTGTGCGCGCCTGGGCTGCCTGGGAAGACGTATCTCCTATTCCACCACTTGCTGCACTACCATTCCACGTAGGATTACCATTCGAGATACTTGATGTGTAGTATACCGTTGATTGTGCCGTTCCCGCGCTGTTCTGTCCTCCAAGAAAATACAGTGTATTCCCTGCACTGAGCAGTCTCCCCCAGCTTAGCGAGGCAGGCAGATTACCTCCCGCTTGCCAAGTTCCGACCGAACCATCGGCATTAAGAGGCGCATACTGTACGCTGTTTGTAACAGCACTACAGTCAGTAGTACTCGTACAGCCACCCGCCAGATATATATACCCATTCAGAACTGCTGCCCCTGCACCATACCTATCTGTTGCATATTGTGAACCCGCAGAGTACAGTTTTGGCGAACCGCTGTAGTTATTATAAAGTTGAAAAGTCTGAACAGTCCCGGTCATAGTTGCGCAGCTTGCAGGTGGAGCTCCTGAGCTACAGCCACCAACAGCATACACATAGCCATTATTTACAACACCTCGAAGATCCCAACGAGCGGTAACCGTAACGGTTGAGGTGCTAAATGCACCAATACTCCCGTCGCTCACATCGATCTTTGCATATAGTAAATCATTCAAAGATCCTCCACCTGCGGCATTGTAGCCCGCAAGTGCATACAGATAGCCATTATACCCAAATGCCATACCGCGGCGACGGATCGGATTTATTTCGTTCGGGGACATTATCCACGTACTACCGCTGGCGGCAACAATATTATTACTGTTGTCGATCTTTGCATATATTACTTCGCCACGTTCAGACTCATTTGGACTCTGACCACCAATCATATAAACATAGTTCGCATACACGGTGCCCGCCATTACACCTAGACCCTGATTACCACCAGTGTTAGGCTCTGAGTCGATTTGCATCTGACCAGATGTAGTACAAGCACTACCCGTCGTCTCGATACTTCCATCCGTTTTTATGAAGCATTTATATACTTCAGTATATAGCGCTCCCGAACAATCTAGCCCGCTATCGAGTGCAGTGACACCGCTACATCCCCCTAGCACATACAGGTTTGCAGGGTACGTACTAGCAGAGCCTGGGTTTGCTCGAGTAAATGCATAGGTATACCCCCGTGCGTTTCCAAGCCCAACTGCACCAAATGTTTGTGACGTCCAAGTTCCCCATGTGCCATCACTATTAAAACTCACCCTCCATACGTCATCTTGCCATTCTGTACCTGTCGTCCCCCCGATAACATATAACGTATTGTTATACAGTGCGTAACTGAATGCAGCAAGTTTGTTTCCCATAACGTTTGTATTGTTTACGCACCAGCTCCCAACAAAGGTTCCGCTGGTACATGTTGGGATTCGGGTAATGTTACCGTCTGATGCGATTGATGCATAGGATATGTTGTCGGCGGCTTTCCCGGCATTCCCCGAATAGCACACTGACCCACTGCTCACTGCAGTGCAACCACCCATGTAGTAAATATAACCATTATTTACAATTGCGCCACCTGCCATCCGCCCACTCTGACCATTGCCATCTCCTTCAGGAGGAAGATCACAGTCAGTCCAAGTTGCCGATGCACATGGCGCCGTACCGTTTGGCGAAGAGGTGCTGACAGTACTTACATCTCCATCCTGGTTTATACTGCCGTACAGATCTGCAGAAACAAGCGTAGTGCATGCGCCAGTTGTTGTATTTTGTGCAGCACATCCGCCAATGCTATATAGTCTATTCCTCCATGCCGCAAGCCCATATCCGATGTTTGTGTTTGGTGAGCCACTCGTTAGATTCATCGTCGTCCAGTCGGTGATCGTTCCGTCCGCATTAACGCTTGCCAACATCACATCATTCGCCATTGAAGTGCAGTACCCACTCGCATTTAATGTACTACACCCCGCTACAACATAAATGAATCCACCCCACATCGTTGTAAATGTCCCACCCATACTACTTCGTGGGCGTAACACCGTTCCGTTTGTTGTGCTTATTGCAGTCGTCGAAGACCAAGTAGCGCTCAATGTTCCGTCTGATGCAATTTTGTTGTAGAAAACAGTGCTCTGAGTTGTTGTAGCTTTTGCACCACCAATTATATATAGCCTGTCGTTATACACCTGCAGTCCAACACTATGACGCTCATTACTCGCCGCAAGTGATGTTAGCGAGAACCAGGTCGATGCATTCGAACCATAGAGTTTTCCTGTCGGGAGTATATCCGCCATGTACACATTTAACGACCCCGTAGCTGAAGGCTGCACACTATTGATGCCGCCGGCAATGTATATACGGTTGTTATATACTGTCGCACCCAAAAAACTCATGGCGGATGGCAGGTTCATACTACTTGCATACCAGTAGGTATTCGGGTCGTTATCAGTAGGACGCCAAAGCTGCGGTTCGCCATTCGCACCCAGCTTTGCCACATAGATCGTCGATTGTGAAGTCGTACCGTTGTTTCCTCCAAGCATAAATAAATACCCGTTATATGCAACAAAAGCCCCACTCTGTCGAGCTGCGGGCAGATTGTACGCACTATCCGTACACCAAGTACTACAGGCCCCTCCTCCGGGGTTGGTAGACTCAAGCTCGCCAGTGGATGAATTCACGTGAGCCCAGTACAACGTGCTCGAAACAGCCGACCCGTTATAGCCACCTACCACATATATGTATCCTCCATACATGACCGTTTGGTGTCGCCAAAGAGTAGTTGGAAGCGCCATAGATGAGTTCCAGGTGTCAAAACGCCCCCCAGTGGTCTTTCCCTTTTGAATCAATTCGTTGTCGACGTCAAAGTCGATATTGCTTTCGTTATTTCCTCGCATCAAACGAGTCGCCGAATCTATATAGATAGTTGGATCGATAGACAACGGGTATGTCGCCTTATCCAAATCACCTGCGTAAAGAGTGAGAGTAGTCCCTTTTAGGCCATACCATGCTCTCGATTTACTCTGTTGTCTACTACTATCTCTTATGAAT
This sequence comes from uncultured Candidatus Saccharibacteria bacterium, assembly GCA_964560755.1. Lineage (GTDB taxonomy): Bacteria > Patescibacteriota > Saccharimonadia > Saccharimonadales > UBA4665 > JAGXIT01. The sequence continues at coordinate 2,108 of CAZLLY010000048.1, read as the reverse complement.
GGAGCGGGAAATCTGAAAAGCAGGTTGTTCTTTTCGGCACGATCTCTTGCTTTTTTCAATAATTCTTCATCCTGTTTTGATCCTGTTTGGACGCTGCCGATCAGCGAACGATCTGCACCATATATGCTGACCGACCCATCTGGTTCCAACCTCGCCTCGGTACCGTCCGGCAATGAGAGCTCATACTCAAATTTCGCTGTTTTACCCGGCTCACTGTTTAAAATAATGTCCTCTTTAGTACTAGAGACGTGCATCGTTTCAACCCTCTGCCCATCATATCCTTTCAGGGGATACACGAGTCTGTTCTGTTGTTTTTGTGGTTGGTAGAGACCGAATTTTGGTTTTATAGTGATACTGACACCTATTGATGCATCAGTTATCGTGCTTCCTTTGCTTGGATCGACGGGATATGATGCGGTGAATCGAGGCGACATAGATTCACCGGCGAGGTCTGTACCAGAACCGCTATATCCCTGGTTGTACTCATAGCTTTGGCCATCTCCTGCCAATTTCAGCTCATCCGCTAAATTTGTCTGAGGCGTATCTAGCAATTTCTCTGCGGTAGACGTTAAAACATACGGCACAACTCTGCCTCGAGCATTATATACATCCAGGATGATTCCGAGGCAAACAAACAGCGCTAGCACCAGCCATCCTATACGCGCCAATCTTGGGTGTATAATATGCCACTTGATAGTTGATCTGACCCAACGAAATGGGCGGCGCCCAGAGATAGCCCATATTTTCCTTACGAAAGCTCGCCACCATCTGTTTAGTGTCAGTGAGATTCCAGCAAACGGCCTTTTTGGAAACCGAAACGAAATAACAATTCGCTTACTCGATCTCGCTGATTTGTCGGTAACATGCTTCACATAGACCTCGTTCCGCTGCCTAGACATTTTTGTCTTCGGGAATACTCCACTCTGACCCCTTAATGCTTATGGTACAATTATAGATATAATACAGCCAACTAGCAAGGGTTAGTCCATCCTAGAAATTAATCAGCTACATTTTTAAAACTATTCACACACAAATACCGCATGCTCTAGAAATGTCTGGCACATTCCATGCATGCTACGACTACTGTGGGTGCCTGGCATTAGCATTGGAACACAAATGGGTCATTCATTATTTCAATGTGCGTTTTGGTGATGCGAGTACGAGGTTTATACGTACGATTTTCTATTTTTTCTTGAGGTCGAGCAGTATTGAGTACATTTTGTGTACTGTTTTGTTTTTCATGATTCTGCTGATTGATAGTTTGTGTATTTTTCATGATGCGCTAGTTATTTGAATACCTAAACGTTAAGTTCTCTGCGTAAACACTTGCGCCTGCTTTAGCACTCATTGTTATCTGGAATATGACACTATCGCCAGGTGCGAAGGTACAGTTTGCAGGGTCAGTCGTAGCCCCTACAGCGAACCATGTGTTAGTACCGGTGTTTGGAGCACCTGTACCAACAACCGGAGCTGCTGCACTACACTGCGTAACACCTGACGTAGTCTTTCTGTATATCGAATAGCTCATGGTTGCATTTGATGCATTGTCAGTCAGTCCGGTCATGGTCGTCGTTCCCGCCATAAAACTCTTGAATGTAGATGGCAAACGGTACGTGACGAAGATGCTGTATGGCTGTGTACTTGGCTGCGGAGATGTCCACCTGTAGTAGTTTCGTGCTTCACCACTTGCACAGAATGATGTGTTGACACTTAGCCCACCACCATTACCACAAAAATCTGCGGTCATTGTACCGACACCCGTACCGTTCAGGACCGCACCAGTGTATTCAGGGGTTAGACTTACGATATTATCTGGAGCACTACCGCAGGCGCCCCAGCCGTCTGCTTCGTAACACTGTAGGTTACCTAGCGTCGTGTCGTAATACATTGAGCCAAGGTAGCGGCTATCACCACCCGAAACCAAAGGTGCGCTGCTGGATCGGTCAAGTGTGAATAGGGTCACCTGTCCACCAGTAGTACCACCGCCAATCTGAACATTTGCTGGTCGAGTCGTCAGATCGTTTCGGACAAAGCTTAAGTTATCGATGAAAATCGTACGAGCAGTTGCATCTGTTTGTCGGATTATAAGACGAGGGCTAGTTACACTT
>CAZLLY010000047.1:2190-8229 GCA_964560755.1 uncultured Candidatus Saccharibacteria bacterium | reverse complement strand
GGACCGTTTATCCATGAGTTTGCTGTTTGGGCTGAGGTGTTTTGGTTTTGGATGTAGTTAGAGCTTCCTGTTGACGAAGCAAAGCTGCTGGCGTGGAAGCCATCCAGCATATCAGCATTAAGGTTCGTCACAGCGGTTGTGCTCGTTACTTGAAGTGGTGCGGTGCCGGTAGCTATCGTAGAGATAAGCCGCGTGCCTTGAACAGTACTGGTGCTGACGAGCGTACCGGTGACATTTGTATTATCTTGTAGTTCAATCGTTCCAGCACTGTTTAGAACAATGTTTCCGGTGGTCGTGGTCGTCAAGTTTAGGTTATTCGACGTTGAGTTCAATGCAGTTGTACCAATGTTGACTGAGGCGAGGTTGCTGAGGCTGGTGTTAGCGCCGCCAGCGGCCGCACTACAACTGCCCCAAGCAGGAGCGACACCGACGCCGCCAGAGATGAGACACTGGCCCGATGCAACATCAGCTAGTTTGCCAAGCGTTGAGCTACCGGAAGCATAGATAATATCACCGGTCGTGTAGCTCGTGAGACCCGTACCGCCGTTTGCAACACTAAGCGCCGTGTTGAAGTAGCTGCTACTGTTTCGGTCAACTACGCCTGTGCTGAGCTGCCCTGTGCCACTCGTTTGGACGAGACCAACTGAGTTAAGGCCGCTGAATGTTATGGTGCCGCTGCTGGTTATACCCGTCGCGCCGCTAATAACGCCCAACGTTGAAATATTGATGTTGCTAGAGATCAAGTTAAATGTACCGGTTGCATTACCGACTGCAGTGTTAGTACCAGCCGTAGCGTTAATAGCGGCACTTGTGATGCCAGCGCTAAAGGTTTTAAGCCCACCAATAGTCTGAGCAGCATTTGTCACGACACCACCGTTTGTTCCATCGGCCGCCGTCAAGGTCAAGATACCACCGCTGATCGTTGCGCCATTTGCGTTCGAGGTGCCAGATATCGGGTTGACAGATGTAGCGCCTGAACCTGCGCCGTCAACGCCGAGTGGAGCCCAAGCAGTACCATTCCATATGTAGCCCTGACTCTTTGTCGAGCCAACACTGACGCCGTACATAGTGAAAGCAGCCGTACCAACGTTATTCACATAGACAACTCGACCAGCCGTGCTTGTTGTTGGGCTTGCAAGCGTAAGCGTCTGGTTCGTAGTCGTTTCGTTTATGTTGAACGTCGTGTACGCATCAACGGTAGCTGCAGCTGTACCGATATTCCCACTTGTCTTATCTGTTACTGCCAGTGCAGTGTTCAATGTCGAACCACCGTTGATAAAGTTCTGGCCAGTGCCAATAGTGATGCCGCCGTTTGCTGTGAGGAGACCGCTGAATGTTGGATTGCTAACGACGTTTAAGGTGGTTGTACCGCCGAGCGAGACACTACCGCCGCCGCTGAGGTTTGTACCTGCAGACACCGTTAGGCTGCTATTGACTAGGTTTGTATTTGCAACAGTTCCACTTGCGATATCTGTTCCCGTCACCGTGCCATCAGCGATCATCGTTGAGGTTACTTTGCCAGAACCAATAGCATAGGTCAGAGTATTGCCACTTACCGTTCCGGTCATGTCACCAGCCATTGCCGCATTTACCCAAGCAGTACCGTTGTAAATAAGCAGGCTATTCGCAGCCAACCCAGTATAGCTAACAGCCTGACCGTTTATCTTAGCAACGGTTGGGTTAGGATACGTGCCACTGAGGTCTCCGCCAGCAGAACCACTTGGTGCGCCACCGCATGAGCCCCAGGTTGGTTGTCCTGTGCCAGAGGTTCCACTTTGGAGACATTGACCTGCAGTTACAGTAGTAGCACTATAGGCATATTTTATACCATCACTGTAGATAACAGAACCTGCACCACCGATAGCTGAGCTGCTGTTTGTGCCACCGTTGGCGATGGGGAGTGTGCCATTTACTTCGGCAGTAGCGAGATCAACCGCGTTGCTCGTACTACCAGAGCCTACGAGTATCGAGGCAGTGAGGCTGTCGCTGATCTGACTATCGTTCAGGCCTGTGATGGCACTGAGGTTACCGGTGGTAACGATAGTGCCAGAGGCATCTGGGAAGCTCCAGGTACGGTTAGCCGTCAGATCGGCTATGTTCGTGATGGTGCCCGTAAAGCTCGAGCCAGCAAATGACTGAACTGAGAGTGCTAGTTTGTCGTCAGTAGAGGTTGGAGTGGTCGATATAATGCCACCCTGGAATGTCTTTGCGCCGCCGAATACCTGTGCGCCATTTATTACCACACCACCGTTCGTACCGTCTGCCGGTGCGAGGTATAACGTACCACTACTGATGGTTGCACCGTTCGCTGTAGAACTACCCGAGATTGCTCCGATACTCGTCACGCCTGCGCCACCACCCGAGCCTGCTGTATCACAGTCAGCCCAAGCGCCGTTTATGTAGCAACGGAATCGGTTGAGGCTTGTACTGTAATACATTGCACCGTTTGCTGGGGTTGATGGGTCAGAAGCATTCGAGCCTATTATTACGGTGTTGTTTGTCGTATTGACCGTCAGGGCCGTTGCGGTTGCGCCAGCATTTTGAACCATAAAGGCTGTATTGCCCGTGACTTTTGTGAGGACACCGCCGCTCGATGGGTTTACAACAAAGACGTCACTGCCACCATTCTGGACAGCAAAGCGGCCGCCGTTTGCGCTACAGGTTGCACACTGCAGGTCAAAGACCATGCTCGAGTCAGTAGCCGTATCGGCCAAGGTAAATGAAATGTCGCGGCTATTACTCGTAACGAGGTTATTTCCTGACTCGTATGCATCGTCAAGCGTCACCGACCCACCAGAGCCCGAGCCGTTGTTACAGTTACTAAAGCTCAGCTGTCCCGAACTACCATCAGTTTTCAAACATTGATTTGTGCTGCCGACAGAAGTTGGCAATGTAAATGAAATGTTGGTTGCCGTTGCGCCGCCTTTAAGCGATGTCGTGAAACCATTACCGTTTTGCAGCGTCAATTGACCCTGCAAACTTGCCATACCGATAACCGCACTTGTTCCGAAGTAACCCGAGCGCCACGTGTTTGTGCTACTGCCCAGGTCAAGACCATTGGTATTACCCGGAGTTAGACTCTGGTTAACAGCTGTGGCAGTTAAGTTTGATAACGTCTTGTTTGCGCCACCGGCTGCAGTTCCACAATCTTGCCAGGCCGGCGCAGACACACCGTTCCCACTCACCAAACACTGGCCCGTTACACCGGCACTCGTCGAACCAACTGCGCTCGCACCATTGCCATAAACTACGCCGTATTGTGTCAGTGTCGTGGCACCCGTACCACCATTTGCGACGCTGAGCGCCGTGTTGAAGTAGCTGCTACTGTTTCGGTCAACTACGCCTGTGCTGAGCTGCCCCGTTCCACTCGTTTGGACGAGACCAACTGAGTTGAGGCCGCTAAATGTTACTGTTCCAGTGTTTGTGATGTTCCCACTGGGTGAAACTGAGAAAACGGTGGTTGCATCAGCGCTATCCCTAACCTGTATAACATCTGCCGACTGACTAGCGATAGCGCGGAGCTTGACCGTGACCGACGTAGTGGCAGCACTTTGGATGTTTATATTTGCACTGTTTTGGTTGGCGACCGTGTTATTGATGTAGCTACCGCTACCAATCGATGCTGCAAAGGCCGTACAGGTAATGCTATCGCCAAGTTGCGTTATTGCACTACCCGCCGCACAGGCAGCCGGGTAGTTGCTGAGTGCGGTCCAATCAACCGTTCCGCCGTTGCTGATCGTCAGAGTGTCAGACACATTTCCATCAGCCAAAGTTCCTGCGACTTCTGCAGTTCCTAAGTCTACAGCGTTTGATGTTGACCCCGATCCGACGAGGTATGATGCAGTAAGTGTGTCGCTAACCTGGCTGTCCGTCAGGCCAGTGATAGCGCTGATGTTACCCGTGGTTATAAACGTGCCACTGACATTTGGTAGTGTCCACGTCTGGTTGGCAGTAAGGTCGGCGTTCGTTATCGTGCCGGTAAACCGTGAACCAGCCGTGTTGGCAACCGCAATAGCTATGATGTCATCGGTCGCCGTAGAGCTATCGACACTAACGCCACGGATCGTAGCGCCACCTTGGAACGTCTTTGCACCTGCAAATGTCTGGGCGCCCGTCCCGATAAGCCCGGCATTCGTCGTGTCTGCGGTCTGTAAGTACAATGTTGTGCCGCCGACGATGGTAGCACCTGTGCTGTTTCGCGATTGCCCATCAACAGCTCCCATACTTACTACACCAAGATCTCCAGATGTTCCACTCGAGCAACTCGCCCATGTCGGTGCACCGCTGTTGCTGCTAACAAGACACATCGGCGTAGCAGTACCATTTGATGCAATATTTCCCAGTGCACTCGACCCGTTACCAAGTAGTAGGCTGTTTGATGTGAAGGTCGTTTGCCCCGTACCGCCATTCGCAACGGGAAGAGTACCGGTAACATTTGTGGTTAGATTTACTTGGCTGGCAGTAATCGCTTGTCCGGATAAACTCAGGTAATTCTGCCCCGAGATAGTAACGTCGCCGGTATTCGTGCCACTACTACTTCCGCTAAAGTTACTCGCCGAGATAGTGCCTGTAGCTGTTACCGACCCTGCAGTGGTGATATTACCGCTCGGTGCAACCGCAAAGACAGTTGTGGTATCTGACGAATCTCTCACCTGAATGATATCTGCCGACTGGCTAGCTATAGCGCGAAACTTAGCCGTGACGCTTGTGGTTGCAGCACTTTGCATATTAAAGTTAGCGCTGTTCTGCGCGGTGATACCATTCTGTATGTAGTTTCCATTCCCACTAGCCGCACCAAATGTCTGGCAAGTAATGGTATCCCCAAGCGCGGTGATGGCAGAGCCAGCAGCACAAGCGGCTGGGTAATTATTAAGTGCGGCCCAGTCGATAGTACTTGTGTTCGCAATAGTTAGTGAGTCGCTTATGTACGCGTCAGCTATAACGCCGCCCTGCCAAGTACCGCTCGAAATCGTTCCCCCCGAAAGACTGAGGCCATTGACGGCGGTTGAGCTTAGCGAGCCGCCAGTGATAGTCGCCGTATTAATCGTACCCGTAACGCTCAGACTACCAAGCGTTCCAACCCCTGTTATGTTGCCATAGCTTCCGCTCGCAAGATTCGTGTTTGTGATGGTGTTACTTGCTATATCTGTGCCTGTTACCGTACCATCAGCAATACTTGTGCTATTGACTGCTCCGGAAGCGATTTTCGCGTTCGTAACAGCACCATTTGCGATGGTGTAGGTGTTTGTATTGCCCGACACCGTATTTGTCAGGTCGCCAGCGGTACTAGCATTAACCCAACTCGTGCCATTGTAAACAAGCAGCTGATTTGTGCTGAGTGATGTAAACGCTAATGGAACATTTTTGATTTTATCGACGGTGTTTGCATCAACCGTACCAGAAACATCACCAGCCATGGTAGTGCCACCTGCTCCGGCCGTACAGTTTCCCCAAGCTGGAGCTGCCCCTGTCGTAGCGATGAGACACTGCCCTGTCGTGCCAGCGGCGGTTGATGTGAGTTTCGTACCATCATAATAGGTAGCGCCGTTTGTCGTAAATGAAGTTGCGCCTGTGCCACCCTGAGCGATAGTTAGTGCAGTCGTAAGGCCGCTGAGGCTAGTTATATTGCTGTTTGCGCCTGAGGTTGCTCCGCCGAGGTTGCTGAGAGCGGTAGCAGCGTCGGTAGCGCCGGTGCCACCTTTACTTACTGGGAGTGTGCCGGCCGTTTCTGTTGTATTTAAATCAACAGCGGTTGTTGTTGAGCCAGTGCCCACAAAATTTGATGCTGTGAGTGTGTCACTCACCTGAGCGTCACTGAGTTGAGTTATAGACGAGACGACGCCTGTTGCGCTGTTCACAAGTATACCGGCAGAGGTAAAATCGACGAGCGTCAGAGTGCCCGACTCGGTTAAGCCACCGTTTGCCGTTACGAGCCCACTAAAGGTTGGGCTTGTTACCATAGAAAGTGACAGGCTACCACCCAAAGATACATTACCACCCCCAGACAAGTTGCCGCTGGTACCGACGGTCAAACTTGAA
>CAZLLY010000047.1:0-2180 GCA_964560755.1 uncultured Candidatus Saccharibacteria bacterium | reverse complement strand
CAGCATTCGCAACACTTCCGTCGGTTATGTTCGCCCCACCGACAAAACTATTGACCCAGCTCGTGCCGTTGTATATAAGCGTCTGATTTGTCGTTAGGCTTGTATAGGATATCGGTACGGTACGCAAACCTCCAACCGAAGGATTTGGATAGTTCCCGTACAGGTCACCCCCAGCCGCACCGGTACCCGCGCCGTCACCCCCAGCCGCAACACAGTCTATCCAAGTGCCGTTTTGGTAACACCTAAACTTACTCAGGCTGGTGTTATAGTACATCGCGCCGTTATAGCCAGTTGGGTCGGTAGTGTTGTAACTGTCGAGAATAAATAGATGTGCTACTGCATCAGTTGTGCTCGAGCCGATTTGTATATTCGTTGCGTTAGTCGCGCCCAGGCTCAATACACTGGCGGCAAGCGTATCAAGTGAAGGACCTTGAAGGCCCGCAGCCGCTTTACCCGTGCCATCAATCCAATAATTGGCACTCGTTTGTGCAGAACTGTTTTGATTCTGGATATAGTTTCCATTGCCACTCGCAGCACCAAAAGCAGTACAGGTTACGGTGTCACCGAGCGTTGTTATGGCAGAACCAGCCGCACATGCCGCTGGATAATTACTGAGTGCGGTCCAATCAACTGTCCCGCCACTCGATATCGATATATTGTCATTAATTTGGGCGTCCGTTAGCCCCGAAATACTACTCAGGTTACCCGTTGTAATAACCGTACCAGTCACGTCAGGTAGAGTAATTGTGTTGTTCGCTGTCGGATCTATGAGCGCTAGTGTAGTTGCGAATGTATTATCTGTAGCCCCCTGGAAAACAAGCGGTTGGCTACCAATCATTTGCGCTGTTATGTTCAACCTGTCAGTTGATGCATCGCCGACTGTCACATTGCTTCCTGAAATATTTGTCGTTCCGCTGAGAGTGGTTGTCCCAGAGCTTGTTAGGCCGCCAGAGAACGTTGAAGAAACAGTTGTGATCGCACCGCGGTCAGTAACCGTTTGTAGCGTGTCAGACTCTGATGTTATGCCTACACCGTCGCCACAGGTTCCCCAGGTCGGCGCGGCCGCCCCATTACTCTGCAGACACTGTCCACCCGTTCCCTGCGCAGTGTTTACGAAGCTTGTACCATGACTATATATATAGGTTCCGGCCGTCCCGGCTCTCGTTAGGCCCGTACCACCCTGAGCGATAGTCAGTGCCGTTGTAAGGCCGCTGAGGCTAGTTATATTGCTGTTTGCACCTGAGGTTGCACCGCCTAGATTACTGAGAGCTGTAGTGGCATCAGTGGCGCCGGTGCCACCATTAGCAATACTAAGTGCCGTATTGAAGTAGCTACTGCTATTTCGGTCAACTGCACCAGTACTTAACTGTCCGCTTGCATTCGTCTGCACAAGTCCTACACTATTCAGCCCACTAAAAGTAATAGTCCCCGAGCTCGTGAGCCCGGTGAGCCCGGTGAGCGAGCCAGTTATAGTACTATTGCCTGTCACCGTAATACCACCAGCGATAACGGTAAGCGCAGTGTTACTGGTTATCCCGTTTTGGAATGTTTTTGCCCCTGCGAATGTTTGACTGCTCGTACTAACTAACCCTGGATACGTAGCATCGGCAGTTTGCATATATATACTACTGCCGCTAATTACTGCACCGTCACTTGATTTTGTCTGCCCATCCAGTGTGCCAACACTTGTTACACCAGACCCACCGGAACCACTACACGAACCAAAGCTTAATGATCCTGCACCATTACCTACGACACATTCTCCGTTCGACCCATAGGTATTTGGTAACGTAAATGTAAGATTTGATGTCGAGGCCCCTGCTTTAACGGTTGTAGTATATGTATTCCCTGCCTGTAGTATCATTTGTCCTTGCAGACTCGCTGAGCCAATACTGACTGAAGTATTGGCCTGGAAGGTAGCCGCGCGACCCGTTCCGTCTATGCGGAAATTGGCAGTTTGGTCTGTACTATTTTGGTTCTGGATGAAGCTGCCCGCCAGTTGACCACTTGCCCCTTGAACGGTCAAAAGCTGGTATGTCCCTGCCGCACCCTGATCGGGTATCTCGAACAGCTGGTTGCCACCTGTTGGATCCTGCATCGTGAGCGTACTTAGGTATCCGTTTGCACTCCGTATCACCTGCTCAGCATTCTTAGCGGCCATGGCATAAGGTACAGCGGTT
>CAZLLY010000046.1:0-8256 GCA_964560755.1 uncultured Candidatus Saccharibacteria bacterium | reverse complement strand
GAACCTAGCTTGGGTTGGAAGTACGTATCCACCAAAAGAAAAACTCCTGGTGTTATTGCCAGGAGCTTCAGGTGCAAAACCGGATTGGTCGTTTTGCGGCACGCCGGGTGGGGTATGGCGGAGTTCGTCGATACAGTCTCTCGTTGTTTCAACTAGTGCCGCCATATATCCCCCATTTCGGCCTGTTTGTTTGATCTCATAGTAAACCGCGTTTGCCAGAAGTGCAAGCATTTTTTGTAGTAAAAATGTCTATCCCAATCTGTTATTCAATATAACTATGTTGTAGATGCTTCATCAATAAATACAATTCGTGCACTCAAAATCGAATACTCTTTTTATGCAATTACTCCTACCAAAACTCAAAATGTAGCTACTTGTTGGCGTGGACAAAAACAAAAAGTGCATTATGTACCGTGGCATTTTAGCGGGAAAGATACTCATCTCGTGGCGCCTCAGTTGGCTCGGGAATGGTTGCGCCTAGGTCGCTGTCGGCCAGCCCCGTGCCACCAAACACTTGGTCGAGGCTACTGACTAGTACATCGCGGGGACGCGAACCGTCTGCCTGGCCAATAATGCCCTGCTCTTCCATTTCCTCCATCAGCCGTGCAGCGCGGCCATAGCCGATGCGCAGACGTCGTTGCAAAAGCGAAGTCGACGCTTTCCGGTTTTCTATCACCACGCGTACGGCGTCGTGGAACATGTCTTCATCTCCACCATGACCACCGCCATCATCCGTTACGATGCCACCTTTGCCGTTGAGCTGCACTGGCTGGCTGACCACTTCGTCGTTATACTCTGGCGCCCGCTGCTCGCGAATAAAATCATTGACCTTGTGTGTTTCGTCGTCACTAATAAATGCCGCCTGAACACGCTTTGGCGCAGGCATATCGCTGGTCAGAAGCAGCATGTCACCGCGGCCGAGGAGCTTATTGGCCCCCGCCTGGTCGATGATCGTCCTCGAGTCAACCTGGCTCTGCGTCGTAAAGGCAATGCGCCCCGGCACGTTCGCTTTGATGAGCCCCGTAATGACGTCGACAGATGGACGCTGTGTCGCCAAGATCAAATGTATACCAGCTGCGCGAGCTTTCTGGGCAATACGCACGATCAGCGCCTCGACATCGCGTGCTGCCATCATCATCAGGTCAGACAACTCATCGATAACAATGACGATGAATGGCATATTGTCGGTGTCTTTTAGCCCGTTGTATTCCTCGATGTTTCGTTTGCCCACATCGGCCATGGTGCGCAGTCGTCGCTCCATTTCTGCCACCGCCCATTTGAGCGCGGAAATAGTTTTTTCAGGCTCATTTATGACAGGCGTCAGCAAGTGCGGCAGGTCATTGTACGGCGTTAGCTCGACTTGCTTTGGGTCTACCAAAATAAGTTTGAGCGTACTTGGGCTGTTACGGTACACCAAACTCGTCAAAATGTCATTTATCATGACCGATTTACCCGAGCCAGTCTGACCTGCAACGAGCAAGTGAGGCATCTTTGCCAGGTCTGCAATGACTGGTTTACCGACGATATCTTTACCGATAGCAAAGGTCAAATGACTCTGCGACTCTGTCCATTCCCGCGACTGCAATATTGAGCTCAGGCGAACAGTTGCCGGTTTGACATTTGGCACCTCGATACCAACTGCCCGCTTACCAGGGATAGGTGCTTCCATGCGGATACTTGTTGCCGCGAGGTCGAGCGCAAGGTTGTTTTCAAGCGCCGTTATTTTTGTCAGTTTTACCCCAGTTGGCGGTTTTAATGTATACTGCGTCACACTCGGCCCAATGTTGGCACCTTCCATCTCGACATCGATACTAAAGTTACGCAGTGTTTCTTTGATGGTGCGGGCATTGCCTTCGACATCGCCTGCATCTGCCTTGTCCTGTTTTTGGTCGAGCAGATCAATGCTCGGTAGTTTCCAGTCAGGGTCGTTAGCAGTTGTAAGCGCAGCGTGGTTTTCACTCTGCGTCAGTGCCTGCGCCGTGTTCTTGAGGCTCGACATGCGCACGGCGTCCTTAGCGGCTTCGTGGTGGTGCACAACCGGCACGCCCTCGTTCATCTTAAAGCTCGTGTCGGCCGCTTTAGCCTTCAACTCTGCAAGCTCGTCACCTTCTGCCAACTCTGGTCGTTTGAACATCTCACCGACTTTCAACAAAACCTTAGGCGATATCCCAAAGGCAAAGAAAAACGCAAACACTGCAAACACAAAAAATAGTAAACTCGCCGGTACTTTATCGAGTGCAGACAGTATCGTACCGCCAATAGTGCTCCCGACTGCCCCGCCGTGCCCACCTGTTATCGTGCCGCTTGCTTGTTTGGTTGCAAAGGCAGTAAAAAACCACCCCGCCGCAAATAGCATCAGTAAGTACATGTTGAGGACGCGCCAACCCGGCAACCGCTGTTCCTCGCTGATAAATTTATAACTGCCCCAGTAGAGCAAACTAACGGGAACAACCCAGGCACCCCAACCGAGAAGCCAATAGCCAGCGCTAAACAGCCCCGTTGGTAGCGAGCCGCCCGTGCCAAACCCGCCGAGCACCATAAAGATACCAAGTAGTATGAAGACAACGGCCAGTACATATCCCCAAATGGGGGACGGAGTCCTGACGACTTCTGCCTTTGGTTGTCTCTTTTTTGCCGATTTTTTCTTTTTTGCCATAACTGTTTTATTTTATACTTCCTGACCTCTGCTGTCTAGTGCTTACCCCTGTCATTGTTTGTCGGGTATAGAAGCATGATGGCCCATCCCACTTTTTATTGCATTAATCGCTAGATCGCCCTGATGAATTATTCCCGCGAGATCATCTACTTCTTTATCGCTAACCCCAGGTTGAGCGGCGGCGTCACGGAGCACACTATTGTTACCCTCCTCATAATCTATTGACGACTGATCTGACCGTTTCAATATTGGCGTGCCCGACTCAATAGCGTTAAGAACTCCTGGAAGGATTTCTCCTAGTGATTGCGGATTTTTATTTTGATTGACCATAACACCATTATAGCAAAAAGTGCTACATTTGTCAATGTTTTGTTCGTAGTCTGTTCGTTTTTTAAGTCGTTCTATAGTTAAACTGCCCTTTTTGAGGGGCAGTTTTACAAAATAACCGATAGCGGGAGTGCTAGACCACTGGGCTAGCAGGTGGAGTGTCGGTCGGAGCTGCAGGAGCTACAGGGGCCTGAGGTACACCGGGTGCACTTGCAGATGCTTGTGTACCACCACCGATGTATTCCATGTTTTTAACCAAGAACACTGCAACGATCGGGATGATGATGTACGTAACCCAAAAGGCTACATTACTTTTATATTTTTTGATAAACTCAACCAAAACGAGGATGAATAGTATGAAAACCCCGAGGTTTAGTAGACTCCCCAGCACATTCAGTGCGCCATTCGAAGTACTGGTAAATATAGCACTGAGGATTGGCAGACCACCGAGAGTCCAACCCATCCATGCTGGTTTGCCAGCGATTTCAGCCATAACAACGGAACTATAGACAGGAACAATTGCCGTCCAACCTGGTCGACCAGCTTTGCTATACAGTATCCACGACACAATGATCGATGGAATGCCTACGAGCAGAAACGCGATCACTAGCACCACGAGTATAACCCCGACGATCGCAAACCCCACGGCTGCATCTGTCGTATTGTACGTGTCTGTTGTTGTGTAATATTGTGCGAAATTGCCTAGTGTCGCACCAATCTGATTTAACATCTTGAGAGCCCCCTCATATTATTTGTATCTTTACAGTAGCGGTTTACGCTGCAGCGGTCAAGCATTTGGCCTGAGAACTACCTGAATGTAACAAACTATAGTTCAACTATCCCTTTGTACACATACCGTCGATAGTCTGTCCCACAGCCTGCCCTGGCGCAGATGCTATACGCTCAGCTACACCGAGGGGGCTCCTGTACACAGTCCCCTTCGACCCACTTCCGCGGTTATCCCATGCGCTCAATACCAACTGACCCTCCATAACAAGCTGTGCCAGGTTCTGAGCGGTGATATCACCCTGATGCTGTCCCTGGTTTGGAGATACAAATATGAGCGAGGGGTCATCACTATCACGATCTGGCAAAGTTGGATTCGTGACAACAGTGACCGCAGTATGAAAAAGTTTGTACTCTACTTTGACAGGATCTCCCTCATTCGAAGCTGCCTTGGCACATGTTAACGCCTTTTCTTCAAGGGTCTGTACTTGCTCGGCTTGTAGCGGGTAGTCTTCTAACCGTTCCGGCGAAGGTGAACAGCCCGTGAGCACCACTCCCATAGCAACTACACTTGCAATCCGTCGTTTCAGTTTCAGTTTCATTTCGCTATTTTAGCATTATGTTGTATTTTTAGTCAACTATAGTACCTTTTGGGCGCAAGGCTAACATATGCCGTCTAAAATGCTACCTACGTTGCTCGTCGGCACTTGCTCAGAAAGCAAGATAGCTCCTTTTGAGCCATCTTTTTGATTGATAGTACCCGACGAACCTCCCGGGAGGCCATTTTGCCATTCTCGCAACTGCCCGTCCTCTAGTGCGGCGGCAAGTTGCAAACTAAATCTTTCATCAGGAAAAATACTCGTTTCTGCATCTGGAACCTGAATGGAATACCGCGAGATCGTTGCTTTATCTGCTATGATGCCGTTACCCTCAGGCCTGGTCTTGGTTACGGTAATTGTTTTTGGGCCATCCTGGGAAAACGACAGAGACTCGACTTTCACCTGCGTGTCGTTCTGCAAAAATTTTACAGAGGTATTGCCACCATCGGTAACTAACTGACCGCCAGAATTTATATGTGCAACCGCATCTCGAACGGCCGGAAATAGACACTCCCTAGCCGCAAAGTTAGCCCCGTCAACTTGTGAAGGTGATAACTCCTTTTCAGTGCTTTTTGCCTGCTCATTCGACGAGACAACTCCGCCGAGTATCAGTGCAACTGCTGCGCCTACACTCACGGCACCCACAAGCGCGATCTTGGCTACACGCTTAAGCGTGTCATGAAGCCCTGAAATATGATGCACGATTCCAGAACCGATATTTTCGGTACTATTGGGCCAATATGAGCCATCAATCTTTCCAAAATCTGCATTGGCAATACGATTAAAACTAGCAAAAAATTGCAGGTCTCCTGGTGCAAAATCCAACGCTGGACCACGTTCATTTTCTTTTGGTACGCGCATAATCTAATATATTATACTACTTTACAGCAAAAATATCAAGCAATTTCACTGATTTGGGTGTTTTTAGTCAACTCGGGGGTCTTGGTTGAGCAAGCGTTCACGCATGGCCTGGAACCTTGCCTGCTGCTCGGCGGCGATTTCCTCGGGCGTTTTTTCGCGTACTGTTTCGCCTTTTTCATCTGTTTTTGGCTTGGTTTGCTGCTGCGCCTCTGCCTTGCCACCACTGATAACATTGACTACAGGTATGACGATAGGGCTGCGACCGGTCTGCTCGAATAGGTAATGTGTGATGTGGTCTTTGAGTTCGGCTTTGAAACGGTCGAGGTCGATGCGTTTGAAACGCTGCTGTACGGCACGTCTCACCTCTGTGCGGAGCCCATTTATCATGTCTTCTTCTTCGCGCATGTAAATGAACCCACGGCTTATGATATCTGGGCTTGTCAGCAAGTTTCCTGTTTTTTTGTCAACGGTCAGTACAACCGAAACGAGGCCTTCTTCGGCAAGCAGCACACGGTCTTTGACTACGACGTTATTAACGATCGCCCCTGTTTGATCAACCAGTATCGTACCCACCGGCGCCTGGCCGATTATTTCGATCTTATCAGGGGTAAGGGCAATAACTTCGCCGTTAACGGCATTGACTGTATTGGCCCGAGGGATCCCCTGCTCAACCGCGAGATCAATGTGCCGTTGTTTGACACGGAATGCGCCGTAAATAGGGATAAAGAACTTCGGTTTGGTAACTTGTATCATTTCGGCATATTCATCACGGCTGGCATGACCAGAAACGTGCAGCGGCCCGACATGGTCGAGCTCGTGGTTTCGATGTTCAAAAATGTGTACACCCTTGCGAACCATATCATCAACCATTTGACCAATGAGTGAATCGTTACCACTTTCTGGGATCGGTGTACTCGACAAAATGACCGTGTCTTGCTCTTTAAGCTTGACGTGCCGGTGTTCGCCGTTAGCCATTCGCTGCAAGGCGCTGCTCGGCTCTCCCTGGCTTCCCGTACAAATAACAACTACCTGGCCATCGGTCATCGACGCAACCTGAGCAATCGGTATAAACGTACCCTTTGGAATCTTCATATAGCCATGGCGAACGGCCATTTCGAGCGTACTGACCATGCTGCGGCCATCGATAGCGACTTTGCGACCATGATGCACGGCGGCATTTACGATCATCTGGATACGGTTCATGTTGGTGCTGAACACACCAATAAATATACGTCCGGGAGCTTGGTCCATGATGTCTTTATAACTTTGTTCAATGGTGCTTTCTGACGGCGTACGGCCCATGCGCTCGACCGTCGTAGACTCAGATAGTAGTGCAAGCACACCTTCGTTACCGAGTTCTTTTAGACGTTCCATATCGGTACGTTCATGGTCGAGTGGGTCTGGGTCAAAACGGAAATCGCCCGTGTTAATAATGCGGCCAACAGGGGTATCGACAACAACACACGTGCTACCCGGGATAGAGTGCGTAACGCGTACGAGCTCAACGAAAAATTCGCCGACTTTCAGTCGTTCATGCGTGTCTTCGTTCATAATAACTGTCTGCAGCTGGAAACCTTCAGGCATTGGTAGCCCAAAATTTTCGAATATTTCTTGTACTCGGCCAATAGTAAAGCGACTTCCGTAAATAGGAGCCGGTATTTTTGGCACGATGTGCGGCATACCACCGATATGGTCGAGATGTCCGTGGGTGATGATATAGCCACGCAGTTTGTGACGGATCGATTCGACATACGTCACGTCGGCGATACCATAGTTGATGCCAGGCAAATCGACGCCCAGGTCATTACCACAGTCGATGATAACTGCATCATTCATGTATTCAACCAAGATCATGTTTTTGCTACCGCCGCCGTCCATACCGCCAAGACCGATGATCTTGAGGCGTGGGCTATCGTCGATAAAGTTCGCTCTGCGCTGCTCGCCTTCCTGTGCCTGTGCTGGCATAAACTGGTTTGCGACACGCTGCGCATCCATTTGGCTGCGTTTTTGTGCACGAACAGCTGCGCCGCGACTTACCGTTGGTTTTTTATCGGTTTGTGGAGCTTGATTGGTGCGTTTTTTTTGGTTTGAGCGCCTTGCGCCGTTTTGGTTTTGGCTTTGGTTGGTCTGTGGTCGTTGACCTCGACCGGCATTCTGCCTATTGGGCCTTTGGTTATTTTCCATATTGTTTTTCCTCTTACTGGTTACAGTGATTAGTATTAAATTGATTTCAAAATAAGGGGTCAGAGGCTACTCGGCAATGTATAAAACTGTTTGTTTCCTCTGTTCTGGTACCTCTATCTTACCGCAATCTGCCCCTAAATGCAACGTTAGCGTAGCATGCGCACGGGAACAACGCCAAAAGTTACTCTTGTCAGATTATCGCTAAGGCATATAGTTGCTGGCATGGTAGAGATATTAGCCCACCCCCAAGACGTACCCTGCAACGTAGGCTACAATACAAATGGCCTACCCGTACGAGGTACAGAGCCATTTACCGAGTACTCACTCGTGTTCTCTGATGCAGAAATAGCAGATATGTCTGACCCTGTACGCGGTAATGCAGCCATGTTTATGGTCGGTGCTCGAATCGCACAGCATGCATTAGCTGCCGAGATACAGGCAGATACCATGCTTACACTTATTCTTAGAGCCAGTTCTGTGCAAAGAGTACAACTTACCACGTACTTTCCTCCCTCCGTTATATTTGAGGGATATGAACTTTCTATGGGCATCAGACATGCAAAAGAAAAATATACAGGTATAGACCTGTCAGAGATGATTAAGTCCGTTTAAAGCACTCCGTATGCGTATCTAGCGCAATTTGTATCTGCCTAATCAGTAACTATGAGATCCAGTCCGAAACTATCTCCAAGACTTAGCGAACTCGCAGTCACATAATCTATACACTACACAGCACATCTCGTCATTCTGAGCAAACGCGAAGAATCTCCCCTTTGACAATGCACAATAGAAGATCCTTCGGCGTTGCCTCTGGATGACAGTGCGGGATAGGAAGTCTTTTTTATATAGTCACGAAGTGACATAGTTCCCACTCTGAATTCTGCAATTCATGATTCTTAATTC
>CAZLLY010000045.1:0-8412 GCA_964560755.1 uncultured Candidatus Saccharibacteria bacterium | reverse complement strand
AGTGATAGGTAACCCAGAGTTAACTGCAAAAGAGGTCTCATGGATAATGGGGTTTGCCGTCGATATGTACATACACCACACTACGATGATTGGTGCGGCAAACATCGCGTCCCAGACAATGTTCAATGCAGAGACGCAGGCCATCCAGGCCGAGTTTAACGACCGACTAATGCAAACTCGCCAAAAATTTAGCGAAAGGCGCACGGATGTAGGGCACCGTTATGAGACTGACGTTGCAGCTACGCAACATAGATACTTTGAGTTACGACGCGCCGTCGAGCTAGACAATAGGGCTATAGATAGGCATTTGGGCGAAATATCTAGCGCTGCAAGTGATGCGTTCAACACGATGGCCGTCCGCGGCGCCTACGGTGCTAGTATCGGATTTTTTGACAATACCGCAAATTTGATTACCGACCGAGCAGACGCATTTCATACCGAACAAGCATCGGTCGAATGGCTACAGCACGTTACAATAAAGGAAGAAGATTTAAGCAAACTAAACGCGGCTGCAAATTTTGGACCTGAAGCGTTGAATGAGTACCTTTCTGTTCAGGGAATGGCCGCTGTCGCGATGTTAGTGAAAAGCTCACTTGACTCAGTCGGTAACTTTTATGACGTAGCGGGAAAGCAAGCTCGTGCGCAGTCGGATGCTGACCGGACACGGGTTGATGATGAGGTTAGAAAAGGGAGGAAGGCCGTCAATAGGCTGATGGAGCTTATCGAGGGGGCGCCAGGCATTGGTCGATCATCCCATAAGCAAGTCTATAGCGTACTACAAAGAGACGGCGAAGCAATACTGGCTGTATTAGAAACAGGGCGAACAGACGTTTCTGCAGGACTCGCACAGGCCGCAGATCGACGTGTTGCCACCACCGCAGCCGTAGCCGCAGCCGCGATATGCGATGGGTATTTAGACAAGATTAAAGATGTGATCGATGCCCAACCCCAGGAAAAGCGGGGTATTGTAGCAGAATCACTCGCACGGCTTAAAGGGAAGAGAGTCATAACTCCGGAAGATGTTGCGAAACATGCTATAGAAGCAGTTAGAAATAACAAAATGCCCGTAATAGAGATGGGGGATATGTAGCATGCGTTTGGCCGAAGTTTTACCAACAGATACGATATCAATAGGCGACATAGGAATCATGCCGCCAGACCAGTTGTTTGATGCGCATTTTATACAGGGGCGCCCAATTGGTGACATTGTGCAGTTGCAAGATAAAATATTGGGAAGTGCATTCATTCTGTTAGACTACATAAATAACGGAGGTGAAGCGTCAGCTGATACCGCCTTGCACGATAGCATTGACCCGGGTATGTACGTTGCTAGTTTAGCGACTGCAATGGTTTTCGCAGACGAGGATAAGAGAAAAAAGCTATTTGGTTTCTCTAAGTCGCTCGAACAACTTGATGAGTTGCAAAAATTTAATGCGTTCAACTTCGCAAATAGTCTGCCGTTTGAACCTCGGACGCGTGCACACGTTGCCTCGATTGAAAAAATAGTAGGTGCCGGCGACGGTACTTTGGTGGTGTCGGTACCTCTCATGGATAAAGCTAAAATTAAAGGCGCAGTCACCGGTGCTGTCGCGGTGGCAATAGTGGCAACCGGAGCGCCAACTGCCGCACATGCCGAGGGTGCCAATCCTCCCAGTAATCCAGACGGGACAAGTCAGACACAAGGCCAGGCCGCAAAGGCACATCAAGAACCCGGCGGGAAAGACCCCGGTGCAATCGATCTCGACAAAATAGATGTTAAAGCACTGGTGGAGGGTCTAAAAAACCCAACTACAGACCAGGGTAGTACGGCGGCGGCCACACCAAATGTTGAAAAAACGGATGTAACTTCTCCTGCAGCAGATGCTAACCCTTCCCAAGGCGCAGATACGAGCGGTCAACCTACGCCGAGTCAAAATCCAGAAGTACCTACGGCCACTCCATCAAACCCGCAGAGTCCGCCTGTGACTGAGACAGTCGTAAATACCCCGAAAGCACCTGAGTTGCCAAAACAGCAGGCCAATAACGATGCACCTTGGGTTAATGATGTTCTAGGTGGTGGTGATAAGAAAGTCGAGATACTTATTGACAGCGTAAATAGCCTGTTGCCACCAGGTACAGAAAAAGTTGAGGTTCCAGAGACTCGCCCCGATCAAAGTATAGATTCAGCTGCAGTTTCCGTTCAAGTACGTCCTGTCACCGGCTTAGGTCTTGAGCATCCACTGCTTAGAGGTGTATTGGGACAATTAGGCACAGAACCAGAAAAAGTAGGGGCACCTGCGACGGAGTCGGTTTCTAACCCTGCGGACATAGCTGTACTCAACGCAGCAAATAACGACCTGACTGTAAAAAATATGCCCGAAAACCCACTCGTCGAAGGGCTAGAAACAGGCGAAATACCATCATATGAAACTACCTTTTCAGTCGAAAATGCCTCTAGCATGTCAAAGCGAGAGCTCCAGATAGCGGCGCTCGATAAACTTATCGAAAGTAAGGACCCTAAATGGAAAAACCGCGCATACATTGCTAAATATCTTCTGCAGCACACCGATCTAAACTTGACACAAATATCTGGTATGATTGGTAACTTCTGCGTAGAAGTAGGTGATTGTCGACTTAACTCTGCACAACACCAAGATGGTGGCAATGCTATCGGAATCGCTCAGTGGGACGACCGCAAGCAGGCATTACTTGAATTTGCTAAGAAGCACAATATGCCATGGTATAGCTTAAAGTTACAGGCGATGTTCATCGTTCACGAGCTCAAAGGCTCTGAAGGCGGTGCATACAGACGGCTCTTGAAAGCTGAGACAGTGGAGAAAGCAACCGACATTTGCCTAAACTTCTATGAGAGACCAGCGGCACGTATACTTGGGTTACGTCTAACTTATGCAAAATCTACATTAAAAGGCTTCCAAAGAGCCATTGGTAAAGTCTATGATGCCCAGCAGAAGGCGGCAGAACAAGCCGATGAACCAACAAACCCAGAAATGCCTGAAAACGAGGCTCTACTCGCTAGTCTAGAGAATAGGGAGATAGTTAAATATGTTGAAACGTATCACAGGATCCCAGAAAAATATACAATCTCGAAGTCAGACGCCGAAAAGATAGCAGAATACTACGGTGTTAAGCTTGTCGGCAAAGTAGACGGATACGTTAACGGGAAGCCGCATGCATTTATTGCCGCGGAATTACCAAAGAAATATTCGCATTCCAATACCATTACTAGCATTCACTCGATCGGTGGGTTCATTGGTGCGTTTAAAGAATTGCATAAAGATCATGGATTAAAACAGATTGTTGCGGGTGGTGGTTTCCGAACGCAGCAGAGACAGATTGAATTACGGAAAATAAATGGCTGTCCTGATGTTTGGCATGCGTCTGCCAACGCCTGCGGTACCCCAACAGCTCGCCCGGGTCATAGTATGCATCAAAACCCTATCGCGGCGGTGGATGTATATAATAAGCGAACTGGTGATTATCTACACTCAGGAAATGAGAACAACCCTCGAAAAAGAGATAAAGAGTTTAGAATGGTGAATATAGTGATGAAAAAGCATGGTTTTAAAAATCTTCATTCTGAGGGTTGGCACTTTTCTGGTAATGGCCACTAAGCAGCCACAAAAGCTGAGTAGCCAAAAATAAACAAAGTGCCGTCGATGGAACAGCAGGAGTCGATACAAGAGGCGTGTCAGGCAGATTAGGCGCGTAAGTTTCGGCCGAACTGATACTATAGTAGTATGACCGATGAGCTAAAAGAGAAACTAAAACAGCTGCCCGCAGAGCCAGGCGTGTATTTTCACAAAGACGGCTCGGGCCAGATATTGTACGTCGGCAAAGCGGCCGTCTTAAAAAACCGGGTTCGCCAGTATTTTCAGGCGAGCCGCAACCGCGACCCCAAAACTGAGGCGCTTGTTGCCGAGATAGTCGACACCGACTGGATGGTGGTCGAAAGTGAAATAGAGGCACTGTTTCTCGAGGCCGAAATGGTCAGGCGCTATATGCCGCGGTACAATATTCTCCTCCGCGACGACAAAGCCATGAGCTATATTCGCATCGACCTATCCAGCGACTACCCGACTGTAACAACGACCAGGCGCCCGCTCGATGACGGTGCGCGCTATTTTGGCCCATACTTGAGCCTGTACGGTGTAAAACAAGCACTCAAACTGCTCCGCCGCATCTACCCCTACGCCACCAAAAAAGCGACTGGCGAGCGGCGTGCCAGCCTGCATTATCACCTTGGGCTTGACCCAGGGTTGCAAGAGGGCAAAACCAGTCTCGAGGACTACCGTGCCAATTTGCGCAGGCTTATTTCGGTCATTGAGGGCAAGCGCAAAAACGTAATGCGGGAAACCGAAACAGAGATGAAAAAGGCATCCCAGGTAAAAGACTTCGAAATGGCCGCCCGCTACCGCAACCAGCTATTTGCCTTGCGCCAGCTGAGCAAACAAGTAATATTTAGCGACAAAGAGTTTCTCGACATTAGCAAAGACCAGGCTTTGGCGCAGCTGCAATCACTGCTCAAACTGGCCGAGCCACCCAAACGTATCGAAGGCTATGACATTTCGCATATGTCGGGGACGAACGTTGTCGCTAGTATGGTGGTGTTTACTAATGGTGTCAGTAACAAAGGCGAATATCGCAAGTTTAAAACCTCGGAACGCAACGATGATTTTGGCAATATGGCCGAGGTAATTCGGCGCCGTTTTAGCGAAAAAAACCGTAAAGCGTGGGGTTTGCCGAGTCTTGTGCTGATAGACGGCGGGGCCGGTCAGCTCGCCGCCACGCTCGCCGCAATGGCCGAGGCAAAGGCGTATGTACCGGCGGTTAGTGTCGCCAAACGCGAGGAAGAGCTCATCGTGCATAAGTCGGACTCGCATATCGATACATCGCGCATCAAACAGCTCATGGACAACCCAGAGCCAGGTGTCGCTGTGCGTGAGGAAGGCGGTTTTTATATAGTCAACCTGCATGTTGGACAGGCGAATGCCGGAGCGCATTCCAAGAACCTTCGAGGCGGTGTGACGCTTAGTCCCTATACCGACACCATAAAACTCATCCAGCGTATCCGTGACGAAAGCCACCGTTTTGCCGTCAGTTACCATTCGACGCTCAAACGTCAGCAACAAACGGCCAGTTTGCTCGACGATGTTCCGACCATTGGCCCCGCCACGCGCAAAAAGCTCATCCGTACATTTGGGAGTATGCGCGGTGTTATGCAGGCGCGTGAGTTTGAGCTCGTCAAAGTTGTTGGCGAGAAAAAAGCCGCCATTTTACAGCAGTACTTACGACCACTACGGCGTATCGAAGACTAAGTCACGAAGTGTGCATCTACAAAAACACAGGCGAAATTGCCCATTGCCGCCAACTGTTCGCTATACTAGCAGCATGACCGCACGAACCCACGACACCGCCGCCCTGGCCGCCCTCCTGGTTGCCGTTATCGTCATACCAACGGGTGATATGACTATTGCGACGGCGCTAGCGGCATTTTTAGCAAACCAGATTGGTGGCATTGCCCCTGATATCGACCAGCCGACAGCACCGCTATGGCGAAACCTACCCGTTGGGAGGTATTTGGGCAAAGTTTTTGGTGCACTCGTCGGTGGACATCGGTTTTTGTGCCACTCGATCATCGGCGTTGTGTTGTTCGGGGTTGTATCTCGAATATTCCTCGACATATTGCAGCCTATACTACCGCGCATCGACATTGGTTTCGTTTGGTGGGCGTTTATGCTCGGTGTGGTTTCGCATCTCGTCATGGATGCACTTACCAAAGAGGGTGTGCCGCTGCTGTTGCCGATCCCGTACAAGTTTGGCTTTCCGCCATTTCGGCGTTGGCGCATTACGACCGGTAAAAACGTCGAGTTTTTTGTGGTTTTACCATTACTGATGGCGCTTGTTGTTTGGCTGGCGGCCAACCATTATTCAACAATTGCGCAGCTGGTGCAGTCGAATCTCGCCACATAGTAAACTTGTCAAAAAGATTACTCATCGAGCCGATTAACAGTACCTAACAACCTCGATGTCATTCTGAGACTACGTCGAAGAATCTTCCCTTTGTGTTAAAAAAGACTTACGCCCTCTGGCGCTCAGCAACTACTCAGGGTTTGGTTTTATACTGGCATTCACACATCTCGTGCTGTATACTAGCCGATGTAGATGACGATAGTATCGTCATAATTACTAATAGTCAGGGGAAAGCATGGTTTATCATTCATTGTTCGCGTATCTCGACGCTGGTACTGGTAGCATTATCGTGCAAGCAGTCATCGGTGCTGTTGCGGGTGTTACGGTTTTTGGCCGTCGTTTTATTGGGTCAGCCGTTCACCGTGTCCGTTCACTTTTCGGCAAGTCCGAGCAAGTTGACACAGCACAATCCGCAAAGGAAGCTGGCAAATAGATGGGCCGTACGCGGCACCCCAGCTCATTTAGAGACCCAGCAGGGTTTGTTTTCGTAGAAAAAGACGAAGTATTTCGCCAGGTCAACCAAATGGGCTCCGAAGATTACGAACTCATGATGAGCTCTGGTCTGTATGATGCACTCATTACGCAAGGTTTGATGGTCGCGCATAGTGAAGTCGCATCGCCAAAACCACAGGGTCGTGGGCACAAAGTCATCAAACCAGAGCGCATTCCGTTTCTATCATATCCGTACGAGTGGAGTTTTACACAGCTAAAAGACGCTGCATTGCTAACGCTACGTGTACAAAAACTCGCGCTCAAACACGGCATGATTTTAAAAGATGCCAGTGCCTACAACATCCAGTTTATCGGCAAACGGCCCGTACTTATCGATACGCTGTCGTTTATGCGCTATGAGTCAGGCAACGCCTGGGAAGGCTACAGACAGTTCTGCGAGCATTTTATTGCTCCACTTGCGCTCGCGAGCTACACGACGCTCGACGTTTTGAAATTACTACGGACCGACCTGGAAGGTGTGTCATTGCACCTGGCTGCTTCGCTCCTACCTAAAAGGGCGCGTTTTAACGCTGGGCTCCTCAGCCATCTTTTCATCCATAACTCTGCGCAGCAAAAATACCAAAATGCCGCGAGCGAGAAGCCTGGAAAACCCCAAACTGTTCGCACGCTCAGTCCGTTTGCGCTCGATGGGCTCATCGCAAGTCTAGAACAAACCATCAAAAAACTTCGTTTGCCGAGCCACAAAACAGAGTGGGGCGATTATTATACGTTTACCAATTATTCCGAGGCAGGCTTTAAAGAAAAACGTGCTCAGGTCGGCGCTTTGCTCGACCGCGTTACACCAAAACCGACCATGGTATGGGATATTGGCGCAAACAACGGCGAGTTCAGTAGTCTTGCCGTCGACCGGGGTGCATACACCGTCGCATTTGACATAGACCCGCTCGCAGTCGACCGAAACTATCGCAGTAGTGACTATGCGGCTGCCATGCTGCCACTTGTCCAAGACGTCGTAAACCCGAGTGCAGCCACTGGGTTTTTGGGAACAGAGCGCGACTCGTTGGTACAGCGCGGACCTGCAGACGTTGTTATGGCACTAGCGCTCATCCATCACTTGGCCATTGGTCGTAACTTGCCATTCGACCGCGTTGCCGAGCTCCTGGCTGCCATCGGTAAAAATATCATCATAGAGTTTGTTCCAAAATCTGACTCAAAAGTACAGATATTACTCTCGTCACGCCGTGATGTGTTCGACGAATATGACGCAGAACACTTCGAGGCAGCTATGGCAGAGTACTTCACCCTTGTTGAGGCAAAGCCCATCAAGCACACCGAGCGCACGCTATACCTGTTCAAGCGCAAATAATTCACCACCTTGACTCTAGATATAAGCCGCATAACCGCAAACATCGTATACGCATGGCAAGTGGTACAATAGGTGCATACTAGCGAGGAACGCATATGAAGACAAAGACTACGAAAAAGCATAGCACCCTGAAAGCCCCGACGTGGACCAAGCCGCTTGCGCGTTGGTTTGCCGGCTCACCGATGCCTGAGTTATTCTGGCTGTGTATCCTCTGTGTTGGAAAATACTTGAAAAACTCCGACTTTAGCTACCCATCAGAGCTAACGCTGATGTTAGTACTGCTCGCAGTGCCGACGGTCGTGTTATTTTATGTCATAAAGCTAGCCATGAAACGGTTTGGCCTGCTGGCGGTGCATATCGTCGGCCTGTTCGTCACCTATACACTGTACGGATACGCCTATATGGTCCCAAGTTTTCGTAACCTGGTGATGCGTTTGATACCGTCGTCGGCCACCGACTTCACCAAGGCTGCAGTATATCTGGTGTTATGTATGGTGCTGTTTAGCATGTTTGCGTACGGTGTGCAGTGGCTGTTGAAGCGATCTGCACCAAAAGCCGAGTCGCAAATCCTAAAAATCTTGCTGTTCGTTATAACATTCGTGTTCGTTACCCAAACGTTTCTG
>CAZLLY010000044.1:0-8483 GCA_964560755.1 uncultured Candidatus Saccharibacteria bacterium | reverse complement strand
AATTATGAATGGAAACAGTACCGACTTGGTCGGTGACTTTAGGAGATCCTTCGGCATTGCTTCAGGATGACGGTGCAGGAGATGAAGTGTTTTTATATAGTTACAGAGTGACCCAGTCTCCACTCCTATCTCCTAACTCTTAAGTCTGTTTCAAGTGGAGATCCTTCACTAGCGTTCAGGATGACGGCGCAGGAACGGCTAGGAGAGCGTCGATATCGGCTCTGCTGACTCGTCGGCGAGTTGAGCCTCGGCCTTGGCCGTGTCGATACGTGGTAAGTTTATGTAGAACGTGCTGCCTTTTCCGAGCTCGCTCTCGACCCAGACGCGGCCCTGGTATAGCTCGACTATCTTTCGGCTGATGAACAGCCCCAGGCCGGTGCCGCCGATAGTACGTGTTGCGCTGTTATCGACGCGGTAGAACTTTTGGAACAAGTGGGGGATGTCCTCGGCGGGAATGCCTGCGCCGGTGTCTTTGATGTATAGCTGCACCACCGTGGTGTTGGCGGTTATGCCGAGGCTTACTTTGCCCTCTGCAGTGTATTTACAGGCGTTATCAAACAGGTTGGTGATGACTTCGCGCAAGCGGTCGGGGTCGGCATTGACATAGTATAGCGGCCTGATGGTTTTTGACCCTGACTCGTTTGTGTGACTAGTATCTGTTATGGTGCTATTGCCAAACACAAACTCCATAAAAAGTTGTTTTTTCTCGGCGGCGAATCGTAGGTCGCTCGCCAGTTTTTCGACGAATCCGCCGAGCTCTACGATGCGTGGATGGCTGGTGAGTCGCCCGTCCTCGGCCTTGGCACTGGTCAAAAGGTCCTGGAATAGTTGCCCAAGGTGTTTGGTGCTGTCATGGGCTTTTTCTAGGTAGCCACGGGCGCGGCTGTCGATGGTGGCGACTTTGTCGTTGAGTGTTAAACTCAAATACCCCTCGATAGCGGCAACAGGGGTGCGCATTTCGTGGCTGGCGGTGCTGATGAACTCGGCCCGTTGGTTTTCCTCGGCCCGCTCTTTGCTAACATCTCTAAAGATACCGACGAGACCGGTTGTTTTTTTGCCATCCAACAGAGGTGATACGCTAAAGTTTGCGGCAATAGATTTGTTGGTTTTTCCGACGATGCTCAGTGTATTGTCGCGGGTGGGCTCGCCAGCGGCAGAAGCTTTGCCAAAGGGCGTGTCGGCGTCCTCTAGTGTTTCGCCCTTGGCATTTGTAAAACGAAAAACCGACCGCCAATCTAGGCCCTCGGCCTCTTCGCGTTTCCAGCCCAAAATATCTGCGGCACCTTGGTTGAAATGTCGTATAACGCTTTGGTCGTCTATCAGCACGACGCCGTCATCGATGGCTTTTAAGATGATGTCTGACTTGGCTTTTTCATCTCGTAGACTGCTGGCGAGCACGCTACTGTTTTCGGGGATGATCTTGCCGCTTTTATGCAGCTTTAACCCAACCAGTACCCCCACTACGAGTAACACTACGCCTGACCCACCGCCGATAAGCAACATTGTATTCATAATTACGCTTATCTTTATTATGGCGACTCAAACCGTCTTTTGCAACCTCCGTTATCGCTGATTATGATGGTAACTTTTGCCCGTAGCTCATGTCGCTCACAGCGGCTTACAAGCTCATGCGATTTTTTCGAAAGATAGAGACTATATCCATAGCCACTTTTTCTGCCGGCTGTGAAGCATCGACTCTGTGTGTGGCTGTTCCTTCGTAGCACCATTGCCGTTTATCGAATAGTGCACGTGCCTCTTCGAGGTCGTCAAAGAGTGGTCTACTTCTCCCTGTGTCATGCAGTACTCTTTCGGCCGCAAGCTCAAACGAGCCTTGAAGCCACACTCTCTCAACACCTGAACTGAGCAGCGCTTTCCTGCCCAGCTCGGTGGTGACGATCCCGCCACCGGTTGAAATGACACCTTCCCTAGTATCGAGAATATTGCCAAGCGTGTACGCCTCAGTAATACGAAATAATTCCATGTTTTTCTTAACTAGTGTCGGTATGTGAATACCCCATTGTTCCATCTGTGCATCAGTGTCGATAAAGGTAGTACCTAACAGCTCTGCGGCTCTTTGTCCGACTGTAGATTTTCCCATGCCCATAAAACCGGTGAGAATGAGTGATTTTTCCATATAGTTAAGTATGCCTATACGTAGGATACTTTTGCAAGCAGTAGCATAATAAAAAAATAACAACGTCAAATGAGGCGGCCTGAATTAACACTCAAAACGCAATGCCAACAGTAAAGACCTTTCTGTAGATGAAAAGTCTCTAATGATGAACTACGTGAAGTCGAAATTGAACGCAATCCGTATAGCGTCATTTGAGATATACGGCTATATGAATGCAACAGCAGTGACAGCGACAATCCCCGATTATAGGAACTATAGGGTGGTAGGGGTTGAGCTAACCAGTGCAGCATATGCTTCAAGCTCAAATGCGAATCTTATCGTTCTCCATAAGCGTTCATGGATAATACCGCAGCGGGCTGAATACATATTCTTATTTTTGTCAGCAGTTGGGATTTCGTCTATTTTTATAGTGTATTTAACCAGAGAAGTGATTAGTCGAGGCAGAATAGTCTGGGTAAAGAGCTGTAGGCGTTCACGATCGGTGACCTTGTAGCCTTTATCGGCGGTCCAAGTTCCTGCTTTCAGTAGAGCCACCTCGAAGCCAGCAGCAATATTAGACATGAAATCACTACCCTGCTCATGTACAAATAGGCCATTTGCGATTGAACCCTCGAAAAGTACAGTAAGTGTTTCAATGTCGCTCTCAAGCCCTGTTTCACTAAGCTCGAAGATTGCAGATTCAATTATCGAGCGCCATTTTTTTGGCACCTCGCCTGGTTTTGGGACATATTCCTCGTTCTTGAGAGACATGCCTTGTCGAACAGCGACTGGGTAGTAATTGTCAATAACGGTATTGGCGAATACGCTCCTTTGTTCTGGCGTCAAAGCATCTTTTACTACGCGGAATAAATAATCAGCACAAACAGTTTTTGGATCGAGCTTTGAGGGGTCTTGCGCAATTTCCATTACGGCAGCATAGGCCTCAGAAACACTCATTGAATAAAGGTCGATGCCGAATTCCTGGTTAGATGGGATTGCTTTTGCGACAGCCAACAGCGGCTTGTCCATGCGTGCATCTTCGTCAAACATAGCGTCTACTAACTCTGCCATACGCTTTTGCTGTACGTCTGTTCGAAGGTCCTCGACAGGGCCTCTTGATTTTGGATCTACGAAAGTCTGCTTGATTATCTTACCGTACAGGTGACGGAATGCCACATGATCAGTAGTATCTGCTAATTCACTGATCATATTTTCAACTGAAGCATAAAATGCCTCTTGTTTTGCGGCTCGATCAGGGTTTAGAGCTAGGCAGTAGGTTGAACGGCGGCAGCTTGCATCGAAAGCACTCTCTCGCTGACGACCATAAGGAGTCTGCTTACGTCTAAAGTCAGGATCATAAGTTGTCAACACCTGAACTATATCACCTACCCCAGGAGTCTCACTCAGCAGTTTTTTATATGGGCTACCTCCGTACTCTATATAGCCGAGGTTCATATTTATGTCGACTGGTTTGCCATTAACGTCTAGGGTTATGTAGGTTGGGCGGCGATCTTTATAATCGTTGTCTGTGTGGGCAACATATTTTTGTACTCTGCCCTGAACGAGAACTTGACCAGGAGTTAACTTGCTTTCACCGTCCCAAGCAGCCAAAATGTTATTCACACGATCTACCCGAGCCGTGTATTTGAACATATCGCTTACTATTTTTTCAGGTTCTTCGCTTGTGACTTCAACGTCAACGTCAATCTCGGTCACGCCAAGACCACGCAATTTTGCGAGTTCATTCGGATCACCTTCTAAAACAAATTTGTCTGCGTGGTGAATGTCACCGACATAGCTATCGGCTACCAATAAAGTTGTTTGATCTGCTTCAGAGTTAACTACAAAGCGCGCTCGTACAAGATCACCCTGTTTCCAACCAGTGAAGCCTTCTGAGAACTTGGTCATAAAACCATACACAGGCTTACCTTCTGGATTCATATATAGCTCACCCTTGTCTTTGGGTGTACTGTCAATGTAGACAGTGGTAACGTCGTCGATAGTAGCTAATTCGGCAACGCCTGAAGCAGCTAAGAGGGCTAACAGGGCTTCTTTATCTAAGACGTTTGGCTGACCTGAGCCTTCTGGCCTAGAAAAATCTCCATTAAAAGTAGACATGAGCCATAATATATCACAAGTCGATTATTTTTGCAAGTCTAATGCACTAACTCACCACCTTTGCAACATAAATTAGCAGGCTACCAAAGGCGAGAGCAATCGCTACATGGTTACTGGTCTGAGAAGGTATAGCACTGAAAGTGGTAGCTAATTGTTGTGGTATTCACCTGGGTATAGTCTATTCATGGAAGCGGTAGTGGGATGTGCTCATTGAGTATGTTCGGCTGGCAAATGATAACCGACCGAGTAACCCTTATTTACAGAGTAAACAAAAAGACTCCGAAGAGTCTCTTGATTGCAATATGGTGACCCCGGCGGGGTTCGAACCCGCGATCTTCTGGATGAGAACCAGATATCCTGGACCACTAGACGACGGGGCCAGATCACACAGCTTGATTGTTAAAGGGTTCACACCCCGGCGGGGTTCGGTCACCTCCGGCGACCCCGCAACTTTCATACTGCAAGCATAGCTTACAATCTGAAAGGTTGCCCTGCAACCTGCCACGGGCAGGTCTCGCCCGCGATCTTCTGGATGAGAACCAGATATCCTGGACCACTAGACGACGGGGCCAGACGCTGCGCTCGGTTAGCTGTTTTCTGTACACAGTTACGAGCGTTCGTGCATAAGGCTACATTAGGGTAGCATATCTGTTAAATGGTGTCAAAACTTGACAAATATACAAATAGTGATACAATGTAGGTATATACCCACGGCGTGACTTCAGCCTAGGATCTAACAGATATGACGCTACCTGCACTTGCATGGTTGGAGTAAAATATAGGTAGGTACGCAAAAACGAAAAAAGGATGTAAACATCATGTCGGTAGAAACTCGCATAGAAAAAATGTCTGTAGTAATAGCATCACCGGAAACCGTGTACTTCCCTGTCCAGTGCTCTGATGGGGGTACTTGCTTTAACGCTGGCCCAGGGATCGACTTAGCACATTGTCTACTTACCCTGTACGAACAGCTTCCACGAGCGGAACAGATTGTAACGACGCGGCCTATTATGCAGTGTGAGGGACTTGTACGGCGCGGTGGCGAGCCGGTGTGCTCTTTGAGCTGCCGTACGCTAAACACGCTATTGGCAAGTGACAACGATGCGGATAGACGTCGGAAAATTGCTCTCATCCCTGCCGAGTGGGTTATGCCAGGTTACTTGCCAACTCGTCACGCCTCAGTTAATGCAGACATAGACGATCCGGCCGTTTGCTAGTTATTTATGATACGGCAAGTGGGCGTTGATGGTGCTGGCGCGGTAGAGGGCTTCGCATGTCACGACCATGGCGAGGTCGTGTGGCAGGGTGAGTCGGCCGAGGCTCCATTTGTAGGCAGCTGCATCTCTGACGGCGCTCGGCAAGCCCTCTGGGCCACCGATGAGAAACGAGACTTCACGTGCGTCTAGCTCACATTTTTGCAGGAAGCCTGCTAACTGCGGGCTGGTATACTCGATGCCTTCTATCTCTAGGACGCATAGCGTTGTGCCCTGCACTGTTTCGAGGAGCCGAGCGGTGTCATAGGCGTGTTTGTCGGCGATGACCGTGTGGCGCACGCTGTGTAGCCTAGACAGCCGGCCGATGTATTCGTCTAAACCGGCTACGGCGTAGGGCAACTTGGGTTTCCCGACGGTTACGAGGTGGATCTTCATGTGCATGAGTGTACCATTACCTCTGTTTTTGTGCTATACTGTGGGTACAAACGCGTCGAATCTCTTCAATTTTGCGTCGTTTTCTAAAAAAGAAGCGAGGCAACATGTTCAATATCGGTGACACAGTCGTTCATAAACACGACATCTGTAAAATAGAGGGGCTCCTGAAGAATTATCGGGACGAAAAAGATTATTACAAACTAAGCGTCCGCGGCGAAAGCGGCATGACCATATACTCGCCTGTCGAGAATGCCTTTGGGTTACTGCGCCGCCCACTTTCACGTCGAGATGCGCTCGCACTTGTTGAGCAAATCCCGAGTATACAAACAGTTGAGCTTTCAAAACTCAAGGCCGCACAAGAATATAAGGCGCTGGTTGATAGCGGCGATCACTCCGACTTGGTGCGTGTTATCAAAACGAGCTATTTGCGTAGCGAGGAAAAAGAGGCCGACCACAAAAAAGCGAGTGAGATAGACCGCATGTATTTCCGCATGGCCGAGCAAGCGCTGTACGACGAGCTGGCGGTGGTACTGGGGTTGACGCATGCCGAGGCACGCGACCATGTCATTTCTCGGATGGCTGCATAGACCGATTACGGGGGGA
Organism: uncultured Candidatus Saccharibacteria bacterium; assembly: GCA_964560755.1. Classification (GTDB taxonomy): domain Bacteria; phylum Patescibacteriota; class Saccharimonadia; order Saccharimonadales; family UBA4665; genus JAGXIT01. Next base: position 2,000 of record CAZLLY010000044.1, on the reverse strand, counting down.
AATGTGTCGCCGTACCGAACCATAGCTTGACTCTGGAGCATAAGCGCGTTATATTTCACCATATACAGTAGTAAAGGTGCAAACATGAAAAACAGCAAGAATACGAAAAAAAATCAGAAAATCAAAAAAAATCAGAATTCTAAAAAACATATCATACTACCGATAATCGTTGCTACCACAGTGGGTCTCATTGGCCTATTTATGATGAGATTTTCAAGTGCTGCGACTTATAGACAGTGTTACGAAGGGGTCGTTCTAAGGAAGGGGTCTGACAATATCTGTGTCAAATATGCCGAACAGATGTTAAATATCGCGCCCGACACGGGCAGCTCCGTCAAGGTTGATAACTACTTCTCTTATTACACAAAGGCAAAAACTGAGCGTTTTCAACAAGCAAAAGGTTTGACGAAAAGCGGTGAGATAAGATCAGACACCTGGAAAGAGTTATGTGCTACCGCGAAAACAGAACTTCCAAATGTATACGATGCAGCCGGCTGCGAGGTAAGGCTGGTTGGCTTCCAACAGGCTGGGACGGTGAATGATTGTGGTACTATGCAGGGGGGCGCAACAGATGGAGAGTACATATATTTTGCATGTACGAAGTGGGTTTCAGACAAAGAGCAAACGAAAATCTTCAAATATACTGTAGCCGGCGAAAAGGTTATGGAGAGCAGCCCATTCCCCCGCAGCAAAATCGGGCACGCTAACGATATGACGTATAACGCAAATACAAAAAAGCTGGTTGTATCAATATGGGATAAGAGTACGACGGGGACGTCTGGCGTAAAGGATAAATTGATGATCGTCGATCCTGTCACCTTGGTTTCTGAACGGATAGTTACGACGAGTGACCATACTTCTACGAGTAATGTTTGTTACAACGCCGCATCGGACCAGTATGTGATAAACGGTCGACTGTATGACAGCAATTTCGTATACCAAAAGATGCTTTTTGATAACACTACAGTAAATACTCGTTTAGGGATTAGCGGAGAGCTTGGCATTAAGTATGATGGGAAATCAACCATAATCCTAAATCAAGGTACAGAGTGTGACGCTTCGTATATATATGTTATGCGTGTCGTATTCAGGCAGACGGGCTATAACGTCATAGGAGTATATGACTGGAGCGGTAACTATGTTGGTGCGTACAGGATCAACCTCAACGATGAAGGTGAGAATATGATGAGTGTCAACGGGCAGCTCTATATGGGTATTAACGAAGGTGGGATGAGTTCTGGCGGTGATTATAGGATTGATTACTTTATAAAACCAGATCTGGTGCCGTTACAGTAGACGTCCAAGATGACTAGGTGTCTTCCCTGCTGGGCTACCAGGGCTGAATCGAAGTGGTGTATGACTGTTGGTTTATCTCGGAAATCTTCCATGTTTGCGCCCCACGTTCAAAACCTCGTGAACTGCTCGTATCGGAAGCGTGGAAATATCGGGTTTGACTACCCTGTGACACTTTGTAATATATGTCGGTCGCACTAAACTCTGTAGTTTTATCGCGGACCATGCAGCAGGACCACATTGGCTGTTTCTGATTGACGGAATACTGCTGTGGTTTGAGAAACGCTGCGAGCGATCGGTCGGCAGTTGAGGGGATAAACTGGTATGAGACAAGCAGAGTAGCCCCGACGAGTAACATGAGGGCTGCCGGGCGAAGTTTGCGCCACGGTGTAGGTGCCTTTTTCAAATAGGCATATCGCAGGGCACAGATGACGAGAAACAGGATACTGACAAAAACTAGGGTTTCTATATACCCGAGCCAGTCGAGCGCGTTTCGGGGGATATCGTATATCCACTGGCGCATGAATGAGGTGAGGTCTGTGAAACGGACGAATGATGCAAGCAGGTATAAAAGGTACATAGATATGGGGTTTGTGACGGCAACCGTGGCTTTCGTAAGGTCATAGACAAACCCTGTGCCGAAGAGTCGTTTGACGATAGGCAGGCTAGTAACCTGAAGTGCGACCCAAAAGATAGTACAGAGGATG
>CAZLLY010000043.1:0-8486 GCA_964560755.1 uncultured Candidatus Saccharibacteria bacterium | reverse complement strand
CTCCTCCGTGACAGGGAGGCGTGATAGGCCAACTTCACTACGAGCCCATGCCAATATAAAAACTAACAGGGGTAAGTGTAGCAACTTATAAAGACAAATGCAAGTATTCTTGTGCGCTTTTATTGCTTAGCTTGAGCTGCGTCTTTTTCAGGAATCGAGATAAAGTACTTTACTTTCGTTTTACTGGCTAGCCCATCTGTGTACGTCGCGATGGGCTTAAACGGTATTTCTATATGTGCAGCCTTGTACTTGCCACTCGAGTCTACCTCGAGTAATTTGACTATCTCAAACGACGACTGCGTCGTGATGATGTTCGACACTTCGCCTGGTTTTAGCCGTGCTAACTCGCGGATTAGTATCGGCGAAACTTCCTGGCTACCGAGGCTAATAGCGGTGTCTGTGTACTGGCCACCATTCCCTTTTGTCGTGTCATCAGCTGAGTACTGGGCTGCAAGCGCGGCAAAGTCGCCACCAGCTTTGATCTGTTGCACTATTGAGCTCGCCTTGGTCGACGTCTCGGTATCAAGGCTTGCGGCAACTTTTTGCGCAAGTAGCTCTTGTCTGAGCTGTCTTTTTAGGTCTTCAATAGACCAGCCATAAAACCGTCGTATGACACTTTCTAGCTCTTTGTCGCTTGTCAGCCTGTTTTGCGACCGCAGCATTGCAAGCGCATCCTGGACTTCGGCATCACTAACGGTAATGCCCTGTTTCCGGGCTAAATCTTTGACATATACCGCATCGATAACTTTTTTCATGGCCCGTGGTTTGTAGTCGGCAAGCTGCAATTTGCCTGATTCACTCGAGAAATCTACCTGTTGTTGCGTTCGGTAATAGTGCATGTAGCGGCGCATTTCGAATAAATAATTTTCGTATGCGACATATTGTTTGCCTACTTTGGCCACCGGAAATGGCACAACCTGGGTAACGTGGTACATAAAACTCGAGGTCGACTGAAGGCGGTAGAGGTTGATGCTGGTACCGATAAAAAATGCGACAAGCGCAACCAAAAGTAGGCCACTCGTCACGATAACGATCTTGTGTTTGCTGTGCTCGAGTGGATATTTGAACTTGCGAGCACCTTTTAGGACTTCCTCGCGGTGCTCGGCAACAGTTTCATTCGTAATACGCGGCACGTTTTGTAGTGCGACGTCTGTCTGCTGTTGCAGATTGGGCTTTTTAAAGCGTGCAGCGACAGGCGGAACAACAGCCTTTATCTTGGCTAGTCGTTCTTTTGCGCTCAGGTGATCAGTTTTTTTGGATTTCATGCTGGTTTGCTCGTAAGTTAATGGCATTCACCATCGGCGAAATGTCCTGCTCGCGTAAAATATCAACAATTTTGCGCTGCGTCTTTGCAGGATGATGGATGTGATGCATCAGTAAATCGCCCACGTATGTTTGCATGGTAATTGTACCATAGCCGAGCAGCGTTTGCTCGATACCGGCAATGTCATAGTTGATAGATTGTATCAGATTGAGGTTCAGGTCAGATACGTTCCTGTGAAAGAACCCTTTCTGCGTAATCTGGATAAACCGCTTGCTCGTCACAATGAACACACTAAAATACCAGTCCATCCAGGACGGGAAAAACAGCACGGCGCATATAACCAGGCTTACTACGAAACTCAGGTAGAAAAACGTCATCGAAGGAGGGTTGGTGGAGTTTGTAAAAGTCAGAACGAGCGTATACAGCGGACCAACAAGTAACCCAAAAGATCCAAATATCAAACCCTTACGCATAACGACCGGATGACGACGAAACACATAAAGAACATCTTCGTCATCAAACTGGTCCTCGAAATATTTCACTGAAGGCGTCTTGCCCACATGTTTCGAGGTCTCTTTTGTATTGCTCATATGCTTAATTGTAACAAATCAGGCGGCTTTTGCGTGGATGATACGCTGGATTGCTGCATGTAGCTCTGACGCTCCCGCACAAACTGTATAGTTTTTCGACGGAAATTTTAGCGCATCGACATAACTCATGGGCTTACCATCGAAGTCGGTGTATACACCGCCCGCCTCTTCTATAACGATTTGCGCAGCGACGTTATCCCATATTTTTGATGTTCGATTCAATACCAACCCATACCTGCCATCTGCAACCGCCGCGAAGTCAAAGGCACTGTTCGAGGTACGTAGGTTCCTGATGGCTAAAACGATCTCACCGAGTAGCTTAGCCTCACGGTGTGTAACATCTGGGGCTTCTTGGTGCCCATCAATACCATAGGCGACAAGTGCGTTTTTTAATTCGGTTACATCACTCACCCCAATTTTTTCGCCGTTACAGAACGTTCCCTTGCCCTTTTCGGCGATATATACCTTTCCGAAAGCAGGGAGAGCAATTGCACCTGCAACCGGAACATCGTCTTTTAGTATCCCCATAAATATTCCAAACAACGGTAAGCCATTGGCAAAGTTGCTTGTGCCGTCGATCGGGTCAGTGACTACCGTATATGATGACCCGTTATCGATAACCCCTGCCTCCTCGTCAATAATGTTAAACTTGGGGAATTCACGTTTACAGGAGTCTACCAGTAGCTTTCCGATTGCTAAATCTGCATCGGTCAATACTTGGTTGTTGTCTTCAGGTTTTACGGTAACGCTCACTCTGCCGAAATACGACATCGCAAGCTCACTCGCATTTTCCATATTTGTTCTTAAAAAGTCTGAAAAGTCACGCATCTTGTACCTCTTTCTGGTGCCCCCACCAGGATTCGAACCTGGAGCTTTTCCTTAGGACGGAACTATTTTATCCATTGAACTATGGGGACGTTTGAGTACGAAAAGTACTCAAGTAAAAGTGCGTTATTTCTTCTTTGGCTGGGTGAAAATTGCGTTCACGGTATCGTAGTCAGAACATAGCTCACTCTCGGCGAACCAATGGTCAATCTCTTGTTCAGCCTCCTCGTTGGTGGCGCTAGCATGAACAATATTTGGTACACCCATCCCCGCCTCGGCAGGCTGGCCATAGTTGACGTGTGCGTAGTCACCGCGGATGGTGCCCGGAAGTGCAGACTTTGGTTCAGTGCTTCCGACCATTTTCCTGACAAACTCAACCGCCTCGACGCCCTCAAGCACCATGGCGATAACAGGCCCCATTTGCATAGTGGCTAGCTGGCTTTCAAATATTTCCTCACCTTTGCGAGATTTGAGTGTTCCGATACCTTCGTAATGTGTAAAGAAGTCATCATAGCTAGGTTTGAGCATTTTCATTCCGATAATCTTGAACCCAGCTCGTTCAAAACGCGTCATCACTTCCCCAACGATACCCCGCATAACTGCGTCCGGTTTAAAGATAACAAGTGTCCGTTCCGTCATACATGTTCCTTTCTATAGTTACTCTGTCACCATTCTAGCAAATGCAAGGGGTTACAGCCAACAAATCTACCTTTACGTATATTTTTTAGGCTTTAGGCACTTGCTAGTTGTCATGCGATACTTGATACTAAAAGCATATGAAGTTTACCAAAGCAAAGACGGACTTTCTCGAATATCTCGAGATAGAGCAAAACCGTTCGCAAAAGACTATCGCCAACTACGACCATTATCTGACGAGACTGGCCGACTATGGGGGCGACATCACCGTTCAAGATATCGACCAAGAGTTGGTACGTAAATGGCGACTATGGTTGAACCGACTCGGTACGAACCTGAGCGATGAGCTGCAGAAAACAACGCTCAACTACCACTTGATCGCGCTGCGCAGTTTTTTAAAATTTTGCAATAAGCGCGGCATGGAGTGCATGGCCCCTGACAAAATCGAACTTTCACGCACAAAACGACCACAAGTTACGTTTTTGAACGAAGACGAGCTTGTTCGGATGTTCGAACAACCAGATATCGCCGAGGAGTCTGGACTGCGAGACCGTGCGATACTTGAGCTACTTTTTAGCAGCGGCCTGCGCGTTAGTGAGTTGGTTGGGCTCGACAAAGAACACATAAACCTCAAACGCCGCGAATTTATGGTGCGTGGTAAAGGCCAAAAAGACCGCCCTATTTTCATCAGCCCCGATGCGGCAGAATGGATACAAAAATATATCGACCGCCGCACCGACAACACCAAACCACTTTTTATACGGTACGGCGGGCGAAAAACGGTTGACCGTAGTGGTAACTTTCACCGCCTAACCGCCCGTAGTGTTCAGCGGCTTGTCGCCCACTATGCGCTCGCTGCCGGTATAACAAAGCATGTTAGCCCGCACACGCTGCGCCATTCATTTGCGACAAACCTGCTCATGAACGGCGCTGACCTACGTTCAGTCCAGGCAATGTTAGGCCACAGCAATATTAGCACCACCCAGATATATACTCACGTTACCGACCCACATCTAAAAGCGGTGCACGAAAAATTTCACCACAAATAAACCAAGCTTGTGCGCTATAATCTAGTATTCGCTGCACTTGTCCATCGGGTCTGGCAATGTGCCGCCGATTTCAAACCGTTTACACAGCGTCTCACCAGATAAAATGGCACCTATGGGGGAATCTGCATCGAGCCCGCTCAGCGAAACCCTAGCCTGCACCCTACGGAGTACATCCTGTGCGCGAGCGGTTGAGTCTATCTTGACCTGGCCCCCCGTAAAGAAGGCATCATTGCTACTTGTTTTTGTCCCATCAATAGTTACGCTCTGCGTATCGTTATACATGGTACTGATACGGGCATAGAACATTTTGCCCTGAAGCGTACTGTCCAACCCAATCCGAGCGACACAAGATGTGTCGTTACAGAGTGCACCAAGTATCACTGATTTGTTTGTGCTAGAAATAGTTGTTGATGATAAAACTTTTGATGGTTGTATATATAGTGAGATCGTTTTACTATTGAGTGTTTCTGCCTGAGGCGAGCCAACGTTAGGGTCTTGGTACTGCATAAGGTCAATCCTCAGGAAGGCATAATCGCAGCCATCACCGTTTGTTTTGAAAACGCCAACCTCAGAAGTACTGGCTGCACATCCGCTCCAGTCGGGAGTAGTAGGCAGTGGTGGTGTCCATTCTATAGTCAGTGAGCTAATGCTTGCATTCGTCCCGTTGCTATCTGTCGGGTTAATGAATACTACTTTTGATGCGTCTCGGGATGGGTCGACCTTGATGTTTTCGACCGTTGGGTCAACCAGTAGACACGTCACCTCTACTGCGCCTGCCGAAAGAACTGGCTTTACGTAATTGGTTTCATCACATTTGGTTTGTGACTTGATAGACGCTGGGTCACTCGAAAGAGCATTGTATACAGCGTTTACGCCTGATTCTGCCGCATACATCGCCTGCACGCTCAACTGCCGGTCAGTTGCTTCACGGCGCGCTCTGTTTGTCACCTGCGTAAACCCAACAACTATCAGTGTAATGACCATCATCATTATAAGTGTCACCATAAATGAAACGATGCCGTTTTGGTCGAGTTGTTTGTTCCGCTTATGCATACTCATATTGTACCTTCCTGTGCTCGTTTTAGCTATATTCGTTGTCTCGCAGAGGATGAATACGTCGCAACCGCGCAGTATTCTGACCCTTTTCCGGGGATGCAGCTCATGTCTTTACCTGTACCCTGCAAAAAGTCATCAGCACCATACGCTACCTTCACCTCGAGTGTATATATGTCATTGGTACTATCGTAGGTGAAATCTATGTAGGCGATGCGCATACGGTTGCCCAGTAGCTGTTTGCTTTCGGCCGATGGGGGGTCAAGTGCGCAGGTAGCAGACATCGGCTGCATATACATACCCTTGGTACTCGCTACGTTTTTGTCGTACATTTCACCTGGCTGGAACACAAAAACATACCCGCCGGCACAAAAAAAGTTGTTACTACCTTTTACTACAGGGACCCCGGAGCCAAATCTGACCGAATCCATAACCGACTCCGTGATAGAGCGCGCTGCATTCTGCGTAGACGACTGGTATACCCCGTGGTAGTAGCTTTTTGTAAAGTACAGCACGCCCACCGTAATAACCACCAAAATAACTGAAAAAACTAGCGTGGCGATCATGAGCTCGATGATAGTAAAACCAGATTGGTTTTTGTGTTTAGAGGCGGCTATGCATTGTAGTGTTGTCATGGTAGGTAGTACATCGTTACGTTTGCTTTTCCGCTCCCTAGCGTATCCCACGAGGCTTTTACGCTGTACGAGGATGAGCTTGGTACTTTGCTAATGTTCATGGTAAATATTGCCCCAGAGTAGCCTGTCGGAGCGGACTGTCCATCGGCAGTAAGGTTACAATCGTTAGAAGCAAGCCCAGTGGCGTCAAAACAGTCTTTGGTCGAATCAATGCCATTTTTTCTGAGTAGTTCTATCTGGCGCTCAACCAGTTTCTGAGCCTGGCCCTGTTCCTGAATATTTTGGGATGCCTGAACGTTTCGGTTGGTCGTCGCGTAGGCTGAAGTCACTATCAAGCTGACGATACCTACCGCTATCAACACCTCAATGATAGTGTCGCCTTTTTCCCCAAGAGATATTCTCATTGTAACTCAGCCTTCCCGCAATGATCATCTGCGGCGTAATCGATCGATGTTGACGAGCTGTTGCTCCCGCCGATAGTCACGATCGCAGATTGTGGGTCGCCGTCACGAGCTAAACATATCTGGTAGCTGCTCGCCAGCTGGAAAGGCGTACCTGCGCGTTTTTCATTATTTATAATGGTTGCCATCGCGTTTTTGTCCGTTTCTGCTACGGATGTAAAACTATCCGAAACTCTGTACAGCCTAAAATACTGCGACCCAACATTTGACGAGGGCTGGTTCGCCATAGAGCTAAGATACATATAGCCGACAGCTCCTTTTTCAAAAGCCGCGCCGTTAAGCGAGTGTCCTAGCACCTGTAAGCCATTGGGGAGTGTTGAGTTTCCTACAGAATCTTTCACCACAGTTGCGCGTGCCTCCTTTGGATTTGTCGAGTCAAAACCTGCTGCGTTGATGCGCGTTCCAGCCAAAGAGAATGTGTACATTGTTGAGCCACTCAGAACAATTGCCTTCCCTATATAGACGCATTCGCCCCGCGCACCGAGCTCACCACCACTTCCCGAGAATGTCAGGTCGGCAGTAGCGCCGCCGACCAAACTGCATTTGAAATCATCTAAATTCCCATAATAACCGCTCTCGGCGGTTGCCATGGTCTGTTGCAGCAACGTCTGCGTGTCCCTGACGCCCACCTGAAACTGTGTTTTTTGCTGTTTACCACCGATATAGACGGCGGCGATGATGAATAAACCTGCCGAAACAGCCAGTACGATCAACGTCTCCACAATGGTGAAGCCAACCGCCGATAATGTGTGCTTACCCCCCCGTTTCATCTTGTGTTCAGTATAGCATAAGCGAGAATATTCATAATAGTAACCGTATGTGTTTCTGCCAACGTATGAGTGCCATAGTAACACGATTCTACTCCCTAGCTTAGTACAATATCCCCTGGTACCAGGTGACAACACTGGCGCCAAAAAGCTGCACGATAACCATGGCGAGTAATAGTGCCGGGCCAAATGGTATATGGACGCCTTTTGCATTTTTGCCCCTAATGACTATGGGCAGACTCATGATGGTCCCGATAAGTGAGGCCAGGAACAGTACGAGTAGCGCCCGAAACGGCGTCCCCGCGAGCAGCCCGAGGACAGCAGCAAGCTTTACATCACCTCCGCCGATCCATTCGCCGTTCGACACTTGATATATGACCCAAAAAAGCCCGAAAAATATTGCCCCCGAGAGCGCAGGTAGCCACACCAGAGAAATATCATGTTGCCAGACTGCGTTGCTTACTGCCAGTACACTTGCGAGGCCAATGAGTGGGAATACGACCACATCTGGCAGCTCAGACCAGCGAAAATCGTACACGGCAAGTGCCACAAAAAACACTATAAAAATGAGCCAAACAACCAAGTTGACCCACCCAAAAGCATCGAGCTCAAGCGGCCACACCATGTAGGAAACGGCAAAAAGGAGCGCCGTCGTGAGCTCAACAGTTGGGTACTGCCATGAGATCGGCTTTTTGCAGTAGCGACATTTGCCTCTCAAACTCAGCCAGCTGAAGACCGGTATAAGATCACGGGGCGCAAGTGTGTGACGACACTCAGGACACATACTTCGTCCATGTAAGATCGACATTTCCCTAGACGTTTTTACCTGGGATTGCCTTTTCTTATCTGTCTTCTTTACCTGGGACCGAAGATCTTGCTGCCGCAAACGCCACACAAACGCATTAACAAAACTCCCAAACACCAACCCCGATAAACATATTGCTATTGTAACCATTAGCCTTAAGTATACCCCCTTGGCATAGTATAGTCATTAACAAAAATGAGCCCTGTGTAGGGCTCATTTTTGAACTCTTTAGTTATCTCTAGCCCTCAGCGCACTGTAAAACTAGTTTATTTGATGTTGTTTCGATCGAGTAAACAGCTGCAACCGCACGCGTGTTGGTGTTGCTAGCACAATCTTTGCCACGATAGACTTCTATTCTACCATTTGCCGGACCATTTCCGGTAGTAGGGACGTTGGCGGCT
>CAZLLY010000042.1:0-9400 GCA_964560755.1 uncultured Candidatus Saccharibacteria bacterium | reverse complement strand
ATTTAAAGACACAAAAAAAGGTCACTTCGAAATCTATCAGGAAGGTCAGGGCGCTCCGGGTACGGTGGTTGGCTCACTTATGTACGGCGATGTGCAGCTTGACGGTCAGTGGCTCGCGGCTATGGATAGCCCGTTCGAGCAAGACGCCGTGTTCAACGAAGCAATTTCGCTCATGGTGAGATGCAAAGACCAAGCTGAGATAGATTACCTGTGGAGTAAGCTGTCGGCTCACCCAGAAAACGAGCAGTGTGGCTGGTGCAAAGACAAATTTGGCGTCAGTTGGCAGATCGTCCCAGAAAATATGGAAGTGCTCATGCAGCAGCCGAACGCATTTGCAACCCTTATGCAACAAAAGAAAATTGTCATCAGCGAATACGGGCCTGCCGCATAGATACCCGGCGGACATCCCTCTGCGAACCGTATAAAATAACCACTAGTATTGTTGTAAAAAGCATACTATAATTACTCTTGTAGTTATGAAAAATATAAAGAAGAGTTGGTATTTAGGCGTAATTTCGTTTATTACCTGCGGGCTACTGCTAGCCTTGGTGAGTTCAACAAGCCTGGTCCATGCTGCACAGCTAAACATCGTGGTGACCAACACGAACGATGCCGGTGCAGGCAGCCTGCGCGATGCAATAACTCAGGCCAACGCAGCGTCGACGACTTCGGCGGCGCCTCATAACATCACGTTCAATATCCCTGTGGCGGGCGTGCAGACGATCAGCCTTACATCTGCTCTACCGGTGATCGCACAGCCAACTGTTATCAATGGACTGTCTCAACCCGGAGCTTCATGTGGAGTACTTGTGCCGCAAAACCCCGACGGGACTATTGCTTCGCCCAACACGCCGCACACCCTGCTCATAACGGTGACGACTAGGGGTATCGCTGCTGGCGCAGACGTATTGAGCTTGGCGTCAACTGCCGCTGGGTCTCAGATAAAAGGACTCGTAGTTAATGGCGCCCTTAGCACCTCAAAATATAATATTCGCAACAACGCACCGGATGCACAGATTACCTGTAACTATATCGGTCCAGAGGCGGACGGGTTAACGACAGTTCCTGCAGGGGGCCTCGGCGGTATTTATGTCGGTAACTCAGCGGCAACAACGCATATTGAAAACAACCTCATTAGTGGCAATAACGAAAAAGGCATTGATATATGGGGTGGTACAGGTGGACATACTGTTTATAAAAACCTCATCGGAACAGATAGTACCGGCATGAATGCACTGCCAAACCTAAAGACTGCGTCCACTGTCTCGGGAGCAGGAGTAAACCTGCGTGGAGCTGCGAACGTTGATATTTACAAGAATATCATTAGCGGAAACCCAGTTACACAGGTGACCGCCGCTTCGTCGTTGGGAGGCACTAATTCGGGGCTTAGCAATGGGCTGAAACTTCGAGGGAACTTCATTGGGCCGAATATTACTGGTCAGGCTGCAATATCGGGAAACACTTGGTTTGGTCGAGTTGGTGGCAATAATATTGTTATTGGTGGCACGACGCCAGATGATAGAAATGTCATTTCGGGTAATCCAACTATGGGTCTGTGGGTCGAGAACTCAACAAATGCCAAGATCGTAGGTAACTATGTCGGAGTGAAGGCTGATGGCATCGGTGCGCTCCCGAATGCAGGAGGTATTTCCACTGCATATAGTGGTACAAATATCCAGATCGGTGGATCATTACCAGGAGAGGGTAATATCGTTGCAGGTAACACAGGGGTCGGCATCAACGTTGCCGGTACTATTAATGGTTCCAGTATAAAAGGTAACTACGTTGGTCTCGGAAGCGACGGTACGACGCTCGTACCCAATGCTAACAGTGGTATTTCTGTTGCCGCTACGGCAGCAAACACACAGATTGGCGGCGTGAGCGCGAACGAACGGAACATTGTCGTGGCAAATGGAGCGTCAATGGGTATTGATATATATAGTACTAACGCAGTTCTCGGACAGACAACGGTCGTTGAAGGTAACTATATTGGGCTCAAGGCGGATGGAATTACAAAGGGGCCGAATACTGGCGGTGTCTTTATCCGTGCTGGTGCAAAAAATGTACGAGTTGGTGGTTCAGCGCCGGGACAACGTAACTACATCGCCAGTAACACTACGAGCAATGTCCAGATTATGTCCAACACTGCTGACAGTAATATAACAATTTTAGGCAATTATATTGGACTTGCAATCGACGGTACAAAACCAGTAGGCGCTAACACCACGCAAGGAATCTATCTTGCGGTTATGGACGGAGTACGAGTTGGCGGTTCGGCAGCGGGTGAGGGAAACTATATCTCTGGCAATAGCGCGGGTATCAATGCGAACGTAACAGCTTCCCATGGTAAAAATGTACAAATATATGGCAATACCATTGGGCTCAATGAATCCGGAACGGTCGTAGCGAATGGTCGGGGAGTGTACATGTATGGGCTTACCACCCCCGGCGGTAGCATTGAAATTGGCGGTAGCACCGCAGGTCAAGGGAACATTATTGCAGGCAATACGAATGAAGGTATCTATATTTCAGATCAGACCGTTGCGACAAACGCGCCAAAAATTCTCGGCAACCGCATCGGTGTCGATAGCTCAGGGGCTATCAAACCAAACGGTAAGGGTGTGCGGATTGCTAATTCATACGGCGTGCAAGTTGGCGGGGTTGCTGCCGGTGAGGCTAATATCATCCGAGGCAATACCGGCACTGGCGTGAACGTTGAGGGAACAATCGGCACAGGCAATGTCGTCCGTGGTAATGCAATTTATGGGAATGGCTCGGTCGGGATTGACTTACCTGGCATACTAAATGCGCCAGATGTCTGGGACTTAAGTGATGCCGATACGGGCCCCAATGGAAAACAGAACTTCGCTCGTCGTACCGCATTTACCAAATGCGACGCATCAACCGAGCAACGAATCGTTCTACGCTCACTGCCGAATGCCACCTATACCGTTGATTTTTATGCAAATCCGTCGGGTCGCGACGCTACCGGCTACGGTGAAGGTGAAGTGTATGACTCTTCGACGACTGTTACGACAGATGGAAATGGTTACGCTGCCGTACCTATACCCGCCCTTATCAATCTTTCCATGACGGCAACTGATGCAAATGGTAGCACGAGTGAGTTCAGTAATGAACGAGCTGCCGTAGTTTCAGGTTGTGACGTAACGAGCAAGACAACTACCGACAGTACTCCAAGCCTGAGTGGCGCGGTTTCACTAAGTGGCTTTACGGCCGGGATTTCACCGACAACCGCAAAGATTACGGTAGATGGTCAGGATGCTACGGCGTCTATTAGCGGCAGTACGTGGACAGTTGCCGATAATGTTTTTTCGACAATTCCCGACGGCACATATGATGTTGCCATGACAATCACCGACCCTGAGACCACTATAACCACGACATACACTGAGGCGAACGCATTAACTATTGATGCTACCGCACCAACAGTTTCCATCGTCCGTAAGTCTGGCCAGGCCGAATATACCAAAACAAATACTGCCCATTTCACAGTAACGCTCAGTGAGCCTATACAAACAGTGACCCTTACAGCCGGAGACATCAACCTCGGGACAACAACAGGAACAGTTTCGAGCCTAGTGCAAATCGATGCAACCCACTACGAGATAGAGGTGTCGGGCATGACGAGCGGTGATACCGTGACGGCTACTATAGCCGCCAATACGTTCACTGACCTTATTGGTAACGCTAATACTGCGAGTACCGGCTCTCCAAACAACTGGGTGATGTACGACGCGACGACGCCCCAGACATTTGCCATCAACGTCGATGTTATGACGAGCGGCTTTACGATGGACGCGCCGCAGATTACTTGGTCGACCACCGACGGCGAATCAGGCATTGATCATTACGAAATCAGCTACGACGGTGGCTCATTCACGACGGCAACGAGCCCGCAAACTCCAACCTTAACACCCGCGCTCTCGCATACTGTCACAGTACGCGCATATGACCGTGCCGGAAACATGACCGAGAAAACGGTCGTCTACCCACCGATTGAAAACATTAATGCCCCTACGACACTGAGTAATGTAGCTATCAATGATACAACAGTCGAGGTAACGGGGCCGACCGGTATGATCATTACGAACATAGCTATTTCGGGTGCCGGTAGTAGCGGCTTTAGTTGTGGAGCGTTGCCAGCCACGATACCCATCAGCTGTACCGGCGGGACGATCACCGCAACAGGAACTCTAACCGTAGCAGCTACCAGTAATGCAGGCGTCACTACCAGTAACACTCAGGCATATGTGATCGATACGGTCATTCCGACGGTAACCATTGAGCAAGCCGCTGGACAGCCAGACCCAACTAACCAATCAACCGCTCATTTCCACGTTGTATTCTCTGAAACGATGCAGGTGAGCACGTTTACGGCTGGCGACATCACACTGAGTGGTACGGCGAGCGGCAATGTCTCGTCACTATCCAAGATTGATGACCAAACCTGGGATATTACCGTCAGTAATCTCGCAAATGGCGAAACGGTGGTAGCCACCATACCATCTGGCGTCGCAAAAGACCTGGCTGGCAACCTGAACACTGCCAGCACAAGCACTGACAACAGTGTCACAGTCGATCTTTCTAAGCCAACGGTTACCATTAACCAAGCGTCCGCTCAGACCGATCCTACTAATGTCGATTCTGCCACCTTTGATGTCGTCTTTTCCGAACCAGTCACTGGTCTCGGCGCAAGCAGCTTTGCACTATCAGGCACAAGTGGTAGCGTTACAACCCTGACACAGGTAAATACAACCACCTGGCGGGTAATTGTCACCGGTATGACAAGCGGCGATACAGCATCCGTAGCATTATCTGCCGGGGTTGTCACCGATGTCGCCGGCAATAGTAACACCGCCAGTACAAGCACCGACAACAGCGTCACGTATGATAGTACGCCGCCAGCGGTTACGGTCAACGTCGCCCCAACCAACAGTACAAGTCCAGAGTTAATCGGAACGATAAATGACCCAACAGCCGTCATACAGGTTACCGTGAACGGTAATGTTTATACTGCCGTCAACAATGGCGACGGGACCTGGACGCTACCTAGTGGTACGATAGCCCCGGCGTTAGCAGAAGGAATATACGAAATAAGCGTCTCAGCTACAGACACGGCTGGAAATAGCGGTACCGACACCACGACCAATGAACTAACCGTTGACCTCACTGCGCCAACCGGGACGGTCGATGCAATACCAGATGGCTACAATAATAGCCCTGGGCTAGGGGGCACGGTTAATGACCCGACGGCCATAGTGACAGTTTTGATAAATGGTGTGACGTATACGGCCACCAATAACAGCGACGGGACGTGGACGCTACCTCCGGGAACAGTTACCGGACTCGTAGCAGGCGAGTATACGGCAACAGTAACGTTCAGCGACGAGGCGGGTAACACCTCGACCACAAGTACTAGCATCACGATTTTGCGGCCAGACGCCGACCTCCCAACAGTTACCGCAACAACATGGGTGGGCGGTCAGCCGATTATTATCGGAACGTACGACAGCGCAAATAGCCAGAGTTTGACGATCGCAGTAAACGGAGTTAGCTATGTACTTGGCTCTTCAAGTCAACTGTCGGTAAGCGGCAATACCTGGAGGCTTGATCTGAGCGCTCTTAGCCCCAAACTAGAGGTTGGGAGCTACAGCGTCACCGTCAGCATTACGACTCGTGACGGTTCGGTGCTCGGCGACACCACTACGAGCGAGCTAAACATTATCGAGGATACGCTTATAAACATCATCACCCATCCATTGGCAAATACCGGAGTGGCAGCATTAATCCCAGCCGCTTTTTCTTTCCTACTGATATGTTTAGGGCTATCCGTAGTCGCACAACCGCGTAAGCACAAAATGCCATCATGAGTGAAAATAAGACACAACCAACCAGCGCATCAGTTGATGATTTTCTGGCGACCGTCAGTGAAACTCGGCAAGCAGAGGCGCGGACGCTCATTGCGCTCATGCAGAATATCTCCGACCTACCACCCGTCATGTGGGGGCCGAGTATCATCGGTTTCGGTACGCAGCATTACAAGTCGGAAGCCGGCCGCGAGGGTGATATGGGCATACTCGGGTTTAGCCCACGCAAAAGCGCCCTGACGGTGTATTTTTATGAAGGGTTTGACCGCTACGGTGAAGAACTTGGTCGGCTCGGCAAACATACAACGAGTGTCGGCTGCTTATATATACCAAAACTGAGCAATATTGACCTCTCAGTACTCGAATCGATGCTGCGAGCGTCATACAAACTTGCCGTTATGCCAAAAGAAAAACCGACGGTAACAGTTGATGAATACGTTGCCCAGGTTCCAACAGCCGCTCGGCCGTTGTTTGATGAGCTGCGGGCGATTGTTCGGGCAGAATTACCCAAAGCGCGAGAGGTGGTGAGCTACGGGATTGTTGGATATAAGATCGACGACAAACGGGCCCGCGTGTTCATTTCTGGCTGGAAAGACCATGTGGCTATGTATCCCATTCCAAAGGACGAAAAGCTGCAGGAAGCACTGCGCCCGTACACCAAAGGCAAGGGGACGCTGTGGTTTACGCTCGATAAAAAACTCCCAGTCGGGCTCATCAAGCAAACCATAAAAGCACTCACGGCAAAATAAGCCGAAAACATAGCAGTTTCGTTGGCGTGCTCTTACTGCGTACATCCGACCAAAGAGAGCTCGGGCAGTATTCCAAAACGTGGCGCCCATACTATATACTGTATAGGCTGCACCACTAGCGATGCGGCATACATTCTACTGATACGAAAGGAACGTACAAATGAAATTTTCGGTATTTTTGAAAACAACAGTACTCCTCGGTTTAATGACCGGTCTTTTTATGGGTATCGGCTATTTTGTCGGTGGACAAAGTGGTGTGCTCATCGCACTCGTCATTGCCGCCGTTATGAACTTTGGTACTTACTGGTTTAGTGACAGTCTTGTACTCAAGATGCAGGGTGCCGTCTCGCTTGACGAGTCAAAATACCCGCAAATCCGCAAAATGGTTGAACAAATCACCACCCGAGACGGTATACCAATGCCCAAGTTATATTTCGTTAATACCCCAGTACCAAATGCATTTGCAACTGGTCGGTCGCATACCCACGCCGTTGTTGCAGTAACCGCCGGCATCATGGAAATATTAAATGACAAGGAGCTCTACGCCGTGCTCGCCCACGAAATCGGACATGTCAAAAACTACGATATGCTCGTCTCGACCGTTGCTGCCACCCTTGGTGGAGCCATCAGCTATTTAGCTCAACTAGCCATGTGGACGGGTGGAAGCGACGAGGACGGCCGCAGCAACCCCATAGCCGCCATCGCCATGATGATCCTCGCACCACTGGCCGCCATGCTCATACAGCTTGCCGTATCAAGATCTCGTGAGTTTGGCGCCGATGCGCATGCCAAAGACATCCTAAACGGTGACGGCCGCGACCTGGCCTCGGCGCTGCAAAAACTCGAGCAAATAAAGCCACAAATGGCCAATTACCGCCCCAGTCCGAACGAAGAAGCCACCGCTCACCTCATGTTTACCAACATGTTCAACATGCAAGGCCTTGCGAGCTTGTTTTCAACTCACCCCAGCACCGAGGCCCGCGTCGCTCGGTTGCTCGACAAATAGCCCCAGCCGTTGTTCGCTCCACTTCCCACGACAAACTAGCCGAACTCGGGTTGCATCCCGCCTAAAAAAACGGCACAATAGAGTCAGATCTAGAGGCACTAACATATCCGCACCATACGGCGGAAGTTTACTATTTTTATAAAAGGAGGACTCATGGCAACAACAGGCAACTACCAAGGTAAAAATGCACTACTTTCGGTCTATGACAAAACGGGCATTGGCGATTTCGCAAAAGGCTTGCACGACCTTGGGTTTACCGTCTATTCATCTGGTGGAACCGCCAAAGCTGTCGCCGAGGCCGGTGTCCCCGTAACCGACGTTGCCGAGCTTGTCGGCGGAGGTGCCATACTTGGACACCGCGTCGTGACACTATCGCGAGAAGTACATTCCGGCTTGCTTGCAGATCTAGATTCCGAAGCAGACCTCGCCGAGCTTAGAAGCCTCGACATACCACTCATCGACCTCGTTGCTGTCGACATGTACCCCCTCGAAGAAGAAGTCAATAATCCCGATGCAACACCGGCAAGCATCCGCGAAAAAACAGATATCGGTGGTCCAACCATGCTCCGTGCCGCCGCAAAAGGCCGACGCATTGTACTTTCGCATGCCGACCAGCGCACACCCGTTCTCGAATGGCTCCGCGCAGGTATGCCCGACGAGACTACCTTCCGTGACGAACTTGCCGCCCGCGCAGAATACGAATCTGCTCGCTACATACTACTGTCCGCACTCAACCTCGGTGGCCAAGAAACCGCCGGTTTCATCGGACGTCGCATCGCCCCAACAAAATACGGTGAAAACCCATACCAGCAGCCCGCCGGCCTATACTCCGACAAACGCTTTGACATTGACCCCCTTGGCATAGACCAGTTTGAACACCGAAAAGGCTGGGAACTCAGCTATATCAACGAAACCGACATCCACCGACTCGTCGTCACCGCAACGCACATTGCCGCTGGTTTTGTGCGCAATTTCGGCGAAGTACCTTGCATGGCCATCGGCGTTAAACACGGCAACGCATGTGGGGCAGGGGTCGGCAAAACCATAGTCGAGGCTGTCCAGAAAATGCTAGAAGGTGACGAGATCGCCATTTTTGGCGGTGTTATCATCATCAACGGTACCATCGACGCTGATGTCGCAACAACGCTCATGCAGTACCACATGCCGAGCGGACAAAACCGTTTGCTCGATGGCATCGTCGGCGCAGGTGTCACTGACGAAGCAGTCGAAATCCTTTCCCGCGCCAAACTACGTATCGTCACAAACCCCGCACTCGCGAGCCTCGACGAAGCATCACTCGACCAATCACTCATGATACGCCCAGTCCGAGGTAGCGTGCTCGTACAGCCAAACTACACCTTTGTCGCCGACTTTTCGGCCGACTACATCGAACGACACGGTAAGGCCACTTCCGAACAGCAAGAGCGCGACCTAGTACTCGCCTGGGCTGTTGGCTCAACCAGCAATAGCAACACAATAACCATCGTCAAAGACGGCAAGCTACTCGGAAACGGCGTCGGCCAGCAAGACCGAGTTGGGGCAGCCAAACTCGCCCTTAGCCGTGCCGCCGACCGAGGGCACGACGTAACGACTGCCAGTGCCTACAGCGATAGTTTTTTCCCATTCCCAGATGGCCCAATGGTTCTCGCCGGTGCAGGCATCAGCGCCATTTTAGCCTCAAATGGCTCAGTCAAAGACCCAGAGGTCATCGCAGCATTAGAGAAAGCCGACGTCATCGTGGTCATGTTACCCGACAA
>CAZLLY010000041.1:0-9494 GCA_964560755.1 uncultured Candidatus Saccharibacteria bacterium | reverse complement strand
ACTAATCTAGAAGAGTATTAATTATAGCGTTAAGGTAGAATACTAATATGAGTAAAAAACAAAAAGACAAACAAATAATTTCAGAAAAACAGTTTGAAGATCAGTTTGATGATGAAGAGGTGTTATATGTTTTTCGCAAACATCCGATTGTTATGCGTAAAGGTCTTATTTTTTCTATGCTAGCGATTCTGGCCGGAACTATCCCGTCACTGATAAAACCAGAAATGTCCTACTTTTTTTTGGGTCTTGCCGGAGGTTTTCTGCTCGGGTTTTTGATATTCATGCCTTATTGGATTTCGTGGTATTACAGTGTCTATATTGTTACAGATCAAAGATTGATTCAGATATCACGAAAAGGTTTATTTAGTAAAACCGTAGTTGATATGAGCCTAAACCAGATCCAGTCGATGAATTATTCTGTCAGTGGATTACAGGAAACACTGCTTAAGTTTGGTACAATGGTTATACAAACATATATAGGAGATCTAGTAATACACGACGTACATCATCCTGAACACGTACAGAAGACTTTAGCCAAGATTTTAAGAGAGCAAGGTATATCGACTAAAAGTTTTGTTCAGGATAGCGAAGAAGAGGAATCATAGAATAATGAAAAAATATTTCAAAAAAATTAAGAATATAACTAGTGAGTTCAAAGAAGCGAAGGCTCGTGAGAACGAACCGCCAAAAACAGTCCCAGTTATTTCAAACAAAACTGTCCCAGAGCATCGAGACGAAGTACTATCGTCGGCCCGAAAGTTTATTTATCCACTCCAGCATTCTAAACATCGGATAGTAGTGATTACCATCGGAATATTACTATCGGCAGTTGTTATCTTTTTCTCGTATTGTACTTTGGCGTTGTATTCTTTACAATCAACTTCAACATTTATTTATAAGGTAACGCAGATATTTCCTTTTCCAATTGCTAGAGTTGGTAGGGATTTTGTCTCTTATGAGAACTATTTGTTTGAATTAAGACGTTATAAACATTACTACGATAGTCAGCAAAAAGTTGACTTCAATTCAGAGTCCGGTAGACAACAATTAGCGGAGTATCAGAAGAGGGCATTAGACAAAGTTATTGATTTTAGTTACGTAAAAGAACTCGCTAAACAAAACGATGTAAGTGTTACTGGTAGTGAAGTAGATGAACAAATTAAGCTATTAAAAGAACAAAATAGACTAGGGAATGGCGAACAAGTATTTGAGGATGTTTTAAAGGATTATTTTGGCTGGTCAGTCGCAGAATTCAGACGATACCTAGAGCAAGAGATGTTGACTCAAAAAGTTGTAGCAACTCTAGATAAACAAACTCAGGCAAAAGCTAATAAAGCCTATTCAGAGTTAAAATCGGGAAAAAGCTTCGCCAAAGTAGCGAAAAAGTATTCAGACGATCTGTCGACAAAAAACAATGGTGGCGAAATAGGCTTTACTATAAGTAGGCAAAGTAAAGATATAACACCTCAGGCTACCGATGTGCTTTTCCAGTTAAAGAAAGGGCAGTTTTCTAAAGTTATTAATACTGGTTATAGTTTAGAAATTTTTAAACTTGATAGCAAAAGTGGTGATAAAGTAAATGGTTCACATATTTTGTTCAAGTTTAAAGACATTAATCAGTATATTAATGATCTAAAAGAACAGAAACCGGCCAAAAAATACGTAAATCAATAATTAAGTGGTGCGGGTAGAGAGAATCGAACTCTCCTCTCGACCTTGGGAAGGTCGCATATTAACCACTATACGATACCCGCGCGGACGTAATTAATTATACATCTACCTCTGTTTTATTCAATTATTTCTGATAAAATATATCAAATATGCCACCGTAGCTCAGTTGGTAGAGCAACACATTCGTAACGTGTAGGTCAGCAGTTCGATTCTGCTCGGTGGCTCCATGTTGCTGTTAACAGATAAAACTGCTATCATTTCACTTGTTCGCTTTTTAGCTATTTCAGGTGCATCACACACGTGCATTTGAGCATAATAGCGTTGTTCTTGTCGAGGAAACGGAACAAGACGTACAAATGGTACGGCGAAGTGAGTACCGCAGATAAAACAGCGGTAGGATGCCGAAAGTTTAACAGTGATGTTAGCTTGGCTAACATGCAGGTTAAACAGTGCACATGTGTGATGCGGGCCCGTGGTGTAGCTGGCCTAACACGCCTCCCTGTCACGGAGGAGATCGCCGGTTCGAATCCGGTCGGGCCCGCCATAGAAAAACCGTCACCAAATGGTGGCGGTTTTTCTATGGACGAGACTTGTCTCGTGGTTCGAACCGGCGATCAGCGAACGAAGTGAGCGTAGATCGTCGGTTCGGTGTAGTGAATAAAGACCAGAAAGAATCTTGTTCTTTCTGTCGAATGAACGGAAGTTGCAAGGCAACCATCCGGTCGGGCCCGCCGCTGAATATATAAAGCCACTCAGAAATGGGCGGCTTTTGGTATGATATCTGCATGACCACTTCACGTACTATTGACCCAAAAATACCGCTCAGCGATGTATACCCGAAACTAGTACGCGACAAAATACCTGAGCTGTTAGCAGACCGGGCTATACCCGTTTCGATGCGCACCCTAGATGACGATGATGAATACACTTCATATCTACTCGCCAAGCTGATTGAGGAGGCGACAGAACTAGCTCACTCCAAAACACCTCAGAGCCAAATAGAAGAGCTCGCCGACGTATATGAGGTGCTAGACGCAGCCCTCGAGCAGCTAAAATTAACCCATGCCGATATTACCGAGGCACAGGCAGAAAAGCGGCAAAAACGTGGCGGGTTTAAAAAACGAATCTTACTACTATCCAAACCATAGGCTAGGGCGAATGACTACGGTAGTATACTAATGTATAGCAAACCAATATTGACAAAAACAAAATAATTTGCTACAATCAATAAAGATACAAATAAAACAAAAAAATGACAGAAACACTCACGCATCTGATACCAGCCCCAGAACAAACCCCCGATATAGGTGCAATCAATGTGGGTAGATATGGCGCTCGTGCTGCAATAGGTAGTCTCATGGTCGGCGCCGACGGGGATGCTGGTATTGTGAGTAAATGCGAAATGGTAATCCCGAAAAATCCAATTACGCGTATAGAGGTAAGAGAAGGCGTCAAAGCTTGGATTACTCCACTTGCAGATTTCGCACCTTCAGGCGAACCTTCCAACGAGCCATTTGCTGTTCCGGACTACCTGGAGGAAATAATAAAAGGACAGACAGGTGGTCGCTATACCTATGAGAACACAGTTTCTAAAGCTGGATGGGAACGTGAAGTACGTTCTGTGGTGGATAGGTTCACTCAGGATGACCAAAGCGGCAGGGCAATGCTTGAAAAACTCGAGATTACCTCACTCGATCAGCTGACTCCGTCGCAAGCGGTTCACTTGAGTGTTGAGATCGTGAGAGTTCTTTCAAAATATTCGCGCGATGATGTAGGTAGGCCAGCAAATACGCGAGCAGATACTGCTACAACTGCAGAGCTACTTCAAGAAGGCATTGCAAAACGGGGTGATGTAGGCTGGGGTGGTAATGGTGTATGCCGCAACATCGCTAGCAACACAAAGGCAGTATTTGAGGCGCTAAAGGCAACCCAAGGTGATCAGAACATGTTGCGTAATACCTATGCGGTGTATAATTCGGGCATTGACGGTGATGGGTATGCAGATAGTCGTAAAAACCCACACTTACACAAGCTAGGTGGCTCAACCAGTGGGCATGCATGGAATACATTTGTGACCATTGAGCCTAATGGTTCTTCGACGATGACAATAGCTGATGCGACCTGGGCGCTCGATAATGATCAAGGAATCCATGCCACCGATCGAACCTTAGAGCGAGCAATTGGTTCTGCCGTAAGTATTTTTGAACATAGTGAGGATAAGACCGAAGCATTCCGCGGCCTGGATAAATATCTGGCGAAACTTATGGGTAGCACCTCTGCGGTTAGAGCGATTGGTTCTCAACGGTCTCCGCTCAGAGAAGCTGCGCTAACTGAATACTTGAGGATAGCCTCAACGCTCCCAGAAATACCTGATTGTCTAAGCGGCGTAGATACTGTCATGACTGCGGCAGTTCATCTTCGAGGTAAGGTTAGTCAAGGCGAGATCAAAACACTGTATAACCTCGATACGGCAAACGGTGAATTAGAACGTGGGCGAATCGAATATATCATAAAGAGTTATGATTTGAACCGAGTTGTTAGGCACGCAGAAGGTCTGATTTTCGAAGACGATGGGCTGCAGGCGTTAGCAATTAAAGCGGTAGGTACTGACAGGGCTACGGAGCTCGCTGACAGAAGTGGTGATTTTAGACGTCGTGTAAGGCGGCTGCAACCAGATCTATTACCAGCTTTTGACATTACTAGACCTGCCGATACTAGAGAACTTGGATACATTATGTCCATGGCAGGAGTGAACGAGTCGTCCGTAGAGGGCGGTATACGATCTATGAGACGTCGGATCGGTGCGCTAGCCGGCAATGATGACCTTGCTCGAGCTATTATGGCTGGTCGCTCAGACTATGATTTGGCTGTGAACTACCCTGAGATTACGCGGTCGCTGGAAGCGGCAAAAAGAAAAGCCGCTAACTAATAAATAACCTCTGGAAGTTTGGTCTTCCAGAGGTTATTGAGCCGTCTCGGGGTTATTTTTCTTTGCCGGTAGCTTTGCTGGTTGCGGTGCAGTATTTGCAGCGAGTTGCGGCAGCAGGGATGGCACTGAGGCATTCTGGGCATTCGCGCTCGCTCGGCTTGTCAACTTCGTCGCTCGGTTTAGCCTTGCTCATAAGTTTGTTCAGAGGCTGTACGATAAAGAAGAATACAACAGCGGCGATGCTCAGGAACGAGATGATCGCGTTCAAGATTTTGCCGTAGTTGAATACGCTATGGTTGATCGTAAAGTGCAGGGCCGAGAAGTCTGGCTGGCCGCCGATAGCGCCGATGAGCGGCGTGACGAAATTTTCGACCAGTGCGGTGACGACAGCGCCAAAGGCAGCACCGACGACTACAGCGACGGCGAGGTCAACGACATTGCCGCGCAAAATAAACTTTTTGAAATCTTTAAACATATAAATCTCCCTTACTAATTTTTTACCTGAAACGTATTGTATATTTTTGTTTACAGTCGTCAAGATGTTTACTTGAGGGGAGTAGTTGGTATAAAATGGGCGGGTACTTCAAATGTACTAGGCGCCACCTTAGCTCAGTTGGTAGAGCGGCGCATTCGTAACGCGCAGGTCAGCAGTTCGATCCTGCTAGGTGGCTCCAGGCTTATAATGAGACAAAACTACGTTTTTTCTCATCGCTAAAGCTGCTCTTTTTCCTTAACGGTAAAAGGAAACGCGAAGCAGAGCGGTTTTCGGTTAGCGGTTAACAATTTACGGTGGTTGTAGCAAAAACTTTGTTTTTGCCGCTATAGTACTATTGGCATAGCCGAGGTAGCTGCATTGTTAAAGGATAACTGCAAAATGTTCATTGAGCCGCTTGTCGGCGTATGCGGGTGTCGTATAACGGCCATTATGTAGCCTTCCCAAGGCTGAGACGCGGGTTCGACTCCCGCCACCCGCACCATTTCATTCCATGGCCGCAACTGATACAATTGATCTTAACTTATGGCAACGAATAAACATTTTCTCCAAGACCGTACCATGCTGCTCTTTGTGAGCGCAGAGACATTTTTGACGCTGCTAACAACGGTACTTATTTTACTCAGGCTCAATGCCATGCGAGATAAAGTCACGTATATGGCTCAATTTCGCTCTCTGCCGAACGCCCCAGATTTTATTACCGGTGGAGTAGGGGTGAATGGAACTGTTTGGGATATTGTCGCGTTTATCGTGGCGGCATGTACGGTGTACGGCATCGGGATGGTGCTGGCTTTTCGTGCATACAAACTTCGCCGCGAACTTTCACTGACTGTGTTGGTGCTAACATTTGTCTTGCTCATGTTCTTACTGGCCGTTAGCAACATTTTACTCGTGATACGTTCATGACCGATATAGAGATCCCTTATGAGTCAGATCGAAAAGGGTGGTATAGGTTTTTTGAAATACTACCGGGTCTGAGTAGTTGGTTTATGCTGGCGCTACCGTTCATCCTTAGCCTGATAGACGTGCGGTTTGCTGCATTTTTTATACTCATATATTTGCTCCTTGGGTTTGTCCGGGGTATGTCAGGTGCTACGCGGGCGGTGCAGGGGTACTTGACGGTAAAACAACACCAGAAATTGCCATGGACTGACATGCTCGATGAATTGTCGAAGGGCAGTGTTGACGCGCATGCAAAGCGACCTCGGTGGCACAGAGATGTTGTAGCTCGGCTGCAGAATCGGCCACTGTTTTTGCCAACCGACCAAGTCGTGCACGCCGTTATTGTCGCCATGTACAAAGAGTCTCGAGAGGTAGTAGAACCTACCATTCAGTCTCTGTTAGAGTCTGATTTTGATAAAAAACAGATCATTTTTATACTGGCGTACGAAGAGCGAGCCGGCCAAGAATACGCCGACCTAGCCACGAGCCTGACCAAGAAGTACAAGTCAGAGTTTCTCGGTGCGTTTGCCGTCGGGCACCCGCGCGATATACCGGGTGAGGTGATAGGGAAGGGTGGAAACGTTACGTTTGCAGCGCGCAAGTTGCAAACTTATCTAGAAAAACACGCTATCGACCCAAAACGCGTTATGGTGACGACGCTCGATGCCGACAACCGACCAGATAAAAATTATTTCAACGTGCTGACGTATACCTATCTGGTGGCGCCCGACCCGTTACATTCGTCGTATCAGCCGGTGTCTCTGTATACGAACAACATCTGGGATGCGCCGGCACCTTCACGGGTTATTGCGACGGGTAATTCCATATTCAACCTCGTTGTCTCGCTGCGGCCGCATGCGCTGCGTAACTTTTCTTCGCACTCACAGCCGATGGCAGCGTTGCTCCAGACCGATTTTTGGAGTGTGCGCACGGTGGTCGAGGACGGTCACCAGTTTTGGCGCTCGTACTTTACCTTTGACGGCAATTACCGCGTCTTGCCGCTGTTTGTCCCGATTTACCAGGACGCCGTATTGTCAGAGTCGTGGGTAAAGACGGCCAAGGCACAGTTTATACAGCTGCGTCGCTGGACGTACGGCGCTTCTGACATCGCCTATGTTATGCAGAAAGGCTTCTTCACGCGCAACAAACTGTCAAAAGTCGATGTGTTTGCAAAGGCTTGGCGGCTGTACGAAGGGCATGTAACCTGGGCTGTCGGTTCGATATTGGTGCTTTTCGGCGGTTTTATACCGGGGCTATTTAGCGATAAAAACTATACAGCCGTCGAACTTCCTATCATCGTTAGTCGCGTACAGACGGTTGCGCTTGTGGCGTTGGTCATCACTATATTCCTGGCGCTCAAGACATTGCCGCCAAAACCTGCCCGCTACAAGCATCACCGTACCATTTTTATGGTACTGCAGTGGGTCTACCTACCCGTTACGACCATCGTCTATAACTCACTGGCGGCACTCAATTCGCAAACAAGGCTGATATTTAAACGATACCTGTCAAAATTTGATGTGACAGAAAAAGCAGTTGTTTCTGCGTCTGCCGATGGCAAATTGCATGCTAAGTCTTAGGGCAGTGCGCTTAAGGGTCGAGCCTCAAGAGAGTAAACTGTGAGATCGTTGTTCTGAGCGTATGCGAAGGAACTCTCTAGGGCAAAAGAATTAAGAACCATGGATTGCAGAATTCAGAGTGGAAGCTATATCACTTCGTGACAATGAAAAGAAACACCCCACTCCTCATACTGTCATCCAGAGGTGAAACCGAAGGATCTTCTAAAGTGCGTTGTCCAACGGAAGATTCTTCATTTCGTTCAGAATGACGGTGGGCGAGTAAAGTAACAGAGGTGATAGCGTAGACTCGGCTCCGTCATCCCCGCGGACGCGGGGATCCAGCCATAACTACCGGCAGAGCCGGTTCACTCTTAACTCTTAACTCATATCTCTTATCTCTATCCCCATGAAGTGCGCTCCGGACCGAAGAATCTGCCGCGCCTTACGTAAGTGGGTGATAGGCGACATAATGCGTTGCGGCGACGCGGTCGAAACGGGTGAGCGTATCTGTGGCGACGGTAATAAGCCCCGTACGCTCCATGAGACCGTTAGAGGTCGTTCCGAGCGCGGCGGCAATGATTGTGGCTGTTAGGGCACCCGCGGCCATCACAGCGTCGCTACGATGCCCGAGCGCTTGTGCGATGCTCATGAATAGTACGTCGCGCTCAAAAGGCACCAAAGAGCCGTCAGCACGACGTACACGTACGCTGGCCGTCAGGTCAGGCGTCTCGAGCGAGGTAAACACCGCTCCACAGTTCTGGCACTGTCGTCTGCGCCAGGTTGTGCCGAGGCGTTTTTGTGGGCGGGAGTTGATGACTGACGTTTTAGAGCTGCAATAGATACATACCATGACTACATATTGACATAACGCTGTTTAAAACGCTAGTGGAAAACTATACGTATTGTGTGGGAAACTAGTGCTTTTGCCTAGAAAACCTAGTGGTATATTCCTTCTGGCCAGGGTTGTTGGCGTGTCATAAAAAGTACGATCACCGTGGCTTAGCAAGATAACGAGTGGCCTTTACCCCTGTAAAATGAAAACCCAGCCATAAAAATGGCTGGGACATTGTCTTATGAAACCTGGGTTTCTTTATGCAGTCCTGGCCCGGCGCACGCGTGAAACGCGTTTAACGCTAGGGAGTTCTTCATAAAACAACTCGAAATTCTGCAAAGCAGAACTACTCGTCTTAGTGTTACTCACCAAAACACCTCGTTTAACTTGAGGAGTTTAGCAGCTCGCGTTATGTAGTGTCAAGCAATTTTTCATTAAAGCTTATTTCTAACGGGGGTAATTATGCACGTTGTAAATAATATAATGACAATAGATAGTGCGGGTGTTCTCTAGTAGATCTGTTTATGCATCCTATGATATGAACATTTTCTCCTGGAGCGTGGCCACTATGCCTGGGGTGTATATACCTCGCGCTGCAGTCGTAAAAAATGGTTATGTGTACGATCAACAAAAATAGAAAAACCACCTCAGTAAAAAGGTGGTTTTACTCTGGTGGGCGATATAGGATTCGAACCTATCACCTCCACAACGTCAATGTGGCGCTCTAGCCAAATGAGCTAATCGCCCAGTGGAACATTTAGAATATACCAGATATGGTTACGAGATTCAACTCTTGGGTTCGGCACGTCAAAAACAGGTAAATGCGGGAATATTTTGCGACATATGAATGGCTGGCGGGCAAGCAACGCCAGGTCGTCAGGCAGGCAAAATCTGTACGATTGTCAAAAGACTCTATGACAGAAAATGCAACAGGTATAGCGTATATGATATAAAGCTACAAATGTACGGCAGAGAAGGGTTATCCACTTATCCACAGGAACATAAGCACTTTTAGCAAAAAGTACTAGCCAAATAGTACTAGGTGGTCTATACTAGCTTGTGAGGTGA
>CAZLLY010000040.1:0-10387 GCA_964560755.1 uncultured Candidatus Saccharibacteria bacterium | reverse complement strand
CAGCTGAACCCCTTTTTATTCATGCCTATCAGTATAGTCGATATCTCACTCGATACCTACTGTAATTACAGCGACACTAGTACGCAACAGAGTTTGAAGCCGCAACAACGAGTGCTACACTGTACCTCATGAAAGTAGCAATCCAGGGTGGCCCTGCATCATTCCATGCCGTTGTTGCAGAAAGATTACTCGGACAAGTAGATTTCGTATACTGCGATACTTTTTCGCAGGTTTTTATGGCACTCAAAAATAACGTGGCCGAAAAAGCGGTAGTTGCAAATGAAAATTCACTCTTTGGCTCGATATATGAAGTGTACGACTTACTGCTCAGTCACCAATACCCGATCCGCGCAGAGGCGGTCGAGCATATTCATCAGCAGCTTATCGGCTGGCCAGAGACCAAACTAGGAGACATAACAGAGGTTTACTCGCACCCAGTAGCACTTGATCAGTGTCGCCGTTATCTCGAAACACATTTGCCCTCGGCCGAGGCCATCGAGCATCCCGACACGGCAACTGCGGTCGAATACATCAAAAAACACCAGCTGAAACATGCGGTAGCGATCGCCGGGAAAGCCGCTGCCGCGCTGCACGACATGGCTATATTAGACAGCGATATTGAGGACGAAAAAACAAACTTAACACGTTTTTTGCTACTCGACCCATCTGCAACCGAACCGATCGACGGTGCTAACCGTGCAATCATCGTCCTAGCGACCGCCAACTCGCCCGGTGCACTATACCATGCACTCGGCGCGTTTGCAGACCAGGGTGTCAACCTGACAAAGCTCGAGTCACGACCTATACGCGGCGAAGCATTTCGATACCAGTTTTTTGTCGACGCAGACATCACTGCGTCGCAGCTAACTGCGGTAACATCATCGCTCGCAGCCCAAGACTGCACAGTAACACTACTCGGCCATTTCAAAGCTGCCACACAGGAAGAACTATAACCACCCTAGCCCATGGTTATCTGAGCTGTTATTTTTTGCCGACAACACGCTTGTAAAGTGCATAAAACAAGCAAGCCAAACCTGCAGTCAAAACCATATGCCCAAGCCCAGCGACGCCAGATAGCATCGGGCTCTCTGCCACACCTTGAACTTGCCTGATACCGATCAATAGCATCATCAGCACACCAAGCCCAAACCCAATGTTATACAGCCAAAAGAACCAGTTAAAGGCTTTTAATTTCGATAGCTCAAACACTTTATCGAGTGCTAATATGATGAGAAAAAACAGCATGCCCATGGCAAACAGATGCGTGTGCAACACGCGTATCTGTGTATCACCCTCGAAATGCGCAATCTGGTCCAAGTAGGTCCGCGCAAATATCCCCGACGCAAGTGCCAATACCGCGTATACTGTTGTCGCATAAAAACTTTTTTTCATACTTTCTCCTCTTATTTAACTTTTATATGCTGAAGTTCATCAGGCTTGCTCAAAATCAACAGAGTCGTGAGGCCCTACCCAAGACTCAGCTTTGGTTGCGATCACCGCAAAAGGTATCGGCTGTTTCTGGGGTTCGGGAATGGTTAGCCATAGTATGACCGGCCCTTTACTGCCTAAAACAACGTGTCGTTCGGGGGCCGGATTGAACCCAGGCGCTGCCGCTCCCCTCATCGTCGTTTCAGCTGCCATCCGCACACCCGTTTCATCGAGTGCTAGAATGAAATTTTGTCGGCAACTTGCAAGCGATGGATTGATGGCTGTTATTTCACCCATTTCTCTGGTATAGCGCACCTGTTCTGCCGGGATCACCAACGTATCGAACTTTACTGACTCTGTCGCCTGAGCCATACAGTCTACGGCAAACTGAAACAAACCATATGCTGTCATATTCTGTAAAAGCTGATAATCAACCTCTGCAACCCAAAGTTCCCCCGACTTGGGCGTTGACTCCACTTCACTCGAAGTCTCCAAAGGCCAAATCGGCATAGGCAACTCGCCTTCGCCGATAAGAACGGGAAGCGACGCAAGTGTACAGTGCGGCAAGTCAAAACCCCACACATCCTTAAAAAGTACCCCTCTTTTTTGTTCGTTGGTATAGGTGGTTAATGTTGCTTTTTGTGGTGCATCCAGGTGGCCACGAGTGTCCCATGACATCTTTTTTGTATCAACTGTCGCCGTAACCTCCAAAGGTGGCCCATCAACTTCTATCTGCATAAGGTCATCAAATGAATTTGAGCTGTCCATCCCTACTAAGTTGGGCAAGACCATTTCATAGCCACTCAACCCAGAGAATTTATCTGCTGCAGCCTGCAATGTTACTACGTCAATCGCCGCTACTCCATCTCGAAAATCGAGGAGTGGATCTGTGTACGAATCAGTTAGTTGTATCATGCTTCTACTTTCTTTTACATTTCCATCGTATTCTCATTTAGTGTGCATTCATATACGTTCCATGGGTGCGTCGAGACATCGATGTGGCGAGCCCATGACAACCGTACTGAGAAAACCTTCACGTCATCGTTATTGATCCAACCACTTGCTCTTGGAATCTTTGCGATATACGTTTCAACGGCCCTGTCTCGTTCGTCACCCGTAAGCACCAACGCCTCACCCTGCAACTGAACGGTGCTTGTTTCGGACGGCATAATAACAAGCGCTACCCGACTCCCCCGTTCAATGTTTTTTACTTTGCGTGAAGCTTCAAAACTATCAAAAAGTATAGCGTTTCCCTGCACGCAAAACTCAATTGTTGAAGCTTGCGGCTCACCGTCCTCACCAACCGTTGCAATCGTCATACTATTCATCGTGTCTGCTTTCCGTAGTATATCTTCTAGGGTCATCGTCGATCCTCCCAAAGTTTACGAACTATATCGAGCGCCAGCGTCGAAAGTAAAAAGCCCATAACAGGAACGAGTGCGTTGAGCCACGGGTCAACGTGTATTACGAACGCGAGATACGCACACACTACAATATATGTCATGATGGCGACAGAGATTTTTCGTGCCAAGCTCGTTTCCCACGACTTATCGAGCTCGACGCGGGCATTACGTTTTTCTATAGCTACAACTCGCTTTTCTAAATCCTTCATACGCATTACTGTAGTCCTTTTCGCTGTCCTCTGTCAAAAATTGCTTGAGGTTTAACACTATACATGGCAACACATGCCATACATAGAAAAGAGCGAGGAGCCACAAAGACTACTCGCTCAAATCTTCTGCCCGTTTTATCGGCCTACTTTACTGTAACAGTAGTGGTCGCCGTGGCTGTCGCACCAGATTTGTCGGTAACAGTAACGGTAACGGTGTATGTACCTCTTCTCTGATATGCATGTGAGCTTGTGCCGCTAGATAACATACTCGTAGTACCGTCACCATAATTCCAGCTGTAGCTAAGCACATCGTATCGATCTATGTCTACCGCTTGGACGCTAAATGTTGCCGACTTACGTGAACCAAGCGATACGTCGAAGCTAGAGATCGTCGGAGCATCGTTGACATTTTTTACCCGTATTGTTGCTGTTCGGTGGTTTACGAATGACCCGTCGACGACATCCCATGTAATCGTCGCATCGCCTGTCCAGTTTGCTGGTGGGGTGTATGAAATAGTATTATCAGGGTTTAGCATACCACCAGAAACATTTTCCACACGGAGAACATTACCGTCAACACTCTTAACTCCCGTCAAAGCGTCGAAGCTCGTCCCCACACTATCTTCGTCGATCGTTATAGCGCCAACAGACCCAAAAATAATCGAAGGATCGTCTACTGGAGTGACATTGACGATGACAGTCTGCTCTCTAACACCGCTGATAGGTCCAATGATTCTATAGGTAAATGAGTCAGTTCCATTGTAGTTAGAACTTGGTCGATAATTCATCCCCCCTAGCTGCGAGAAACTCGCCATACCATGCTTTGGCTGTTCAACAATGCTAAGTTCATACCCATTGTACGATTCAAACCAGTTAACTGGCACAATATCATGAGCTAACATGTAGAAACTCGTATCTTCTGGGGTCACAATGCTCTTAAATCGGAGTTCATTTGCAGACACCTCATCGACTGTCGTTGGGGCGCCAGGAGTCGTAAAATCAATCGTAACACTACCGACCGACGACGCATTCCAGGCATCATACACCGTGTAATCAAACGTGACGGTTTGATTCTCCGTTACGGCATCTTCAAGTTTTACATCCATCGTACCGTCTCGGTAGTACATTATTTCTTTCTTTGCGTCACTATGTATACCACCTTCCGCCCATCGCACCGCTAATACGTCATCGGGGTCTGTAACATACGGTCGCATATCGACAGTGAATTCACTTACGAGCCCCGTGGTAATGTGTCGGTTCACTGCTATCGGCGCTGTATTCGAGGTTTTAACCGTTATCAATAATTGATTTTGTACTTGTTTGCTCGAAACACCGTTCGCATTCACAACAACGAGCTGCGGAGTGAAAAATCCAACAGAATACACGTGCGTTGGGTTCGCCTCAGTAGAGGTTACGCCGTCACCAAAATCCCAGAGATAAGAGACAATATCAGATCCACAGCCGCTTGATCCGCTACTACTGAATGCAACGGTCAGTGTATCACTAGTTATGGTGCTCGTCGGCGAAATTGCACCGCCGCTTGCATATGGTTCGCCCTCAGGTAAAAGCGTACACGGGTCGGTCCCGGCACCACCAGACGCAAGAGCAACACTACTCAGCGCAAATGGCTGCGCTATCAACGACAGTACAAAAATACCAGCCGCCGCTATCTTTATGTGCTTTTTCATCCTCGCCTCCCCTAGTTAGTAGATACTTTCATTGTAGCCCACCTAAGCGTATAAGCACAATCATAATGTAATTGATGTTGCTGCAGTCGTCAGTTTAGTCAAAGAACGGTCAATGTCGTTAGCGAAATACCATTGCTACTTTGCGATTTTTGGTGGCAAGGTCAACGAATACTCCAGACAAATTTTGAGTAGCCGTGGCAAGTTTTCTTCGTCCAATATTTCTGGCTCTGCCAAGCACCATGACCGCATAGTTTTACCACCAAATGAAAACGGTTTCATGCCTGGCTCTTTTTGCAGCTCATCTACCTGACTTGGGTTTGGCTTGACAATCAGCTCGTCGCCCTTCACTCCAAACGCCATGTTCCCTCCGATAAAATACCCCAGCCCACCAAACATTTTGCGTTTCATAACGTCGACATCCCAACCGACGATTTCTTCATCTATCCGTGCCTCGAGCGATGTGTCATATGCCATGCTATTCCTATTTCTTTTTACTATGCGCCTCAAGCCACGCGGTTATCGTAGAGATATCGTGATGCATCACAGCAATTTCCACCGCAAAATCCGCTACCTCATCCTTATTTGCATAAAATACATGTCCATTCAATTCTAAAAACGTCAGCCCCACCAACATGGCCGTCCGTTTGTTTCCGTCGTAAAATGCATGGTCGCCAACAATACCACGGATCATCGCCGCAGCCTTTGCATACACACCAACATACAGCTCTTCACCAAACACTTCCTGATACTGCGTCGCCACCACTGCTTCAAGTCGACCAACGTCCCGTACACCATCCGCCCCGCCATCATGCAGTAAAACCAGCGCGTGTAATTGCAATATGTGCTCTAGATTTACGTATTTCATATTACCGCTGTGCTAATTTACGAAAATCGTCTTTGTAGCGGTTCAAAAGATCGCTCGCGATATTTGTCACTTCGCTGTCGCTCGCCAACACATGTTTTTTACGCACCACAACTTCTAGCTCCTCACCAGGTTTTACCCCAAGTGCCTTGAGCTCTTTTGCTGGTAGTGTCACCCCCTGGCTCGTACCGATTTTTATAAGTTTCTGCGTCGTTGTTATCGTCATGTTTTTAGTCTAACATTATTATAATATTATTGCAATAGTATTATAATAGTTCTGTATTAATTATGACCCTTTTTCGCAGTATTATCTCGACGGCTGTTTCTTCGTCTATCCGTTCCTGGAGCAATGCGTCATATACCATTTAGACGTGTTTTTTCTTGTACTTGTATCCGAGTTTAAATTTTATCAATGCCGTTAATACTATACATGTGACGAAGATATATATGGGGAATGCTAGATGATCAAAATTATATGTTTTCAGGGCAAGCAAGGTGATGAGCGCACTTATGGCGCCGTTCATAAATACGACATGATTCTCGCTCTCTGGCTCTTTCCAGCTTTTCACAAGCGTTGGGAGTAGTGCCAAAGCGTCTGCAATAACGCTGAATAATATCGCAACCGCACCTGTACGTGTCACCGCCCAAGCGACAATGCCTAACACAGAAAGCACCCCACAGACTATATCAAATGTACTGATCTTCCAGAATGAATCCTTATTTACGAACGATGCAATAAACACCATTAACGGACCAAAGCCAACCATAAACGTCATAAGGCCATCGAGAGGTGACACCCCTTCCCGGATCATCGCAGCAAATGCTATAAGTGGTGCTAAAGCCCACAGAAACCAAGTTACTCTGTTTGGTTTAGTCTTACCCTGTACCGTCGCAATTACATACGTAATGCTACCAACCAAGTTAAACGCGGCTCCAAGAAATATCCAGTTGTGGTCAATCATACGCTCATTGTACCGATGTAGGGTAACAAAAACAAAACTAAACTCGGGAACCTTCGCGGGCTTTATTTGCCCAGTGGTCAGCTAACTCGTTACCTTCGTCTCCAACATGACCACGTACCCACACTAGTTTTGCCTGCGAGGCGCGGTACAGGGGGCAAACCTCGCGCACAATATCAAGGTTTTTTATCTCTCCGCCCTTTTTCTTCCAGCCATTTGCCTCCCAGCCGAGCGACCATTTGGTGATAACGTTTATCCAAAATTCACTATCGGTGTATATTTCGCACGGGTTACCAGCGGCATGTTTTAGCGCAGCGATGATGGCAAAACCTTCCATCCGTATGTTGGTCGTCTCTGCCCCGCTCGGCTCGCCGCCGAGTACAACTGGTTTTCCCTCACTCACAACAGCAAACCCCCCCGGCCCCGGGTTCGGACTAGCACTTCCATCGGTATAATATATAATCATCTCGAACTATGATACCACGGGTCGAATGTCAGCTATGATTTTGTGGCTCAAGTTTATACCACTCACCGTCGCTAACTACTTTTACATCGTCACCATCAACACTCACCGCGGAGTTATCATCTAGGACATACACTGGCAATTTAGCAGTATTAGCAGCTGATTGAATCATCTCTTGCGCAAAATTCATTTTTGGATCGCCACCAAGATGTGGACGAATCATAAATGGCACAAAACCAAGCGTCCTAGCCGACGATCGATTCTTAGGGCCGAGATTTTCAAGATCTTCATCACTTACACCCGGTTGGTGTACTGCGTATGACACAGTCCTTAGACTCGGAGTTGCGATCATAGAACCGGCGCTGATCCCAGCATATACCTTCGTTTCAAGCAGTTTTGGCAATAATTCAAATATGCCCTTTTGCTGCAGGAGCCAACTCAAGTAAAACGTCTGCCCACCGCCCATAAACACGACGTCGACTGGCGCAAGCTGCTCGGCTATTTCTTCTGCCGTGAGGTCCGCGAGCGATATCACCGCCACTGTCGCGCCGCGTTCGACTAACCGGTTCATGTCTTTGATTAGCCAACTTTTATCACTACTTGGGTCACCAAACGCCGCGCTTGGGATGAAACCAATCCTCAGTTCGCTGAATGGTTTACCAACGAGCCGCGCCAACTCGTCCGCCAATTCATCATTCGTTATCCCCCCAGAGGCTAACAGTAGTTTCATGCTTCCTCCAGGATTTTCTTAATATTCTCCAACTCTTCTCGCATCCATTTTAACTGCTCAGCGTAGTCTTTGTCGCTTACGCCTGGCGTTTGTTGGTTCATCATGACAAGCTCGCTTCCCTCGCCGTTTAGTACGACTCGATACGGTATAAATTGTTCACATCCACTCGGAACAATACAAATATGATCGAGAAGTAAATGGTCTCTATCAAATTTTTCAAAAACACGAACATCACCTTGTGATGTATGGAAAATCCACTCGCCGTCTTTCACCTTTTCAATATTACTGGCAAAATCACTGGACTGCGGCCAGTTGTTTACGTCTGTGACAGACTCCCAAACTTTTTCTGGTTTGGCATTTATCGAAACTGGCTCGGTATCAAAATGAAGCACGCTTTCCTCCTTTTGGTGTAAAATATTTCCGAAAGATTAACATCAAAATAAACACATTGCAGAGAACGATATACAGCGGAAAGAAAAGTTCTGTCTTGATTGTACCGATCGCGATAACAGCGCACAATGCAGCGGCGCATTCAACAGCAAAAAAGATTGGGTCTTCCGAGCTTGGATCATGCCAGATCTTCACGAAAGTTGGTATAAACGCTATCAGATCCGCCGTTATGCCAAGTAGAACACTCAGAATGCCTGAGCCGGTGAGCGGGTACAGTACAATCGCCAGTAGACCGAGGGCAACACAGGTTTTATCCAGTCTCGATGAACCCCCGACACCATACTTAAGAGACATCAGCATGAGATAGGTCGCTCTTAAAAAGAAGATTGACGCAAAAGCTATCCCACTAACATTATCTGAACCGATTACACCTATAATTGCGGTCATAGAAGCAACCCAAACGATCAGTCTTGTGACTTTATGTGGTTTTGCCTGCCCTCTCAGCATGCTTTGCGTATAAGATATCGGCGAAACGAGCGACAAGACAATATTTCCAATAAGCCATCCGTTCATATAACTACGTTATCACTTTTCTTCTATGTAGTATAACGGCAAACGTTACGAGATTTATCAGTACGATGTATAACGGATACGGAAAACTTACCCAGTTATAGCTATCAAGAGCCAGAATGCCAAACGCTGCTCCGACAAAACACATTGCATAGGTCGCCCATGTCTCCTCGCTAGGCTTTTGCCATGCATGTCGCACCGTTGGTAGCGCCCCGATGAGATCAATCACAACTGCACTGATAACTCCTATCGCCGGCGAATCAAACAACTGCCAGACGACGATCCCAACGATCGCCGCAATCTGACAAACCACATCAAACCTCGTGTACTTTACGTACGCTTTCTTCGCGAGACCGAACACAACCACGCTCGCCGTTTCTATAGCAGCCGCTCCGGTAAATATCGCCGTCACCCACTCACCGGCCGACAATTCCGCCGCAGTTGCAATCCCCGTCAGTAGCGTCCACGTAATCCACGACACCAGGTTCGGTTTCGTCTTCCCTTTCACGATATCAATAAGATACGGCACCACCGATACGATAGTGAGAAGCGAACCAACAATGAGAAAAGCGAGTTTCACAGATGAGTCCATCTATACATTCTCATCTTTTTCGTTTAGCAAGTACTTAATCATCGTCGCATTTTGTATGGGTGTTCCTGCGGACCGAAATACAATTCGCCCCTCCGCAGGAAGGCTAACTGTCCCATCGATAACCTGTTTGAGCGTAACGAGTTTAGATTCGTCCAGCATCCCTTTTAACTTAGCGCGCATCAAGTCTTTTGAATTCTCTATTTCATGGTCCCAACTCACGACAATCGTGTTCTTCTGAGTGTCCCAGTACGAATCCTCCATCTCTTCGAAATCATACGATGTTAAGTACGACGTAATCACCGCCTGCGGAGATATATATTCCAAGTCCGTCTCTGTTAGAACCGGCTCGTTACTGCTGGTGTGAAGAAGTATCGTCGAATACTCCCCGAGTCGTGACTTGCCAGATAATGACAAAGTCACATCGTATTCACCGCCAAATTCCTCAAACTTTAGGTCCTGAACACCCGACCGGTTTATATAGTCAATCGTGATAATCTCTGGGAAAGCGGCCTTAAGAAAGCGTACCGACCACTGAGCAATGCTTCCCGTTCCAAATATCACAATCTTTCCAATATCCCTCCCGAGAGAACGGAGCAATAAGGCGTCCATCGCACCGGTACGCATATTTGCATACGAAGAATAATCAAAATTATCCGTCACGACCCCGTCCTTAAACACCAGCGCTTGCTGGGGTGCCTTACTCGACGACACGTCAAACGGACTTATGACGAAGTAGAAGGCATTGCTCGCCTTGTCGTAAATTGAGAACACATGATCATCACCCGCAAATTTATTCTCAAGCGAGAGATGTTCGTGAATGTCTCTATACATGGACAGCTCGTTTTGTTTTTTAAACTGGGCCTCTAAGACATCCACGATTTTTACTAGGTCAGTTTCGTTAAAACTGATTTTCATACAACTCCCTTAACCTTCACTTCCAAAATAATTTTGCTCAAGATTAACGATATGCACCAGCTTAAAATGCATCTTCATCTCTTCCGGGGTATTCAGTTGAACTATTTTGTACTTCCCACTCGTAACGTGGTTTTCATAATCATGCGTAATTTCAGTTATGTAGCATAAACCCCAGTAC
>CAZLLY010000039.1:10555-10879 GCA_964560755.1 uncultured Candidatus Saccharibacteria bacterium | reverse complement strand
AACGCACTGTAAATTTCCAGCCAACTCAAACATATCGCCCACAAAATGATGCATCTGTCTTGGGGTAGGAGCAGCATTCATATTTGCTATATTCTACACCGTTTGGAACTGATGCAAATAGTTTATTTAGGCTAGAGTAAAGTACACTTATGCGCTTATTGCTATAGCGTTGCAGGCTGTGCGGGTGTTGACTTGCTGGACCACGTAACATCATATTCGTGTTGTGTAAGACTAGAATAGGTTACGTCATCCGACGTTATTTTCATCTAAAGCTTTGATGGTATCAGTGGCACTAATGTTTTTGGTTATGTGGTTTCGGTTGGG
>CAZLLY010000039.1:0-10545 GCA_964560755.1 uncultured Candidatus Saccharibacteria bacterium | reverse complement strand
TGGGGGGATGGGGACTTCGGTGCCACCGATATGGCGAGCAAAGTAGCTGTCGTGAGAGATGTACAGGATGGCGCCGTGGTAGCTCGCGAGGGCGTTTTCGAGCTCTTCTATACTTGGTAGGTCCAAGTGGTTTGTCGGCTCGTCGAGTACCAACACCTGGGGGTCGCCCGCGAGCATCGCGATGAGCTGCAAACGAGCTTTTTGACCGCCACTTAGCTGGCTAACCGGCATGTCTCCATCTGTTGCAGGGTCAAAAAGGTAGTCGCCGAGTAGCTGTTTTATTTTTTGGTCGGTTATGGGGAGGTCTTTGGTTTCATACACTTCCCGAGTTGCTTCACCGAGAGTCATGTCGAGGAGTGCCGGGGCGATTTCTTGTTCGTATACACCTATGCGTATTTCACGCTCGACCGCGATCGTACCGCCAAAAACCGTCGAGGTCGGCTCAGTGCCCTGCGCCCGTGCCAGTAGCGCCCGGACGAGCGTCGATTTCCCTGCTCCGTTGCGGCCATGCAAACGCACGCGTTCTCCTTCGTGCAAACGAAAACTAACGCCCTCAAACAGCAATGTATCGCCGTAGCCTAACGCGAGGTCTTTTATGTCGACCAGTAGTCTGCCTGAACCACTAGCGCCCGGGCGGGTCCGCACCCGTATGTTGCGCGCTTTGTGCTCACCATATGCCTCTGTTACCTTGGGTTTCAGCGACCCGACCGACTCGCGGTCGATCCAAAACGATGGCTTGTCTTTCTCAGATAACTCGGCGAGTTCTTTGGCGGCGCGCTGCTCGAGCGATTTGAACCGAGATATCGTGCCGGGGTCACGGGCTTTTTCCTTGAGCCTGCGGAACCGTACAATGTCGTCACGAAGGTTGGCGATGCGCCGCTGTTGCACGGCGTATTCGTTCACTTGGCCAGTAATGCGGGTCGCATTGGTGCGCAAATAGTCGTCATATCCACCAACAAAACTTTCGGCGCGGCCATCTTTGAGCTCGACGATCCGGTCGACTGCCTCGAGAACATCTCGGTCGTGCGTAATGACGACCACGCTTCCGCGCGCCTGTTTGAACCATTCTAAAAATGCTGCCTTGGCGACGTAATCCATGTGGTTAGTCGGCTCGTCGATGAGGCTAATGTCGGCTTTTGAGCGCTGGACTTTTACGAGCTCGACAAAACGTTTTTGGCCACCAGATAACACACCGAGTGGCCCGTTGATCTGTTCGTCGGTCAGCTGATAGGTAGACAGCATCTGGTGGATTTCATCCTCGACATTGTAGTACCCGAGGACTCCAAACCGTTCAAGTGCATCGCTATACAGCTGCATTTTGCGCTTGCTCTCGCTCATCGAGGCGGGATAGGTCTGGATGATGTGCTTTAAGTGGCTGTATTCGGGCAAGTCGGCCAAAATGTATTCAAGCACCGTTTTATGGTCATGCCCGTGGTGTTCCTGCCTCGATGCGATGACAACCGCGCCTTTGCGTATGGTCACCTCGCCCGCATAGTCTTTATCTACCCCTGTTATTATATTAAACAACGTCGTTTTGCCCGTGCCGTTTCGCCCGACTAGCCCGAGCCGTTCATTGGCTTGGATGGTTAGCAACAGGTCGGTATAGAGCTGTTTGCCACCAAACGATTTATCGCTGATATCGATGCCAGCAATCATAGCTGCGTCAAGCGTTCCTGCAGTGTTTCAGCGTTAAAATCTTGCTGTGAGATGGCATCGTCGATACGAAACTCACCGACGCGCGTACGTCTCAGGTCACTCATATATGCCCCTGTTTTGAGCGCCGAACCGATGTCCTCTACCAGGCTACGAATGTACGTGCCACTACTCACATCGCAGGTAAACGTTACATAAGGGTATTCGTAGTGTGTAAGCGTACTCGTATAAATCGTCACGGGGCGCGCTTCGAGCCGCACCTCTTTACCTGCCCGCGCAAGGTCGTAGGCACGTTTGCCATCAACCTTGATCGCCGAAAAAGCGGGTGGTACCTGCATAATTTCGCCGGTAAACTGCGCTAGCACCTCCTGGAGCGCTTCAAGGCTCGGAGTGGTCCCTGATACTGCTGTCTTTTCGCCCTCGTCGTCGCCCGTTGACGATGTTTCACCGAGTTTCATAGTGACTTCATACGTTTTACCTAGTTTTGTCAGTTCCTGGGCGCGGCGTGTGTATTCTTTGCCGACGAGCAACACGAGTAGCCCTGTTGCAAGGGGGTCGAGCGTGCCCGTATGCCCGACTTTGCAGTTTTTAGGCTTTTTGCCTTCCTGGATAGCGACAATGCGCCTCAGTTTATTGACCACGTCAAAACTGGTCCAGCCTGATGGTTTATCGACGAGTAATACTCCTTGCATGCAACGTAGTGTACCTTAGCAACGTTAAAATTTAAAAACAGCGTCAGAAATTCCGTAGGTGTGCGACTTTTATATGGTGTTACTGAGCAGGTGGTATCATCGGCGGCGGAACGGGCGGTGGAGCTGGTTTGCCAGCTTCCGCTGGGTCTGCTACGGGTGAACCTGGGAACATGCTCGGCGCAGGCGCAGCGGTTTCGGACATCGTCAGTAGCTCGGCTGGCGCAGCTATCGAAGGTGCTGGCGGTGTATCGTGTAGTTCTGGGCCAAGTGGCTGAGCATTCAGCGCATCGATCGGCGCCAAGGCATCGCCGCCGGTCATTGTTTGCAACGCTTCCTGTACGGCATCACGCGCACCAGTAACTGATTCCGGAGCATCATTACTGTGCAAATGCGGACTGTTCACTTCTCGTTCAATGTCGGCAAGTGTTTTTGGAGTGTCGGGTGCAGGAGCGGGCTGCTCGGGCGCAGCTGGGGGTCGAAATGTGTCTGGCATCGGAACATTCGGTGCTAGCGCCGGTGTTTCAACAGGGGCGACAGACTCATCAGGTTGCGGTTGACTGGCCAAAACATGCTCGTTATGGGTCAAAATTGGCGTTTGCATCTGCGGCTGCGTCAACACCTCAGTTGGTGGGCTGAATGCTTCTTGCTCGGTGTTTGCAGAGAGTTGGCTATCGAACGATGGCTCTGCAGCCATGCGCTCGCGTTTTAACTCAATATGCGGGGAGTCCACCTCTGGTTCAGTCGATTCTTCCTCAGATTCATCACCTACCACTCGGAATGTTCCATTTTCATCAACATGTATCTGTGGTTGATCTGATCCTTCGTCTGCCAACGCATCATCGGTATCATCAGATACACTTGGTAGTTCGGCAGGCTCTTCATCGACAACTTCATCGTCATGGTCAATATCCAGTTCTCCTGGGTCGCGCTTCGGCTCTTCGCTTTCTGGCGCAACTTGTGATTGCACACTAAACTGCTCATCGGGCTCGGCAGCTACAGGAGCTCGTTCGAGCTCACTCGTGATAAGCTGCTGGTTTGCTCCTGCTGCCATCAGAGTAGCGCTCGCGCTCATCGTTTTTGGTGTTGTCCTGT
Organism: uncultured Candidatus Saccharibacteria bacterium; assembly: GCA_964560755.1. Taxonomy (GTDB): domain Bacteria; phylum Patescibacteriota; class Saccharimonadia; order Saccharimonadales; family UBA4665; genus JAGXIT01. The sequence goes on along the minus strand of CAZLLY010000039.1, from coordinate 7,108 downwards.
CGTTACTAAACCGCTCAGTCATCGCCACGATGCCAGTTAAGAGTGCTGTCGCAACTTGGCTATCGAGTACGTTTTTATCAAGTGACTGGATAAGTTCGAGAGTCATTTCCGATAAACTGCTGGCACTACCATCGACAATATTCATCGTCCCGAGCTCGGGCTGAACTCCCAAAGACAGTACGGCGACCGTAGCATCGTGCAAAATTCTTCCGTGAGACTGCACAGCATCATCGATATCTTGCTGCGTTTGTACACCGAGCGCCACAACGACGTCGACGTTAAAATCACCCTGGCTAAAGTCTAGGTCACTCTCGGTCAGTGCTGTGTGGTACGGCGTAATAAATATCCGCACAACTTGGTCTTCGACCTTGTAGCGGAGCTTGTCGGCTTTTGATTTGTCGAGCGCAATGATGAAGTCCCTCAGGCTGTCAGTAGTTTTTTCGAGTGTTTTTTCTGGTTGCAAAAACTCGAGTGTATTTGGCGTTTGACCGCTAAAAACAGCTGTCGCATGTTTGTCCATGCGGTTCAAGGCGATGGTTAGCCCAATCGCGGCCGATAACTGGTCTATTGATGGGTCGTGGCTTACCGTTACGAGTACATTTTTAGCTTCTTTAAGCCGCGCGATAAGCTCTGCGTTCTGCTGAGCAGACGCCGCGACCTGCATCTGTGGTACAGGCGGTTGAAACTGCGGGTTAGGCGCAGGTTGCTGGAACTGATCAACCGAATTGTACGGCTGCAGGTTATCCGAGTGTACCGAGTGGATTTGTGGGTTGGTTTGATCGTCCATATATGTATCGTTTTTGGTTGTTTATTTTGACTTTTCATGTGCATGATACCACAAGCAGTATGTACTGTCCATAGTTTCATAGCAAAAATCACAACATACAAACTATGCTCATAAGTCCAACATGCGTAGCACATGATATTGCCCGCTTTGGTCCAAAATTACCCGTCTAAATGCCGCCCAAAGCATGTCTATTTTGACAGTACGCATCAGAGGTGATAAAATCTCGGTTGAGCATATACCAACTCTAATAAGTAAGGAAATATTTTTATGCCCATTATCAAATCTGCAAAAAAGCGGGTCAAAGTAGCTAACAAGGCTGCTATTCGCAACAGCAAAACCAAGCGTAGCCTAAAAACAGCCGTTAAGGCATTTGCTGCTGCCGTTTCCGGCAAAGACAAAAACGCCGGCGCTGCCCTAGGCAAAGTCCAGAGCGAAATCGACAAAGCCGCCAAAAAAGGCGTTATGCACAAAAATAAAGCCGCCCGTAAACAAGCTCAGGCTGCACGTGCCGCCAAAGCCGCCGGAGTCTCTGTTGCAAAAGCAGCACCTAAGGCTAAGGCTGCAGCTGCACCAAAAGCCGCAGTTAAAAAAGCAGCAGCCGCAAAGCCAGTCGCTAAAAAAGCTCCGGCCAAAAAACCCGCAGCCAAGAAATAGCGCACAGCCAGCCATACTGTCTACCGAGACTAGTCAAACACCCCATCTCTGGGGTGTTTTCATGATGTGCCGATTATACGACCATAACGCTAGACGCGAGAATCAACCTTTAACAAATACTAAGCAGGTATAGTTGCAGCGCCTCGTCGAGCACAATACCCTCTGTTTTACTCCGCACATCGAGCTCACGGAGCTCACGAACCATTTCTCGTAACCTAGCCATCTCTACCCTATTCATTGCCCTCTGAGCCGACTCTATCGAGTATGGCCGAAGCCCTGCATCCTGTGCGATTACGCTAGCACTTTTCCCGCGGCCAGCTTTGACGACCGCAAATATATACAGCTGCCACACGAGCATTGCGATAATCTGCTGTGGCTCAACCCCTTGTGTGCGTTGGTCGGTATATAGTCGCTGCATCCGTGCCGCATCACCCGAAAAAGCAGCTTCCAGCAGGTCGAAAATCTTGCTCGTTGGGTTTTCTTCGGTCATAAGGTCGATGGTTTGCCGTGAAATCTTTGGGCTGTAGAGCAACAGTTTATCGACTTCATTTTTTACAAGCAGCTGGTTAGCACCAACCCTTTTTTGCATCCGCGCCGCATCACTAACACGCTGCACGAGGTAGTTCGCATCAGTCATTGACAATGTACCACCCTGCTCCGCCGTGTATTGGCTCGCCCACCGCGCTACGCCAACCGCATCAAGCTCTATATATACGTGAAAGTCAGTTTTTTTCTGCAGCTGTTTATAAAATGCCGTGCGCTTATCGATTTTTGACTCGGTTATGAGAATGTCAGTACTCTCTGACGCAGCCGCTAAAAAATCTTCGAATTTCTCGGTAAATTCTTTGTTCAGGCTACTACCTCGCAGTACAACCAATTTGCGCTCGCACAAAAAAGGTACACTCTGTACCGCGGCTACCATATAGTCAAACGTCACCTCATCTGCATCGATGCGCTCGACGGACATATCGCCGTAGCGCGCCTCAAAATCAGCGACCATTTTCCTTGTCGCCTCAAGCCGTAATTCATCATTTTCCCCCACAAACGTCGATACCACGCCTATTAGTATACATCTTTAACGAACAACTGACCGATGCTCAGAATATAAGCCGGAAAAGATCCTGTAAGCTATATTACTTCGTGGAACTGCTTCGGTGTGATATAACTTGGGTACCCTATGGGAAGGTTAGTTATTGTATCCAATCGGCTACCGATCAGTGTGAAAAAAATTGATGGTAAGCTTGAATATTTTCCGAGTGTCGGCGGCCTGAGCACAGCCCTGGCTAGTTATACTGAAGGTGGAAAAAATAAATGGATTGGCTGGCCAGGCATACCGACCGACCTACTGGACGAAGATGACAAAAAGGCGATTTCGGCCGAGCTAAAAAAGAAAAACTGTTACCCTATTTGGCTAACGCAAAAGCAGCTCGATGGCTTTTATAACGGATACAGTAACGGCGTACTTTGGCCTATATTTCACCATCTGCCTATGGGAAGCGGGGACACTGCGGCTAACTGGAAATCATACCAGCAAGTCAACCGCCAGTACGCCGAGACTGTCCTAGAGCTAACAAGGCCGAGTGATGACATATGGATACACGACTATCAGCTTTTGCTACTCCCCGAACTCTTGCGTATCCATCGGCCAAAAGAGCGTATCGGCTTTTTCCTACACATTCCATGGCCAAAAGTGAAAAAATTCCGAGAAATCAAACAGGGTGACGCACTGCTCAGGGGTGTTCTTGGCTCTGATCTTGTAGGGCTGCACACCACTGCATATGCAGAAAATTTGCTCAACTGTTGCCAACATGCCCACGTTGGCGTCGTCGCACACCGAAAAGTCGCTCTGCCTACCCGTGTCGTTCGTGTACTCGACTTTCCTATCGGTATCAATTACGACCGTTTTGCCGAAGCGGCGAAATCTGTCGAAGTCCAGCTAGAATACCAAAAACTTCGTTGGAAATATCGCGGTAAAAAAGTTATTCTCACCATCGACCGACTCGACCCGACAAAAGGCCTGGTCGAGCGTTTGGAAGCATTTCGAACACTTTTATCCGAAAACCCTGACCTCAGACACCGGGTTGTTATGATCATGCAGGCAATGCCCTCGCGCACCGATATCGTCGAGTACAAGGAACTACGCACAAAAGTTGATGGCCTGATCGCAGACATAAACAACACGTTTGGGTCGGCAACATGGCAGCCAGTCGAGCCGATATTTTCCGCCCTTCCGTTTGAACAGTTCGCTGCGCTCTATCAACGCGCCAACGTCGCTTTCATTGCGCCTATCAGAGACGGAATGAACCTTGTTGCCAAAGAATATCTTGCGAGCCGTCCGCGCCACGACGGGGTGTTGGTGCTCAGCGAAACAGCCGGTGCTGCCGAAGAGTTAAAAGATGCGGTTATGGTCAACCCTACCGAGCAACGGTCAATGGTGCGAGGGCTAAAAAAAGCGCTCACCATGAAACCGAGCGAGCTAAAAGATCGAACTAAAAAAATGCAGCGTTATTTGCGTCACCATACCGTCGATAAATGGGCCGGCAATTTTCTCACTAGTCTCAACACGCCTGTGATAAAACCATTACTCCATGTTACTCGATCTCTAATCGGTATGCCCGAAAAAGCGCTCGTCGCCGACTTTCACCAACGGCGGAAACGGCTCATCCTGCTCGACTATGATGGCACGCTACAACCCATCGTTCGAAAGCCCGAGGAAGCCACGCCTTCACGTCAGACGATCGCCGCACTCAAACGACTGAGCAGCGACCCAAAAAACGACGTTGTGGTTATAAGTGGACGAGACCAAGCGACACTTGAAAAATGGCTCAGGAACCTGCCCATCAGTCTCGCCGCAGAACATGGCGCGACACTCAAGCGCCCATCTTGGAAAACTTGGCACAAAAGCTTTAGTAGTGATGACGTATGGCAGGACGATGTTAAAAAATTGTTCGAATACTATGCAGCTCAGACGCCGGGGGCGGTCGTCGAATACAAAAAACACACTCTTGTTTGGCACTATCGAAACGCCTCACCATTTTTTGCGCAAAAAAGTCTGGTTCAGCTCCGTCGTCAACTTGCTCCGATTGCCCGTGAACACAAATTGCGTGTCAAGGAGGGCAAAATGGTGCTCGAGATTCACCATCTCGACATCAGCAAGGCCCACGCTATGCAGGAATGGATCCTACGCGAGCAAGATTTCGTCCTCATTATTGGCGATGACTCCACCGACGAAGACATGTTCGGTGCTGCACCCGCAGGCGCCTACACTATCAAAGTTGGCCCTGGTCGCACCCTAGCAGATTACCGCGTGCCCAACCCCGCCAGTGTCCACAAACTCCTCCGCAAACTGTAAACAATTAGCTAGGTGCTAAATCTTCTTAAAATGTGTGAGGAGCTCATTCAGAAAAGCCTTGAGTGAGGGATGCCTATTTGCAACAATTCTATATGTCGCATTTATCGCCCCCACAACTGTACGCCGATCCTTCAAATTCAAGCCTTCAATCATCGATGCAACTTCTTGGGAATTATTAAGTGTGACATCGCCAACCGTCGCCATCATTTCCGTTGAATTATCTGCCGAATGTCCGATATACTCCTTAAAAACATATTTCGTATCGACATATGCCGCTTCATTCAAGCGTGACCACAGGGAATACTTATGCTGACTGTCCGACCAGGCTGTGATCAGTTTATCAAAATTCGAATCTATAACTTTATTGGTTGGATCGTAGTAGCGATCTAGTAAGTCATCAACGTTAGCAGATATTTCTTGGCTATCATATGTACCAAGAGAATTGCCTACGGCTTTCGCGATAATGGTGCGGAAATTCACCGTATCGGCTGCGCAGTTAGTAATCCCTGCATCCTTTTTGAAATATGGGTTGTCTGAAGCGACTGCCTCATTCACGATTGAAAAAATCTTTCTGTCTTTTATAATTTTCCCAAGGTTCTTGAATATTTTCTTGTCACCAGCAGTTTGAGCTGTAGTAATTAAATTATGTACTATTTCAGGATAATCCCGCATCGACTTCTCGAACACTTCGTAGCTTTGCTTACTAAGGGCCGTACAAGCATTTCTAAGTAGCGTAACCTCATTGTCGTTGACACTGGTCTGTTGGTCATATACGGAGCCTACAAGAGCATGGATTGTCTCATGCGACAACGCCTGCCTAAACTGTTCTTCACTGGTACTACCATCACGAGGAAGCACCATGTGGATTTCATGCGTACTCGGGTCGAAGTATGGGTTGAAGTCATCAGCGATAATAAAACGAATGCTTATAAGGTCACCATTTTTGAATGCCGCCCCCAGCAGTGGCATCACGTCATCGGTCAACCTTTGTAATTGTTCTCGTGCTGCGTCGGGCAGATTATTTCCTTCATGAAAGTCCAACGTGATGGCTCCATTTTCTGCGCGCAACTCACCAAATTCACGCTCATATGTACTTTGCTCCGAGGATGTGCGATATGCTTTTGGGCCATCAACGGCAGAAAGGTCAATCTCACGACCAGGTTGTTCTAGCACGGGGAATGCACTGAGTTTGTCTACAGCTATAACATTGTTGTGATCCTGGATTTCATTTCGTATTACTTTCGCGACTGACTGTCCTTGATACATCGCCCAATAAGCGCTATATGCCTCATATGCTGCCTTTTCGGACGGGTTAACTACGGTTTTGTCAATCTTATCTTTTTCCTGAAGGATACGATCGTATGCTTCGTCTGAGGCATGCCGTTCAGCCGTTCCATACATCCACGGTGGGGAGCCCTTGGCATACACTTTCAGATCCCTCCGAAGCTTTGGGTCGGTGATATCTGCAGCATCGTCATTAATTGACCTAGGATCATCATAATTTTGTATTACGCTACTAGCCGCATCAAGTACTTCAAGCGTGTGCCGAAGTTTTTTTGCAAGGCTTGGACGTATACTACGTATAACCTTTTCTCCATCACGCACTTCTATGCTGTCGCTAATTACGTCAAATAATACAGTGTAAATTAACTCTGTTTGTATTTTTTTCCTAACGACATCTCGGACTGCTGGATCTTTAATAGTGGTCAAAGAGGCATCAATTTTAGACATATCTACGTCAGCAACTTTGCTATTAAAATATTCTGGAACTATGAGCTCACCAGATGAATCAAGTGCCCACACTTGAGCTAAAGTTGAAAGTTCGGCTGCACCGACCAGACCTTTTGTATTAGCCTCGTCGATTGATTTGGCATCTTTTGGTCTGCGCTTTAGAGACGACCAAAGATAATTAATCTGGCTAATATCATTGGCAACAGTGTCTGTTGGACTTTTTGCGACGCCGTCTGGGATAACGACCAATTGAGGGTTGACTGTTTCACGGTCACTCTGTATTCGAGAGCCGTCAATGGTGCAACCGGCACCAGACAACGCTATAGTAGCCGTTGCTACTGCTGCAGCTGCGCGGATAGATAGTGGTCGTGATTTTTCGGACATTGTATTGATAAGATAGTTTGTTTGATCGTTAAATACTACGACTAGTATAATAGCAAAAAGCTTGTATTTTGTCAATATTATTATATGGAGACTATCCCCTCATAACAAGTAGACCTCTGTTTATGGTCTAATAATTTGACCCCTACCTCTACCCCTGCTAGTGTACTAAATAATACAGCGGAAATTGTCTTTACTGAGCT
>CAZLLY010000038.1:1526-11171 GCA_964560755.1 uncultured Candidatus Saccharibacteria bacterium | reverse complement strand
ACGAAGGGTTTGTATATTAATCTATAGTAAACGTTGTGTTTGGTGTCGAGTTGAGGCTTGCCCCACTGCTCGTCTCAACCGAACCGTCACACTTAGTCATACTGAGCGAAGTTACTGGATAGTTTTGAAGATTATTTGCGCCCGTGTCTGCATCGAGCGTGTCGTTGACAGACGACCCATTCCCCCCAAGATCAATCCCAAGATTAGAGTACGAGTTTGTGGTTGAGGCGTTATTCCAGATAGCGTTCTGACGGATCAGGTTATTGACCCCTCTAACCACTACACCTTGGCCTGATAGATCGTGAATTTTGTTATTCATAATCGTATTGTTAGAAGACGAGTAGCTAAGATATATCCCCCCGCCTGGCTGCCAAGGGTCAGTGATGCGGTTGTGTGAAATGTCATTATTTTTGATAGTAGAGTTTGTCACGGTGCCAGCAAAGTCTATAGCGTAATCACCGGTATTAGCTATGGTATTACCTGTGGCTGTAGTGTCACCGCCAATAACGACATGGTCGGCGTCACCCCAGTTACCAATTGCCGCCCAAGAAATGGGGGCTGGCTGACCACCTTTCGTCAGTCCAAATGTGTTCCCCTGGATATATTTGATAGCTCCTCCACCGTAGATGCCGAGCGCAGTTCCATGAGTATTCCCCACCGTATTCCCTTCACCACTGTTTGATCCACCAAACTGCAGCGGAGATGTTCCACCGATGCCTATTGGGGTGTCAGTAGTGTTCTTTGCGAACGTCTCACCATCTGCCTCAAGGCCAAAGGTGTTACCGTGGATGATTCGGGGCAGACCGTCGTTCCCGTCCCAGATAATCCACCCGCCATTTACTCCAAAATAATTCCCCTCGTCAGCTGCACTTCCACCAACAGCCCAATTCCCGACCGTAAAGTTTACTGCGTTCCCCGTGTTTGCGAGTGCCTTGCCGTCACTCCCAAGCCCGATATAATTTCCGATAATTTTGTTAGTGCCGGTTGGCGCAGAGGAGCTCTGTGTCTTGATCGCATCGCCGTTGTTACCGCTGATGATATTACGTTCACCAGCAGTCGCACCACCGATCGTTATATCGGCAACGTCATTACTGCTCAAGAACAAGATGCCGGTACCATTACCAGCAACCGTCTTGCCATCGATACCAGATCCTATGTAGTTACCTCGAATATGTGTCGACTGGACGCTAGAACCAAACCAGATACCTCTGACGTTATTTGCTATATAATTGCGCTCAGAGGCAGTCGTCCCCCCGATTTCAGTACCAGTTACTGGCTGCACTGGATCGCTTGAATGTATATTTATCCCACCACTATTTGATACAGCCACACCAGTCGGCGTGATCCCGATGTAGTTTCCCCTTACGGCCGTTCCATTTGCACCATTGGTAATACTAATCGCTGATCTATGTAGATGTTCAGCATAATAACCAACCCCGCCGATAACATTGGCGTTAGCCGGACCGCCTCCTATAGTCACCGAGTCAGCCCTGATATTTATCCCCACTGCGCTGCCCGCCACGGACGGAACAATGCCATCCATGGTCACCTTGACGCCAAAAACACTGTTTGTAACAGTCGCGGTATCAGCTTGAAGGTCGACCTCAAATGCATGATTCGCGATCAGCGTGTTATCGATGCTTAGGTTCGTTGCACCGGCGTAGGCGCTCACTCCGAACCCCGTCGGTGTCGCCACACTCGGCGTTACTCCGTCAGGTTCCGTACCGAGATAACTACAGACTATGCTGACACCGCTCGCATATACCGTGACATCGGTGCCGCCATTTTTTATGCCATTGAGAACCAGGCCTTTGATTGACGAGCCTGGTGCTGAAGAATTTATCTTCAGCGTGTCATGGGTACCACTCACAGCTTGATCACTCGACACAATTTCGACCGTGAGATTGTGTGGGGTATTAGCCCCGCCCGGCTCGTCGGCCACAAGATTGCCACAGGTAGCTCCGGCCTGCGTCGTCCCATCGATGATGGTTGCATTCATGATTTGCGGCAAGCTGTTTTGTAGAGCAATAGTCTGCACACCGCTTCCAGCGATGTTGAACTGGATATTATGCGGCTCGCCGTTTAGGAGCGTAGTATTGGCATTTGCATCGACAATAGCCTGACGAAGCGTCCCCGTACCAGCCCCGACCGCTGGGTCAACCCCACCGTTGTCACCGATGTTCGTAACCATGTAAACTTGGCCGAGTGCACTAACACGAAATAAACCACCAAGTATCGAGGTATTCAACAAGGCGACGATGAAAATCGAGAGCACAAAGACGCCCAGGGCACCGCACCAGTATTTCTTTCGCCACGTTACCTTACCAAACCGATAGTATGCATAGCGCGTGCGGTGTGAGTTATTTTTTACGACCATAGGCCGATGTCGGCTAAAGATTTTCATTTTTTGGAAAGTTTGTTCTTGTAGGTTTCTGTGTTGGTGGATTTATTTTAATTTTTCACCAGTACTTTCATTGTACTTATACTTTTTAAAAAATCCAATTCTTTTTAACCAACATTACTCTGTTAGATGTTGTGAATATTACTATGATATTGTCTTATCAATCCTCAAGACGTCTAAATAGACTAAAATGCATTACAATACCATGTATGCATATATTCTTTTCCGGCATCGGCGGTACAGGCATTGGGCCACTCGCACTGGTCGCAAAGCAGGCCGGGTACAGCGTTAGCGGTTCCGACAAACAAGACTCGCTGTATATCGATTATCTTCGCCGGCATGGCATCACCGACATTTCCATCGACCAAAGCTACGAAACCATCCAAAAAATACATGCGGAAACGCCGATAGATTGGTACGTTTACAGCTCGGCCGTCGCCATAGAGCAGCCCGACGCGCCTGAGTTCGGGTTTTGCCTGGAAAACGGCATCCACATGAGCAAGCGCGACGAATTGTTAAATGAGATACTCCGGCAAAAAAACCTACAACTCCTCGCTGTCGCTGGCACGCACGGCAAAACGACGACAACCGCAATGTCCGTGTGGCTCGCAAAACAGCTGGATATGCCTATTGGTTATGTCCTGCCCGCAAAAAGCTCATTTGCAGAAATGGGCGCATACGAAGACGGGGCTGAGTATTTTATATATGAATGCGATGAGTTTGACCGCAATTTTCTACAGTTTCACCCGACGCTCAGTGTCGTCACCGGTATCGACTGGGACCACCCCGACATTTATCCTACTAGAGAGGATTACTACCAGGCATTTCGCGATTTCCTCGGCCAGTCCGATAGTTTTATACTCTGGCAAAGTGACGCAGACCGATTGAGCAGTGCACCTCAAAATACGCTCGGTGATGCCGATGCCGCAATCGACCAAATACACCTCGCTGGGCACGTCAACCGACGCAATGCCTGGCAAGTCGCCCATGCCTTTGCACAGATTACTGACAAGTCTGTAGAGGATTTGCTGCCGATACTCGAAAAGTTTCCTGGTGTTTCAAGGCGGTTTGAACAGATCGTGCCAGGGTTGTATAGCGATTATGCCCACACACCAGAAAAAATCCGGGGCGCCCTGCAACTCGGACACGAAGTCGCGGGCGATAACCTGGTCGTCGTTTACGAAGGCCTCCACAACACCCGCCAACATTTTATCCGCCAGGATTTGGTACATCTGTTTGACGGCAGCAAAAAGCTCTACGTCGTCCCTAGCTACCTCGCGCGGGAAGACCCGTCACTCGAGCTACTCAGCCCCGAGAAGCTCATAGACGGCCTCTCTGAGGCCACACAGGGCATATCTGAGCCGATGACACAGGGTGCTACGCTAAAAAACAGCATTTTACGTCACCTTGAGCTTGGTGATACCGTACTTTGCCTAACCGCCGGGGGTGGCGGCAGTCTCGACGAATGGCTCCGTACCGAGTTTTTGCCTTAGCCATAGCCTTCTACGCTACTATCACCAGAGCACAATGATGGCAACAATAGAAACAGCTACAAGAATTACTATCCATGGCACAAGTGCGGCAAAACTAGCCGGCGGTTGGCTATCTATGCCTGCAGGGGCACTGCGTCCGTTCGTACCACCGTCTGACATGCCGCCATCGACTGGTGAAACACCTAGCGTATTTGCATGGTTTGTCTGGTCGTCGGCCGCTGACCCACCAGCCAGGCCCGTTAGCGCTGTTGCACCCGTGGCCGAGGACCGCGTCGCGGTATCTTTCGGCCCCGTTTCATGCCCACGCTCACGGTAATATTCATGTCCGTATACAATATTGGTCTCCTGGACAGCATGCCCATGTTTGTCGACCTCAATCGAGTGCCAGGCACTCGTCTCAATACGATTTTCATTCGCGGCGAGTTGTTCTGCAGCGAGCTGCTCTTGCTCTGTTGCCTGCGCGTTCAGACGGTCAATAAGCGCTGCTTTTTCGCGTTCTTGCTGCTCGGCCGTCAGTTTGAGCTCTTTGGCACGTTTGACTGCGGCAACTTCTGACATTTGTGCCTGTGCAGTTGCTGCGAGCTCTTGGTTGGCTGCTATTTTGTTTGCATATCGCTCTGCCTCAGCCTTTCGGGCTTGTTCTAGCTGTTCAGTTTTGAGTTGTTGCCGTTCAAAATTAAGCGATTCTATCTGTTGATCGCGCTTTTTGAGCTCGGTTTTTGTCTTTTTCTCCATTTTGCGTTCACGACTCTTGTGGCGAAAATGTTCGATCAAACCACCCAGTATTGCACCACCCAAAAACGCCTCACCTCGTCCGCGCTGGCGGCCATAATAGTAGGCTTGTTCTGCTGCACGCTGCTGTGCTAAAACAGACTGAAGTGTGTTTCCCGATGTTGGTGGTGGTGCGTTATAGCTAGGCGCAGTGTAGCCTGTGTATGTGCCTGGCGATGAAGGCCCAGAGGGACCACCGGGAGGAGGCGCAGCTGTTCCGCCACTCGGAGGCGGGGTTCGGCCACTACCGCCACTAGAGCCTCCAGACCCCGCGCCAGACGTGCCAGAAGAACGGCCGCCACCCCTTGGTCCTGACCCTGAGCTCCTGCCACTTCCTGAGCCACCAGTCGAAGAGCTAGACGTAGCTCGAGGCCCACCGGTAGATGCCACCACTGGCGTCGGTGTCGCATCTTCAACGTCTGCGTCGTCGGGTAGCTCAGCCGACTGAGCATGATCTGCAGCATCAAAATCTGCTTCGAAGTTCTCCCCGCTCGCTTCGACAGGGCTATGGAGATCTATTATCACCTCACCACTGCTCAGTTCGTCATCTGAAAGTTCGCGTGTCGGCTCAAGTTCTACAGTCGGCACATTTTCCTTGCCGAGCCTATCCCATGCCAACTCAGCTTTTGCTACTTCTGCCGCTTTTTCATCTTTTTCGCCTAAAATGCCCGCAAGTAATTTATCCCACGCGTTTTTTTCTGGTTTCTCGGCCTGTTCCGGGGCAGACTCTGGCTTTTCACCCTTGTCGACTAGTGCTTCACCAAGTTTTATCGAAGCCTTTTTCTTTTTTTTGCTTTTCTCATCACTCTCAGGAGATTCTACGTCGCTTTCACTGGTAAATCGTATGCCTTCTGCCATGTGAGTACATTTTACAATATTTGATCAGATAAGCAATACCGGTACTCCTGTGGTTTGGTCGAAGTTGTGGTTAGAGGGTTGGGTTGTTGGGTGACTGCCAGTCATATTCCCCGTATGAATGCCCCTCAGCAATGCGGTCAAGCGCATACCGCTGGTAAGGCATGATGTTCTCGGGCAATTCATCGTCGTAAAACCAAGTAATCTCACTGTGTTTTTCTGGCTCGCCGTTTATTGGGTCACCCTTCCACTCGCCCGCGTCAAAAAACACGTCAGTCCACACCGTGCCATTGTCCGAGCTGTAGCGGTGTTGCATGTACAGAAACGACACGTCGTCGGGCGAACCACTCAGGCCCACTTCCTCCAGTGCCTCGCGGGCAGCAGCAACGGTGTACGGCTCTCCCGTCTCAACGTGCCCCGCGGGCAGGCTGTATAACCCGTCCATGTAGCCAGTGTTTGACCTCAGTACAAAAAGTAGTTCATCACCGCGGCGAAACAGTACATAGACTGCTGGCTCGTTCATAACACTCACCGGTTATCTCCGCTACCAGACACAACCCCGCGCTCTAAACGGCTACGCAGTTTTTCGACATTCATCTGAGCAAGCTCATCAAGACTATAGCCAAGGCTGTCAGCAAGCGCCGCGAGGTACCACAAAACGTCACCAATTTCTTTGGCGATCTCTTTTTTTTGGTCGTCGGTTATGGTGGCATTGTGGTCACGTATCAGGCGTTTAACCTTTTCGGCGATTTCGCCGCCCTCACCAACAACTCCGAGTGCCCAATGGCACAGGTCTAGCATCTCGTCGCCACTGTAGACGGCCGTCTTTCTTGCCACTTTTTGGTATTCGTCAAATGTTAGGCTCACGTTACTATCCTCCCATGTTCATCAAATGTTACTGCACCTGCCCTGACCACCTCGATAACTCCATCAACTACTCGAATAATCGTCGACGCAGGACGCTCGCCCATATCGCCCACATCAACATAAAAATCTACCGTTTCACCAAAGTAGCTTCGTGCCTCAGCGACATTTTTAGCAGTCGGCTCACCGGATGCATTGGCGCTCGTCGTCTGCAGCGGCCCGACGGTCTCCATCAGCGTCAACAGGTCCTCGTACGGCGGTATCCGTATAGCCTGGCGGCCCGTCCCTTGACTCAGATAGCTCACATCATGCGGCGTTTCGACACTGACAGAACCAGGCCAATACTGCTCAACCGCCTTTAGGTAGCGCCGAGGGATACCGAGCGCAGCGATCTGGTCAATATTTGCGCCAATAAGCGTTCCCGGCATGTGTTCCCGGTGTTTCAAGTCATATAAACGTTCCACGCTGGGTTGGCTACGAGCGCTACAAACTAATCCGTACACCGTGTCAGTCGGCAAAATGCCAACGGCACCGTCTCGGATCATTTGGGCTAACTCAGGGTCATCGAGCGATGAAAATATACGAGCCAAACTTATAACCCCTGCTGAAATGCCATCACGGCCGCACCCGCAAGCAACATAAAAATAATAACTGCGATAACTATTGCACCTATAGGGGTGGATGAGGGCTGTTTGACGGCTTTTTCGGTAGCTACAGCGTCGTTCTTGGCAGGTTCTACGGGCTTTGTAGCGGGTTTGGGCATCTGAGCTGTATCTCGCACTGGCCCTGGGGTAGCTGCGCCCACTGGCGTCGCTGGCTGCTCTGGAGGCGATACAGGGCTCACATCATCTATTTTTTGCGCCTGAACTGCTACCGCTGTTTCGGCTACCGGTACAGTCTGTGTTTCATCATCTTGCATGATCCTATTGTACCACTGTGCTTTGACGAATTACTTACAGATAATATTCGCGATCTTTTTGTTGCACAAGCCCTTCTTTGACGAGCTGCGCGAGGGTGTCACTCAGGCGTGGGTCGTCTAACTGCCGGCTCAGCTCCTCAAAATCTTGTGCGGAATCAGACAGGGCGCGAATGATCGCCCCGCGTAGCTGTCGATTGGACCCTGCAAATGTCGACTGTTTGGTGTAATGTTTGCTCTGAGCGTTGTTTTTTACCTGCGTTTTCAAATAGCTGCCGTAGTCCATCATGGCCCAGTAAAAAACGCGCGGATTCGAGCGGTCCAACACGTGCCCTAGACAATCCCGGACGAAACTATCAGATACGATTTGGCCATCCCGGGTGAAATGATGCAGTATAACCGTACGTATATTCGTCTCAACAAAAATAGCCGGTGAGTTAAACGCATAGGCCAAAACTGCCCCTGCGGTATTCTCCCCTACTCCTGGTAGCGCAACGAGACTATTAACATCACGAGGAAAAGCACCGTCTTGTACAATCTGCTGTGCCGCAAGCCACAAGTATTTGGCCCGACGGTTATACCCGAGCCCTTGCCAAGCGCGTAGTACATCCCCTAGCTCAGCTTGCGACAAAGATAACACGGTTGGAAATTGCTGCAAAAACTGTTCATATTTTGCCACAACCCGTGACACCTGCGTTTGTTGCAACATGAGCTCACTTACCAGGACCTTGTAAGGGTCAAAGTGTCCGTCTTCGTCCGAGATTCGCCATGGTAAATCATGCCGCGCGTGGTCGGCATAGTAGCTGGTCAGTGTCTCGGTAAAAGCAGTTTTCTGGTTAGACGATAGTTCCACTGGTCTATCTTAAGATACTGGCAGTGCTGCTGACAACCACCAAATACCTTTAGCGTTGGTAGAGTGCACTTACCGTCGTAAGCTTACGCGGCTCTCCGCCGTCAAGGCTGAGGGCATATTCGGTCACTTCCCCGCTCACCACTGTTCGGTATATAACGACACGGTTATTGACCCAACGGGTAACCTCGGTGAGGCCTCGCTGCAGCGTAACTTGTTTATCTGTTCCATCGGCCACATTATATGTCATCAATGCCCCGTTCGCGTCTCGGTCGTCTACCCAGGCACTCAGCTTACCATCTGTACTATCAATATACTTTCGGACCGAAAAATCGCTGAGTGGCGTTGATTCCTGCACTGCCGCGTTGCCAACAATATACGAATACCATTTTTCGGGTGTTTGGAATTTGAACGTCTTGTAATCTGCTCGATATAGCTGCCAGATCTGACCACTTGATAGCACCTTTTTATTCGTTGCATCGACATTACTGCGCACAAATGAGCCCTCGACGGCTGGGTCAGTCGATGAAACAACGTAGTATAGTTTACCGCCCTGCAAAAATGCCCCACTAAAGTAATTTGCAGCCGCGACCTGTACGCGTTTCGCATCCACATAGTCGTATGCTGTTATTTTGTTCCTGCTTGGGTTAGCTGCACTCGTCCCGGCAACGGTCTGTTGATATACGAGCGTCGTGTCACTCCAGCCAAGTATACTGACCATTTCGGCATGCTCGATGGTCTCGGTGTCTCCAGTTTGGATGTTTATGAGCGTTAGCGCGCTCAGCAAATAGCCATCTTTATTGCGTTGGTCATCGCGAGTTGAAACCAACGCAGCCCGTTTCCCGCTTGGGTCAACCGAGATTGTGATGGATGACGTTTCGAGCCCCGTGCCAGATAGTAGCACTGCTTTGTTTTTTCCGTCGAGGTCCATTTTGTACACATCATATTTTCCGCTTTCGCGGCTGACGAACACTTCTTTTTGGGCTGGTACTAGTTTGAGGTCAGTTGGTTTAGCTACGTCTGCAGAAACACTAATGTTCTCGATACGATATCCCTCTTTTTCTACCGTGACTGATATCTTTGCATCGTCTGTTGGGGGCACGGTCAGTACAGCCTTGCCTGTTTTATCCGATTTGGTTGTCGCCTCGCCACTTGATATAGCCACGTCTTTTATTTCCTTGCTCGATAAAAAGTCGACCACGGTAAACGTATACTGCGTTCCCGTAGCTTTTAGGCTAATCTCTCCGAGGTCGATGGTTCGCATCGAGAAATCTATGTCTTTTTTAACGTCGGCAAACCCTGCCTTATGGATAATGACCTGTTGTTTGCCGAGTTTTACGCCGTATAACTTGGCTTTGCCATTTTCACCCGTCTTAATCGACTTATCGGCTACTTTCAAAACAACATTCTTGAGCGGCATAGTTGTCACCCCATCTACAGCCGTCACCGAAACACTCGTCCGTGCTCCGACGGCGTTCAATAGGAAGTTCCGCAC
>CAZLLY010000038.1:0-1516 GCA_964560755.1 uncultured Candidatus Saccharibacteria bacterium | reverse complement strand
GAAGGACGCGGTTGTCCCACCATTTGTAGTAGGCCTGTTTGATACGCTCAAAAAAACTCGCCTTCATTACGACTGGCGGAGCAGCGGGAATGTCTTCTTCGGGCGCATCTGCAGTACCATCATCGGGTTTGAACATGTCATTAACTGCCTGGTTAACTTCCACCTCATCCGCTTCGTGTACGCTGAGCTCGGCGGGAGGTTCGTTCATGTCTATGTCTGCCTCGAGTGGTTCGGGGGCACTACCCTCAACTTGAGCCTGGAGCTCTTTGTTTATTGCATCAATATCTACCTCTGGCGCAGAGCTAACTGCGGGCTCGCTTGTCTCTAGTGACTCGGGTGGTTTTGAACCATCGAGTCGCTGCGCCGGTCCCATTATCTCAACAATATGCTCTTCAGCTAGTGGCTCGTTTACTGGAAGTGGTTTCTGGTCTTGTGGTGAAATATCGTCTGGTTTCATAGTGTTTATGCTTTCTTCTTGTTATTTTAGCAGCTAAATCACCACATGGAAAACGCGAGTTCGTAGTACGAGCAACCGCGTGAGCACAACAGGGATAAATAGATCGACCGAACACAGCATAATCGCCACGACCACTAGAAATAAGGGGCCATTTGTAACGGCATGGATAAAAACATCATCTATGGCCCTCGCAAAAAAGGTGATATTTGCCGCGAGCCAAGCGACCAGTGCAGATATGGCGATTGTCCGTAGTGTAAATCGGACGAGTAGTGCCCGTTTTACATTCGCCTGAGTTTTTGCGGAACGGTAATGAAGTTGTTGACTGAGGTGCGCCATCGTCGTCAGCGGATGGACTAACAGTGCAAGTGCGCCAAGAACTGCATATGCGGCGGTACCCACAAACAACCAAAACACCATAACGCCAATGTTGCGGCTAAGGCTAGAATCGAAATATTGACCAATCCCAGAAACGTAGTCTGCTGCGGCTTCTTCTACCGTTCCGCTGAACACGTACTCCTGCAGTAGCCTAAAGTGTGTCGAGGCGAGTAGCACTATCGACAAAATCGGTAACACAGCATATTGGAGTCCGGTCGGAGTGTAGATTTTTAACTTCTTGTGCATAGTGTCCTTCTGAGCCAGGGCAGGCTACAGTTCCTCGAGCAAAATCTTGTGGCAACGCCATAATCTCCAGGAAAAAAGCGTCAAATAGTTCCCCAGCAACAGTAGTAGCGTCGAGGTTGCTAGCGGCACTATCTGGCTCGATGACGGATGAACGATCAGCGCTCGCAGATACACTATCACCGTTGGTAACACTCCTGCCACCACAGTAACCAGTAGTATTACAAACAGAATAAACGTGATGATCGCTATGGCACTCCGCAGAAACTCTTCTCGCCAAAATCGGACTTTGGTGAAATTAGCCGGGTGGACGTATTCACCGCCGATTAATTCTCTTTCAAGATTTGCCGTTTGTATACCACGTAACAGTGCCGTCACAAAACCATACACCACCATACCGACCGCCCCCCAAAAAAGGAACGTGACGACCGTATTTGTCAT
>CAZLLY010000037.1:7926-11189 GCA_964560755.1 uncultured Candidatus Saccharibacteria bacterium | reverse complement strand
ACGTCACTAAATACCGTTGGCTGATAGCCACCTTCAGCTGGGGTCTGGTCAACAATCGTTGATACTTCGTTTTTCGCCTGGATATAGCGGTACATGTTGTCAGCGAAGAGCAACACATCCTTTTTCTGGTCATCACGGAAATATTCGGCCAACGTAATGGCGGAGAGGCCAATCAGGCTACGCTGCACCGGGTTTTCATTCATCTGGCCGAAGAACATGGCGGTGGTTTTTAAGAGGTCGTTGTCGCCCAGCGTCTTGTACAGTTCGTGGCCCTCGCGGATACGCTCACCGATACCGGCAAACATACTAATCGCACCCGAGCCTTCGGCAACGTTGTTGATGATTTCCATGGTGAGGACTGTTTTGCCCACACCAGCACCACCAACGATACCGATTTTACGGCCTTTCACAAATGGCGTGAAGAAGTCGAGCACCTTCAGCCCGGTTTCCAGCACGTCATCTTGGCGGCTTTCCAGGCTGGTTTCCTGGAACGATGGGGCGAATATCGCCCTTTTAGGCATTGTATCCAGCATCTCTTGCGGCAATTGTGGCTTGCCGTCGATTGGCCGGCCCATGGCATCCCACACACGACCGATCATGGCATCGCCCACTGGTATTTCCAAGCTGCGGCCGCTACGCGTTACCGTATCGCCCTTTTTGATACTGTAATCGCCGCCAATATTTAGGCACACTGCGGTATCGCCACCGCTTAGGCTGCTTACCAGTAGTGGTGATTTCTTTTCATTATCGACATACAGCATTTCGTTGAGGTTTGGTATGTCCTCGATAAACTGAATTTTAATCACCAGGCCTTTTAGGCTACGGACGATACCTTTTTTGTAAACCGTTTGGGTTGTATCGCTCATTATGTTGCGCCTCCAGCTCGTATCTTTTTTAGTCCTGCTAGTGATTCCTTAAGGCGCGTGTCCACCTGGTTGCGCTTGGCGCGGTTGTATTCAGTATGCAAGGTATTAGCATTATCAATGGAGCGCTCTTTTGCGGCCGACATCGCCTTAAAGCGGCTGGCTACCTGTGCCAAGCGGCTATCGTAAATAAACTGCGAAATCGTTAGGCGCAAGATAGAATTTTCTAAGTACGCTGCAACTTGGTAGGAGCTTGGTTCAAAAATATAGGTTTTTTCACTCACCACATCGTCGCCCACTGTGTCGAGGTCAGCCACGCGGCCTTTGCTCGATACCACCTCGCTGAGGTCAACATCCTTAATTTCCTGCTGGCTGAGCGAAATGTAATTTTGGTAGTAAATACGACTTTTTGCATACTTACGAATAATATCCATCAGCGGATCGACGTTTATGTAATCCTTTTCAGGCAGCTCAAAGTAGTAGGTGTAGTCGATATGCGATTGCTTGAGCTTCAGTGCACCATGATGGCCAATCACCAACACATCATTCTTGGTTTCATCGTAGCGTTCAACCACTTTGCGAATAAGCCGCTGGTCAATATCGCCGCTCAGGCCGCCTTTAGCGGTAATAAGTATTAGCAGCTCTTTATCAATTGGCTTTTCTTCGGGTGCGCGGCCAAAGTTAAATAGCACATCCACACGAATCTGCTTGTAGATATTCCAGACTTCATCGAAAAACTGATTGCTAATCAGTACCTTATTCTTGGTTTTGGCAATCTGCATACTACTGAGGCTCTCTAGAGCTGATGTAAGACTTACAACAGAACGTACAGAAGCTTCTTCGGCCTTAATTTCCAGTGGGCGACGCATACTACTTACCCTCCTTAGCCGGCTCGGTAGATTCAGCAGGTGCAGCTTCGGCTTCGGCCGCTTTCGCCGCCTCTTCAGCTTGGCGCTGCTTCTCGGCTTCAGCCTTGGCGGCTTTTTCGATAGCTTTAAGCTTCACTTCGTCAATCGTGGTTACCTCGGCTTTTAATGCCGCGCACAGCTCGTCAAAGTTGCCATTCATATCTTTGTCTTCTTGCAGCTTCGGCGCGTAGTCACGCACTTTTTGCTTTAATAGCTCGATGTTAATAATTTCTTCAGGCGCGCTGCCAAGCACAATACTCATCAAAAATTGCTGCTCGGCAAAGCTATATATCTCGCCAATTGACTGGTTCATCAGTTTAAATAGCACCTTGCCTTTATCGTAATCGGCCTGCGATTGTGGGCTTAGCTCGGTACCAAAGTGAGCATACTCTTCAGCGGTGCGGTAGCCGGCGAGCGTTAAATTCAACTTATCCGCCAATCCCTTTTGGCGCTTGTTCTGCCCTACGCCGCCCACTCGCGTTACCGACAGCGCTGTGCTGACCGCCGGACGCATTGTGTCTTTAAATATCTGGCCGTCAAGAATCCACTGGCCATCGGTAATCGACATAATATTCGTCGGCAAGTACGCTGTGATGTCGCCGCCTGGTGCGTAGACAATCGGGATAAGGGTTTGACTGGCGTGGTTTGACTCGGTTTTGCCACCGCGCTCTAATAAACTAGAGTGCGTGTAGAACATATCGCCCGGATAGCTGTCGCGACCCGGTGATACCCCCGCAATCAGTGAGATTTCGCGGTACGCCTGAGCGTGGGCCGTTAAGTCATCGTAGATTACCAACGTATCCATGTTGCACTGGTGCCAAAAATACTCACCGTGCGCTGCACCGACATACGGCACCAGGTAGGTGAGGATCAGTGATTCGAATGAATTGGTCACTACTATGACAGCTTTTTTCAGCGCATCGTTCTTTTCGAGTGTCGTCACGAGGTCAGACACGTCGCGCTGGCGCTTCGCTATCAGTACGTAAATTACGGTGAGGTCGGTATTTTTTTGGTTGATAGCGACTGAAGCCGCCAACGCCGTCTTGCCCACCTTGCTGTCGCCCAGCATTGCCATGCGCTGGCCGCGGGCCAGTGAATATTCAAGGTCAAGTATAGTCACGCCTGTTTCTACCGGCTTATCTAGCAGCTCGCGCTCAAATAGCGCCGGCGCATTATGAAACACATCCCATTCTTGGTCAGGGATAATCTCACCCTTGCCGTCAATCGGCTCACCAAATACATTTACCACGCGACCGATAAAGTTTTTGCCTACCGGCGTCATGATATCAGGCTTTTCTATCACGCATACCGAGCCGACATGAAGCGGCGAAGGGTCAAGCTTCATTACCACCACGTGATCTTCCAGTACCTGGTGAACATAGCCACGCGTATCGTCGTCAAACCGCACGGTGGCATGCACATTGGTCGGCTGCAAGCCTTTTACGCTCACCATAAACGAATCAATGCCGATGATTTCGCCCACCGGATTGCC
>CAZLLY010000037.1:0-7826 GCA_964560755.1 uncultured Candidatus Saccharibacteria bacterium | reverse complement strand
AGCCGGGTGCGTGTGGTTGCTGCCGCTAAATCCAGCTTATTTTCCAGCACAAAATCCGCCAACTGGCGACTCATCGGTGGCACGTCGAATGTTCCGGCGCCCACCTTAGTGCGCACACTATTTGTACTCAGGTCGTTATCGATGCGCTCTAGCTCGGTTGCCAAGCGCGCCACATCAGCCCTGCTCACCACGCTGGGCGGCAAACGCAAACCCTGCTCAGGTGTATTCGCATCCTCGCTCATAGCTTTAAATCATCCACCATCGCATCTTTATTGGCTTGCATTTGTTTGATAATCGACGGCAGCTGGGCCTTTAGGTCAAATTGCTCGCCCAGCGCACCTAATACGTAGTGCTCTACCACGGCGGCCATATTATTTTCAAAGGCGCCCACCAGCATTTGCTGCTGCTGAGCAACCTGCTGCTGCAGCGTAGTACTAATTTGCTGATATTGCGCCTGCACTTCAGCAGCACTATGCTGTAGCGCTACAAGTGCCTGGCCTTGGGCATCTTTCATAGCGGCAATTTCAGCCCTGTTATCATCAAAAGCGCTGTGCAGTAATGCGCTCTGCTCGGCTGCGCTGCGCTCCAGCGCCGCGGCCAACTGTTTATGCTGCTCTTGCAGCTTTGCCGTACTTTCGGTCACGCTCGCCAGCGCCGCATCTTGTGCCGCCTTTAGGGCATCGTTATAGTTAGCAAACTGCTCATCTAGCTTGCGCGTTACATGTGCCTTTAGGTACTGGTCAATCTGCCCGATGGTCGCGTCAACTTGTTTCGTCACATGTTCGTCTAATTCGGCTTTTACTTCAGTAATAGTAGCGTCAAGATCTTGTTTGAACAGATCGCCGTTTTCGGTGATGACCTTTTCAAAATACCAGCGGCCGCGATTGCGCAGCTCCTCACGAAAATATTCATCAAAAAACTGATCCTGGTTTTCGCCGTCCGCACCCGAATCTTTTTTAGATTGCTTGTGATGAAATAATCCCACGCCTAGTAGCCCGCCCTTGTTTTTCTAATCATAACCTTAATAGTAAATATACCGCAAATAAGCCAATTACCAAAATGAGCATACTGGTAAGCACCACTTCAAGAAGTGCCCTGAATATCGACTTTTTAGACATTGGGTTGCGGCCAATTGATATCACACCGTTGCGGATGCCGGCATACAACATAGCAATTGCTGCGATGATACTCACTACAGTGATACCCATACTTAGGTAAATGCGAACTGGGCTGACTTCTTTTTCGGCAACTGCTTCGCCTATACGCTCCAAAAATTCAGGCACGTTCGCCTTAGTGCTTTTATCATTAGGATTGCGCCGGATATCTATTGTTACTGGTACTACCCCTAGGGTTACCGTTTTCGTACCGCCGGCATCGTCCTTGAGGCTAGCAGCGCCCAGCTTTGCGCCCTTGCCGTCAAAATCGCGGTTAGCACGGCCAAATACGGTCTTCTGCTCGGTACTAGCCTTCATAGCAATACCATTAAGCGACGATAGCGTGACATAGTCGCCCGATTTTATATCGCCCCCCTGGGTGCTAACAAGAACATTATAGGTACCCGATACCGCTACAAACACTTCGTTTTTTGCATCATCGTTCGATACCGTGAGCGGCTGCTGGCTGGCATCAACCGTTACGCCAAACATATTCTGCAGCTCAGATTGGGTAGCTATTTTGACTGTATTTGATCCCTTGCCTGTCAGCTGCACAATCGTGCCGGTATCAAGCGGTGTTTCGGCGGCATACCCTTGCACGCTCCCACCGCCGTACGTTTCAGCCGCTGCAGGCAAGCTCGTAGCCAATGCCAGGCAAATAGCAATAGCTGTAGCAGTAACACCCCTTATATTCATGAGGTAATTATACCATGCTTAGCACAAGCGTCACAACACGCGAAAAGCGTGACAAAAAGCACACAAAAATATGGTGAAATAGTTGTCAAAACATGGTGCTTTTGGTACTATAAGCACAAGCTTTGATGACCCACCACACGTCATAGTGAAACAAATATTTTTCTTAAAATAACAGAGAAAAATAAAAGAAAAACTACAAAAAAATGACTGTGTGGTACCACCAATCCACTATTCTTAAATGCAAGAGTGCACTGCGGATAGCAGGGCTGATTGCTGTATGCGTTGCATTTATTACAACGCTATTCTTGAGTAGTGCCACGTATGCGGCGCCAGGCATTAACCAAACACTTAGTTTCCAGGGGCGGTTGCTTACCTCGGCTGGCGGTGTAGTGCCAGATGGCTACTACAACATGCAGTTTAAAATTTACGAGGGCGGCACTGCCTCTGGCGGCGGAACTGAGAAATGGTCAGAAGCCTACACCAACAACAACGCCAACGCCGGGGTAAATGTGAAAAACGGCTACTTCTCGGTAAACCTAGGCTCTAAAACTGCCTTTGCTAGCTTAGTAAACTGGAATGATGACACGTTATACCTCAGCATGAATATTGCAGGCAACAGCCCAAGCTGTACTACCTTTGCCTCTTGTAGCCCAGATGGTGAAATGACGCCGATGAAGCGAATTACATCGGTGCCGTTTGCTATCAACTCAGCGCAACTGGGCGGTCGCACCGCAGATGGATTTATACAAAATGGCACCTCTCCGCAAACTGCCGATTTTAACATCGTTGGCACGGGTACCGCCACTAGCCTGCAAGCGGGTAATCTCGATACCGCCAGCGCGGGCACGCTTACGCTTGGTGGCACGAACGCCACTAGCATTACCATGGCAGATGATGTAACAGTCGCAGCTGGTAAGAGCCTGACACTCGCCGGGGGCAACACCGCCAGCCGCCCGGCCAGCCCAAGCGAGGGTACATTGTACTATGATACTGCTACCAAACAGCTCCTAGTATATGCAAACGGCAAGTGGAAGAGCGATAGCTCATCCGCCACCAAAATCGTCGCCGCCAGCGACTCTAGCCAATCCACCAAAGACGCCGCCGATTATGTAGCTGATGGTGAAGATAGCTCGGGTAGCGGCATAGGCGCGCTTGATGGAGACCAGATACAGATCAATCAAGCACTATCGGCAGTTTCAGCCGCAGGCGGTGGCACCGTATACCTTATGCCCGGTACCTACACTGTGGATGCTAGTATTACGATGCCAAGCAATGTAATACTTGCTGGTAGCGGTACCGCCAGCCTAGTACAGCTAGGTAATTTTGGCAATACAGAGGTCACTATAAGTGCAATCGACATCAGCAACACTACAGGCGCTACTATTCGCAACCTAAAGCTTGATGGTCGTAAATCTCTTAATACTAACGGTTTTCAATATGGCATTAATGCCTCAACGATAAGCTGGGGAACTGTCAATAATGTTACTGTTAGCAACTTCCGCACTACGGGCATCTTCATCGGTACTGGCGACAACACCATGATCCAATCTAACCAAGCGTATTCTAATGAGGATGGTATTACGGTTGGAGGCTCTAGTATGGTTGTGACAGGCAATACTGTGGTTGATAGTACAAGTTATGGTATCCGAGGCAGATATGCAACAGATAGTGTATTTAGCAACAACACGATAGGCGGTACAACACCAACAGGTATGCACTTAAGAGGCGGTACGCGTTCTACCGTAGTTGGTAACGCGATTGCAAGTACCATAACTAGCTGGTCTATCTACATAAATAATGACGATACCAGTACTATGCTCTCCAATAACTCTCTAGGGGGTATAGCGATATCAGATAACAGCACTAGTACCATCTACTCTAGCCAGCTAGACCATAATGGTAAGCTCATCAATAAGTCGGCTGGTGGCGCAATCGTACGAAGCGGCACAGACAACACGACGGCATTCCAGGTGCAAAATGCCGCTGGTACTAGCGCGCTGACTGTTAATACTACGAGCAACACCGTCCTTGTGGCTGGCGCGCTCGATACCACGACCGCCACAACGCTCAATATCGGCACCACGACTGCTACTGCCATTAACATGGGAACAACGAGCGGCAATATCCTCACCACCGTCAACGGCCGCGCGCTCGTCAAGTCTACCAGCGGCAACAACAGCACAACCGCCTTCCAGGTGCAAAATGCCTCATCAACCGCACTCCTGACTGCTGACACTACCAACATGCAAGTGGTCATCGGTAACGGCAGCGATACCATCACGCTGTCGTCAAGCGGCATTAGCTTCGCCGGTAACGCTCGCGGCACCAAGCAAATCCGCCTGGCAGCCGAATACGCCGGTGCAGTGCTCGATAATGGCGCAACAGGCGCCAATAGCGGTACGATGGTATCCAGCCTTGACCTCACCAACCGTATGAACTTCTACCGCTGGTCGGCTAGTCCAGCCACATCGCAGACATATGACATCGTGACCCAAGTGCCAATCCCGCAAGATTTCAGTGCCTGGGCAGCATCAAACCCGCTGACTATCACTAGTCGCACGAGCCATACTACCGATGGCGTCATGACTATCGAGCTGCGCGACTCGTCTGGCACCGTGCGCTGTAACTTTACCAGCCTCACCATGGGCAGCACTAATAGCTGGATAACAAACAATCCAACCTGCCTTAGTGCTGGCACCTACACCCCTGGCGACTACCTCACCATCCGCTTACGTATGTCGTCAAAGAACAGTGCCCAGGTAGACGTCGGTAATATTGTGCTAAACTATCTGAGTAATAAGTAATATGGGCAAGGTGATAAAACAAACAATTCAGTGGATGCGCAGACGACAGCAATGGTTTGTTCGTCGTGTGCATACTCTAACTATGCGGCAGCGTATCGTATGCGCTGGTGCTGCTGTAGTATTGCTCCTTGCGGCCATTATCCCCACCGTGCAATACATTATAGAGTCTCATCGCCATATGCTCGATGACGCAACGTTGAAACTAGTCGGTAAATCCAATCCAAACCTTGCTAGCAAACTGACCTATGACCGGCAAAACTCGCAGTGGCAATTTAACAAAGCGGCTATTACTGATATGCCAGGGAAAAGTACCGACCCCTCCGAAAATATTCCACCCGCCCTTAAGGCACAAATTGGTGGTGGTGGCAAGACGGACGAAAGCCTCTACGCCATCAACTTCCCAACTGATCCTAAAAAAGGCGTGACCTTTTATGATTCGCAAACCGGCCTATCATTCAAGATGACCCCGCAGTTTAAGATTCATGGAGGCAAAGCCACAAAAGACAATAGGATTGTGTATCCTATGGCAGATGGTGGTCAGCTGATTTATACCCCAAAAAATAACGGCATGAAAGAAGATATTATTCTGCCAAAATTCATTGGTAAAGAAGTTGCTTTCTCATACAAGCTGGACTTGCCGGATAGCCTTACGGCGCGGGTCCTACCCGACGGCTCAGTAGGTATATTCTCAATAAACCCCGTACTGCTTGGTAACGTCAATAGCTCGAGTACGATGGATGCCGAAAAGCTGAAGAGTGCCCGTGAGAGCGCCGAAAAAAACCATCTTTTATTTGCCATCCCAGCGCCAGTTATTGCCCAATCTGGTGATAAGAAAGTGCAGGCAACTGCTCGATTTAGCCTGGCCGATGGCGTCCTTACCGTTATCGCACGCGACATGGACACGGTGCAGTACCCCGCATCGGTTGACCCAAGTGTGATCGTCACGAGTAGTTCGGATTTTTCTAGCGGAAGTGGCGATGGCATGATTGACTTTACAAGTGCCGACCAGATAAAGCGCAGTGCTCTTACTGGCGGATCGGTAGGTAGCTGGTCGACGTCTACACCCTTTACTTCCGCACTTAGTGCTCGGAGCCACTTTGGAGGCACGCAGTACAACGGCTACGCATACGTTATTGGCGGCTTTGACAACTCCACCCAATCCAACAGCGCGTATGCCCCCATTAACAGCAACGGTACAATTGGCAACTGGACTACAACGACTTCATTGCCCGAAGTACGTACCGCAATGGCAGCTATCGCCCACAACGGCTACATGTACATACTTGGCGGCACTAATGGGTCTGGTACTTTCTATACAAGCGTTCGTTATGCACCGATCAATAGTGACGGCAGCTTAGGCGCGTGGGCTTCGGCGAGTTCATTCACTGGTGATCGTGGAGCCGCGGGCGCCGTCATTTACGGTAATTATGTCTACATTATGGGCGGCGAGTATAACTGGTATGGTAGCATCCGTGACGATATTCAGTATGCACCGATCAATAGTGACGGCAGCTTAGGCGCGTGGAATACGACAACTCCACTACCATCGGGTCGCTCAAATATGGGAACATTCGCCTACAATGGCTATCTATACGCTATTGGTGGTAACAATACTTCTGGAACAATATTCAACCAAGTGCTAAGGGCGCCTATAAAGTCGGACGGTACCTTAGGTAGCTGGATAACGGAAGGAAGCCTGCCCATGCAAAACTCGCCAGCCCTAAATGGTGTCACATTTAGTAATGGTTATGTATACATTGCGGGCGGATATACTGGCGGCTACCTAAACACTGTATATTACGCAGCGGTTAACGCAGACGGCAGTATCGGATCTTGGCACGCAACTACCTCGTTTTCTACAGCCCGCATTACTGGATCATTATTAGTCTATAATCAATATCTCTACATTATAGGCGGGGGCGAACATGGCTCAAGCGCTCCGCACTACGGGGATGTGCAATACGCCAAAATCAGCGATGCCGGCACCACCACGCCTTTCGCTACCAGCGGCAACACCTTTGCCGCCACTCGCCGCGGCAGCCAAACGGTCGTCTACAATAGCTATATCTATGTTATGGGCGGCGATAATGGCAACACACCCACAACCACCGTGTACTATGCCCCCATAAACGCCGATGGGACAATAGGCGCCTGGCAAACCACCGGCACCTTTACCACCAACCGCACCTACTTTGCTGCTGTGGCTGCCAACGGATACATGTATGTGATGGGCGGCTGCTCGAATACCTATACCGGCTGCAACTCTTCGGGTGCCGTAAGTACGGTCTACAGGGGCACTATCGCCAGCGGCGGCACGATTAGTGGCTGGACAAATACTAATATCAACTCATTGCCGGCAGCCCGCTACGGCTTAAGCGCCGTGGTATACAATAATACTATTTATGCCATGGGCGGGCTGAACAACGGCACCTTTAGTAATGTAGTATATAGCCATCCCATCAATACCAGCAATGGTAATTTATCGGGCGCCTGGACAACGGAAGCCGTAAGCCTACCGACCGCTATGGCCTATATGAAAACCCTGGTGTATGGCGGCAAGCTCTACCTCGCCGGCGGGTGTACGGCGGGCGCTACCAGCTGCACCACTACCAGCAACACCGTGTACTATACCGGGTTTGATAGCTCGAATAATCTGTCTGGCAACTTTGCCAGTACCGGCACCTTTGCCACCGCCCGCGGTGATTTTGGCTTTGCAGCGGTCAATAACCACCTGTACATAGCTGGTGGGCGTACCAACACAACCTACTACAGCGATACACAGTACGCACCCATCAACACCGATGGCACGGTGGGCGGCTGGTCAACCCTCACCGGTACAACCCTCGCCACCGCCCGCTACGGCATTGGCATGGCGGCCGCAAAAGGCAATATATATGTCACCGGGGGCCATAATGGCAGCACCTACTACAACAACGTTCAGATTTCCCTGATAAATAACGGTGGTAATGGCGGGATTGGCAACTGGACTGTAGATTCTACCGACACGCTAGCCACCGCGCGTAGCGAAGCGCAGACCGTAGCATATAATGGCTACCTGTACGTACTGGGTGGACGTACCAGTGGCGAGACGCCTTTGAATAGTGTCGAATACGCACCGCTCAATAACGATGGTACCGTAGGCGCTTGGCAAACCACCAGCAGCTTTACCACT
>CAZLLY010000036.1:10015-11372 GCA_964560755.1 uncultured Candidatus Saccharibacteria bacterium | reverse complement strand
AACAAACGCAGAGGGGAATGCCACCCTGGCACAACCAAGCGGCTTAACCCATCCATCGGCGACCGCCACCGACCCAAGTGGCAACACGAGTGAGTTTAGTGTCGATAGCGCTATGCAGTTTAACAATTGCCAAGATATGCTACAGCGGTCTGTTGGTACAACGATGGGTGACTTTTGGCTGGGTGCATCATGGACGGGGACAAATATACCAACTAGTGTATACAGCAACGAACCGTCATACGACCCCATGACGGATCAATGGGTTGACAACCCTCAGAAAATCGGTCTGACTGTCCAAATAACCGTCGGTGGACAGCCATTTCTTTGGCAAGAGCCCATTCCCCAGTGGAATAGCGTTTACAGCCTGTTGGACAATAACTGGAGTGCTATGGGGCATTTAGCGACCAATCTCCCCGAAGGAAGCTACGATGTTGTGCTCACCATCACCGACCCAACCACAGGGATTTCGATGACGAAAACATATCCTGGGGCGGTCAAAGTGGCCCTTCCAAAAATCAGCTACACGACAACATTCACTAACAATGCAACACCGACGCTGACGGGGACGGCAGGAGATGTTGGTTCTATCTACACTGCCTACGTTCTGCCAAAGGGAACCCCTCTTAACATCACCCTCAACTACGGCGATCCGGGCTACCAAAAACAACGGGCACTGACGTATGATAGTCTAACAAGCTCGTTTAAAATTATTACGAACAAAACTGATTACATTACTCGCTTGACCACACAGTACAATACGGGGGCCGTCAACCAACAAATATCTTGGGAGCAGAGTTTTGCGCAGTGGTACCTCAGTGATCTCGTTGCCGACACTGTATCCATAAATTCGCTTGCCGCTCTGAAGGGGACATGTTCAGATATGACGATATGGCAACGTATCAATGATTACTCAATATATGGCATGTGGCCATTGGTAACGATAACAAATGAAACCGAGTGTCAGGACTGGTTCCAGCAGCAGTACGATCAGATTAAAACGGACTTAGATGTTGCGCTTCAAGGCGTGATCACCGCTCTCGATGATCCGAACTCTCCACTTGACTTTACTCCACTGACACAAGGCACGTATGACGTCTATTTTCTAGGTACTGATCTCAGCTATAACTCGTTCCAGAAGAATTTCCTCGGCGGTCTCGTCGTTGACTTTACGACTCCAACTGCAACACTGGTGACGACGAGCGCCAAAGACACCGTCTCCCCCGAGTTAAACGGCACAGTTTCTGACCCAACGGCCAAAGTGGAAATAGAGATAAACGGTGCAACATACTCGGCGATAAACAACGGTGATGGTACCTGGACATTGTCTGCAGGCAGCATTAAACCTGGGCTCGTCCTC
>CAZLLY010000036.1:6444-10005 GCA_964560755.1 uncultured Candidatus Saccharibacteria bacterium | reverse complement strand
GAGTCTGGCGGGCAATGTCTCGACCGAAACAAAAACCCTACAAATAACTGCGTCGCCAGTTGCATCTACCCAAACATCGCTAAAAGAGTTGGTCAATACGGGGGTCAAATTCGCCTCGGGTACGTTAGGCTGTGTGGCATTAATCGCTATCGGATGGGCTGTGTACTTCCGGAAAAAACGCCGCTACAGCCTTATGGTAAACCGATAAGAAGAACCCGGAGTACACCTGTAAAGCACCGGCTAGAGGTTTCGTTTGCTCCAAGCTCGATAGGTTGAGCTAAAAATAAACACTACACCGCTCAAAATGGCAACCACCAAACTCCAGCCTGCCAGGTCAGGGGACCATTTTGCCGAAGTAAAGTCGAATTTGTATAGCCCGTCGGGGATATTCCCTAGCTGTACCCCGCGTGAACTGACATAATTTTCGATACAAGATATAGATTCTGCCCCCGTTGCATTGGGCAGCTGTGCGGTACAGGACTGTTGGGCCTCGTGATATAACCCTGCGTTGTTCTGCCCGAGTTGCGCCTGTTGAGCGGCCTGCGCTCGTTCGTATGAGTATTTCAGCTGGATTGGCGGATACACGGCGTTATTGCCAGATGTCAGACTTGTATTCATGTGGTTGTATATATGAACTCGTAGGCTATATAGTGCGTTCTCGAGCTGTGCCGTGTCGCCCGATTGGTCGGCGGCAAACACTGCATCTCGTAGGCGCATCATTTGGAGATTATTGTTCCGCAGCGCAAATAGGCTTATCGTCCCAAAAACAATGGTAAGTGCCAAAAAATACCAAGGGTGGATACGGTGTACGTATCTCCATATGCGCTGTAGTCTCTTTTTATCCATCTTGGTTATGATTATAGCAGGGAAATGTACTAGACAGGTAGCGGGCTAGGTTATAGGGGTGGACGCTGTGGTGGAATCATCACTAGACGAATAAAGCCGAAATAAAATAAGACGCCCAAGATTGCTCCTGGGCGTCAGATTGATCGTTCTAAAGACTAGCCGCGCTTGACGGTCAAAAAGCCGTTGCGTGGGTTTTCGTTAACGATAAAACCACTTGGAAGGTCAGATGCCTCTGGGCGCTCGTCCTTACTAAAGTAGTAAATAGTCTGTTCTTTGCCACCACGAAGTGTGACTTTCTTTGAGTTAAGGTAGTATGTTACACCTTTTGAGTTCGTATGCTTGTATGCCATTATTGGACTCCCTCCATTAGTTGGTACCCCTAACATACCCCTTTGGTGTTTCGTTTGTCAACACCTTTCGCCCCAAGTGATAAAATATCCCCATCAAAATACTTGTGCAGGGGCCATGGTTTGTATTACACTTATGCTTGATACTAATAGCATCTAAAAGGTGGTGAAATAAGATGGATTTTCGACAAACCGTACAATCAGTTAACCGTGCTGAAGCCCCTGTAGCGCAAGTTGCGAATACGGGCGTACCTGTGGGCAAAAAAGACAACAAAAAACCTGGCTTGCATTCGTGGCTTAGCGTGTTAAACCTAGTAGTCTTGGTCGGAGCATTACTTCTCGTGCTCGGAACGGCCTTTGTGCTCATTGGCGTAAAACCAGCCAGCGAAAGCAAATATGTGCAAACTAGCAAATACCAGGCAGTCTTCCTTAATAACGGGCAGGTTTACTTTGGTAAGGTTCAAGCTCTGAATAGTCGTTTTGTTGACCTGACAGAAGTGTACTACCTGACCCAGGCGACAACTACAGCAGGCCAGGCTAGCTCAGACTACACGCTCGTCAAGCTCGGTTGTCAGCAAATCCACTACCCAGAAGACCAAATGGTTATTAGCCGAGACCAAGTTACTTTCTGGGAAAACCTAAACAGTAACGGTAAAGTTGCAAAGAGCATTGCAGAATTCAAAAAGCAGAACACAAAGGGTGAAAACTGTAATACAACTGCCACGCAGACACAAACACCTGCAACCAACGTTCCAACACAGTCGACTACGAACACAACAAACACTACGACCACTACTAATAAAACCACTCAGTAATTGAAGTAGTGTCCCCAAACACGAAAACGCTCGGAACAAGCTGAGCGTTTTTGGTATTTTCACCTGGGATGACAAAATAACAGAGGAGAGTTTTACTGCATCGCATATGATTTCTATAAACTATTTGTGTTTGCTGCCATGAAAATACACTGAAAAAACACCAGTACGTAAACGGAACTTTTCAATCGGTCTTTATAACGGGATATATTTTTGACTATCTGAGAACTGTCACATTTTCGACTGTCAAACAAACCGTGCATAACCTATACTACTACCCATGAAACAAACCAAACCAATCGTTATTGTCAAAGATCTGCGAAAGATCTACGACGGGAAACCTGCCGTCGACGGCATCAGTTTTGAAGTACAGCCTGGGGAAATATTTGGCATACTGGGCCCCAACGGAGCGGGCAAAACAACTACGCTAGAAATGCTCGAAACCCTTCGGTCAATAGACGGCGGAAACGCGTATGTCGACGGGATAGATGTGCAAAAAGAGCCATTTACCATCAAACGACTTATAGGCGTCCAGCCACAGTCACCAGCTTTTCAGGACAAGACCAAATGCAAAGAAGTCATTGAGCTGTTTGCGGCTGCCTACGGCGAGAAAGTCGATGCCCAAAAGTTCCTCGCAGATGTCGGACTTGGCGACAAGGCAAATGCGTATGTTGAGCAGTTGTCGGGGGGTCAGAAACAGCGTCTGAGTATCACGACGGCATTGGTGCACGGGCCCAAGGTGTTCTTCCTCGACGAGCCAACGACTGGGCTTGACCCGCAGGCACGTCGAAACCTTTGGGAGCTTATCGAGGATGTTCGCAGTCGAGGTGTCAGTGTCATTATGACGACTCATTATATGGACGAGGCCGAGATGCTCTGCGACCGTATTGCCGTGATGGACGCCGGCAAGATTGTTGCGCTTGATACGCCAAAAAACCTAATCCAATCTCTTCTGAAAAAAGGGTTTAAAAAACAACAGCACGTCGAACAGGCCAATCTCGAAGACGTCTTTATTGACCTGACCGGGAAAGGGCTTCGGGACTAACTATGAAACTACCTAAATCGCTCTACACAGTTGCCGTATTTACCAAGATTAGCAGCCGTAGGTTTTTCCGAGACCGACTATCTATCTTTTTCGGCATACTTTTTCCGCTCATTTTCCTATTTGTTTTTGGCGGTATTTTTGGAAACTCTTCGAGCACAAGTTTCCATGTGGCGCTTATAAACCAGTCAAAATCACCGGTTGCTGACGAATTCGTCAAATCACTGCAAGGGCAGAAATCGCTCAAAATAGACCTAAACCAATACTCCAAAAACGAGGCAGAGACCAAAATGACTCGCTCGCAGATAGATTCACTCATCATTTTGCCGTCAGACTTTGGTGATGTCTCAGCTGGCCAACAATTGCCAAGTGGACAGGCCCAGGTCTATTACACGCAAAATAACGCCCAGGCAGGTCAGACACTGAGTGCCATTTTGGGCGGTGTGTTTCAGGATATGAACCGCTCGTTGACGCATTCGTCTGAGCCGTTTAGTGTTAAGGGCCAACAGATCAA
>CAZLLY010000036.1:0-6434 GCA_964560755.1 uncultured Candidatus Saccharibacteria bacterium | reverse complement strand
AAAAACTCACTAACGTCGTTTGACTATACGTTTGCTGGGCTACTTGGTTTTAGCTTGCTCGGCATGGGTATTTTTGGGCCGATCAATGTGTTTCCAGAGCTGAAAAAGCAGGGAATCCTTCGTCGTCTCAGTACGACGCCGCTGCGAGTTTGGCAGTATTTCACTTCGACAGCTTTGTCACAGTGTTTTATCGGCCTTATCTCGATCGGGGTGATGTTTGCGGTGGCTCTTGGCGTGTTCCACCTAAGGGTTGTTGGCAATGTCGCCGAACTCGCGCTCTTTATTGTGTTTGGCATAGTTGAGATTTTGGGGATTGGACTAGCTATCGGTGGATGGGCGAAAAACGAACGTCAGGCTGCGCCGCTGAGCAATATCATCGTGTTTCCTATGATGTTCCTATCGGGAACGTTTTTCCCCCGTTTTCTCATGCCGCAGGCGGTCCAAACTGTGTCAAATTATCTGCCACTGACACCAGTTATTGATGGCATACGGTACATCGTCAACGAAGGTTATGGGTTTGGGCAGTTGTTACCGCAGCTCGGCCTTATGGCTGCCTGGACAGTTGTCGTCTACGTCATTGCTTTCCGCGTCTTCCGCTGGGAATAATTGACAAATGCCAGATAAGTGTGCTAAAATACACAGATGACTGCACGTAGTGAAATCCTAATGCCAGGCCAAGAACTGGCTATTAGTGATACTTTAGACCCTATGCCCCTAGAAGTGTTTGTCAATGATCAGGCAAGCGTCAAGGCCGCTCTAGGATGGGGGCTCAAGGTACAGGATCCTATTATAAAGAAGCTCTCAGGTACTACTGTTAGCGTCCGAAGTGAGGCAAGTTCTTTAGTAGTGTTCCAAAAGTATATTTTTCCCGCTGATACTACGCTAGGACTCGTAATTCGAAACAATGCCGATATTGACAAAAATACAAAGAAATTGTTATTAACGAGCAAGCAGGTACTCGAAAGTGCGAGAGATGAAAATTCCGCGAGAATACTTCATGCAAACGTCGTTTCTGTTGCTAATGCGACTTACGAAACTAAGCAGCGTCGCAACATTACAAGTAAGATTATTGGTGTAATAGGGGGTATTGCATTATTTGGTGGGCTCTCACTAGCTAACGACGCAATGAGGCTAGTTGCATATCAGACTAACCCAGTTATGTTCACAGTAGTTTCGGCAGGATTTATTGGAAGCGGTCTAGTTGGTGGAGTATTGCGTACGAGGAAGTTAAAAAGCATAAAGCAGAGTATGATAGAGTCATCCGAGAACCCGGACTCACGTAGCGATGCCGAAGAATTGTTCGGCAAACTTAAGCAATTGCTCGAAAAGTCCATGGAGCCACATGATACAAAATCCACACAGCCTGATGACGTTATAGTGCTCGGCCAGGGCTACGAGATGAATTTTGAAGACGTTGAGCGCAGGCTTAAACAGCCGGGCGGCCCTGACTATGATGATTATAAAGCGGTCATTGAAGATTTACAGATGAGTTTGAGGCCCGCAAGAGGCAAGTCGAAGGCTGAGGAATACTCGTATGTGCCTGCCAGCATAATTAAGAATATGCTGACTGAATCTCGCGGGGGCGTGTGGGGCAATGAGTTTGAGGCGTGTGTCCGCGCGCTTGGTGTCGCCCAGGTCGAACTCTCTTCAAGGGGTGTAGAGCTCCGAGGGTTACCATCTACAGCTCGGACAGCACCTGGCATTAGCAGGGACGAAAGAGAAAAGAAGCTCAAACGACAAATCGATGCGCTAGAGAATACGATCGAGCTTAATATGTTACGGATATATAGGCTAAATGCAGCATACACAGAATCACGTATGGCGTCGACCGAGGATGTGCCTGACCCATATGTGGCATATAGTGAGCCTAAGGGCGTGATCGGGCGGTCAGAGACCGACCCGCCTGAACCAAATGATGGAGAGTGGCCTCTACTTAAAAACAACAGACCCCACCAAACGTAAGCAGCCATTGACAAAACGGCACTAAATGTGCTACAATACAAAAATGAGCCCTCGAAAGACTTACGGCAGTAGGAACAGTCCAGAGAATCAAGATCAATTGCCTATGGTTGTTCCAGGCGACCCACCATTTCCTGATGAAAGGCCATTTGCCTCGTCGGGTACTTCCGACGTCACGAACGACAAATGGGGTGTTTATACTCGTGCGCATATTTCTCCTGCTCAAGAAGTCACAAATAAGCTGTGGGCACAGGCAGCAAAAGGGGAGATAGTAGCATGGCAGGACCTATGAGAAATCAGGAGGGTCTGTTTCCTGTTGATCCACCAAAAATTGATTTAGATAGGCGCAGAGCTTTTGGTAGCGTACCGAGCCTTCTAAACTGCGGAGACGTCCACGCGCCGTCATACGCTGCAGAGCGTCTGGTAGATGTCGCTAGCCTACAGACCGTGCTATACTCTCAGTCTCTAGGGGACACGGCTGGGTACGTAGTCGATGGCCTAGCATTGAATAGTGGCGAGTACAATGACCTTGCACGAAACCCGAAGATGCTGCTACGAGCAGTTGGTGCGAGTACGGTCACCTCGCGGCTTCGTAGAGGCGATGAATCGGTTGATCGTATTGGTCGTAAGGACGTTGGATCGCAGTTAAGCACCATCAAGTCTAAAATTAAAAAACATGATGAACGTATCGCTCAGTTTACGCGCGAGGTAGAAAAATTACTGCAGTTGGAAGGGGTAGTACACTCGCCAGGTTACGCACGAATGAAAGAAATTGATTTACGTCTGCTCGCGACAGAGGTATGGACAACAAGCTTCTCGAACATTATCCAAGTCGCAGTGTCACGGAGAAAATGGGATGGCTCGACCGTAAAACTAGCCATGGATGCTATGACGTATCGGCTTACAAATCGCGCATCGCGGGATAGGGTGGGGTATTGGCAGGATATGAGTGCTCTTGCATTCGGTTATGCAGACAACAAAAGAATGCTTTTCAAGCTTCGGAAAAATTCACTTCAGAGTGAGCGTGAAAAGCTAGAAAACGAATCTCATGCACAGAATGAAGCTTTCTTAAGAAACGAGCAAGGGTAATTGGCGCTAGCTTTGGTTTTTACGGTAAACGATAACAGGGTACAATAGGTAGGCTATGAGTTTTTATGATACTTTGCCGCGGCCGTTTTTTGTGTTGGCGCCGATGGACGATGTGACCGACACGGTGTTTCGGCAGATGGTTGCGTCCTGTGCTGCTCCTGATTTGTTTTTTACCGAGTTTGTGAATGTTGATGGGCTGATGAGTGTTGGACGGCCACAGTTGCTCAAAAAGCTCCGTTTCGTTCCCACAGAAGGGAAGGTAGTGCTGCAGATATGGGGGCGTGACCCCGATAATTTTCGGGCCGTTGCCGAACAGGCGGCCGATGGGACACTCGCCCGCGAGCTCGGCTTGCCCGAGGGCGTTAATTTTGCTGGGATAGATATAAACATGGGTTGCCCGGCGAAAAGCGAAGTCCAGGGTGGAACTTGCTCGGCGCTGATAAAACGTGAAAACTGGGAACGTGCCTCGGCGATGATAGAAGCGGTCAAAACTGGTGTAAACGGCAAACTATCCGTGAGTGTCAAAACGCGGGTTGGTTTTAGTGCGGTTGATATGGAATGGTTCGACCATCTGCTATCGCACGACCTCGACATGTTGGTCGTGCACGGGCGTACTCGTAAACAGATGAGCAAAGTACCCGCCGACTGGAGTTTGATCGGCGAAGTGGCCGAGAGACGAGATGCGATGGGCAAGACGACGCTCATCGTCGGGAACGGCGACGTGATGAGCCGTGAACAGGGAGAGATGCTCGCCAAACAGCACAAGCTCGATGGCATCATGATCGGCCGCGGAATATTCCACGACCCCTATGTTTTTGCCCCTTTGCGTCAGGGTCCGTCCTTGACGCAGCGGTATTGGGAGACGGTGACGCCGGCCGAGCGACTCGCACTATTTCGACGGCATGTTGAGCTTTTTGCCGAGACGTGGCAGCACGGCGAACGGCCTATCCACACGCTCAACAAATTCTGCAAAACGTACATTCAGGGGTTTGACGGCGCGGTTTCACTTCGCGGTGCTTTAATGATAGCGAGCACGACAAATGAGATACTCGAGCTGCTTGATAACTATGAAAAATCTAATGAGTTTGTTGATCCAAACGAAGGAAACGGATATGATAATGCGATGAGCGACACAATTAGGGCGATAGTTTTTGACTCTGACGGTACATTACTAGACACCAGGCAGCTTATCCTGCAAGGATATAAAACGGTGCTCAAGCATCATAACCTGGAACATCTCGCAACAGATCATTACATACGGCAGCGCCTAGGTAAGCCTGTACCACAAACGTACGAACAGATTATTGCAGGACACGACGTATCGGTGACGGTTGAACAGCTGGCCGAAGAGCATGACGAAGTCCAAAATGCGTTAGTCAAGCTTATCGAACCATACCCGCATACAGAGCAGATCTTGCGCACGTGGCGTACGAATGGTGTTAAATTATGTCTATTTACCTCTGGAAAACATATGATGATCGAGCGTAATTTTGCGGCAGCCAAGATGCCCGATGTGAGCGGTATGTTTGATGCGATCATTACGGCAGATGACGGCCTTGCGCATAAACCAGCCCCCGACGCCATTTTAGAGCTACTGAGACGAGTTAATGTGTCACCAGCGGATGCTATCGTAGTCGGCGACCATGCATTTGACATGATCGCGGGTGCGCGAGCAAAAGTTGGGCTGAAAATAGGTGTCCTTCACGGGTTTGGTACGAGTCACGAGCTCTTGACGGCGGGCGCAGATTTTCTGGCAAATGATCTAGAAAGCCTAAACCACTTGATGAATTTTTCGACAAAATAGCAAGGTCGAAAGTACCCGAGCCTGTGACCACCACGTGGGGAAATAGGTATGGGATATTACAGATTTTTTGGTGGGTTCTGATACAATGCTGCCGAAGGCTAAAAAGGAGGCTCGTATGCCCGAGATGCAACAGTATTCAGATAACATGGTGGATAAAACTGTCTCAGACACGCAAAAAAGCGCAGGGAACAAGGGTCTAGGGATGAGCACTGCAGTGCAGACTGTCTGGTTAGCTGTCGGCCTCATTACCGTCCTACTCATGCTCAGGTTTGTGCTTCGGCTGGTGGGTGCGAGCCCAGATAACGGTTTCATCAACTTAATATATACCATCAGCTACCCACTAGTTGTCCCATTTATGGGAATCTTTAAGTACAATGCAAACTTTACGAATTACCATCTTGAGCTGGGGACGCTGTTTGCCATGCTGGTGTATATGGGCATCGGTTGGGTTACGGCCATGATCATTTCTCTCAAAAGACGGTAGAGTATGCGGCTAAAAGATGTGTTTTTTACGGCCAACAAGATATGCTGTCCAAGACACCGTTAAACTGACGATAAAAACCACCGTAAAGGCCCAGAATGCCTTCTGGCCGGGCAGCTCGACGTTCATGCCATACATACTGAAAAACATCGTCGGTATCGATATTAGCACTGATACAGTCGTCAGAATTTTGATGGTTCGGTCTAGGTTGTGTGAGGCGATAAGTGAGTAGGTGCGCCTGATTGCGGCAAGTGACTTCAGGTTTGCATTGCATGCCTGGATAGATTGCTCGTTGTTTAGGATGACCGTATTAACGAGTGCTGTATGCGGAGTAAAGCTACGTGCTTCATGGTTAGACACCAGATGGCGCAGCGTAGCATTGGTTGGCTCTAATGAGTTCAGAAAGTCGTTTAGGTCGTCCTCGAGCGTGACGAAACCGATAAAATCATTAACGCCGATATCTCGTTTGCCAAGTCTGCTCCGTAGACGGTGTATTCTGTGTGCATTTGCGTTAATGATCAGGTCGTACTGCGAGTCTATCTCGAGCAATATGTTCAGAATGAGAAGCGCCGGGTCAAAATTGCCCGTGAGGGCATGTTCGCCGGTTTCTATCAGGCTTGATAACTCTGGGAGTGGTGCCTTGCAAACCGTAATGAGCTGGTTAGCACGTAGTACAAACAGTATCGGAGCGGTGTTTACATTTCCGCCTTCAGACTGGTAGGCAAACCGCGTAAATATGTAGGTAGAGTCGTCATGGGACTCAACCCGAGGGATTTCGTATGCATCAAGTGCGTCGTGTATAAAATGTTTGAGGACCCCGTACTCCTCGACGATCTTGTGTTGCTCGGCCTTGGATGGGTTTTCGACGTACACCCAAAGAGCGCCAGACTCGTCGCCACTATTGATTTGTTTTGGATAATAATGTTGTATCATATGCCCACTCTATGCATATAAGTATAAGCTAAATGCGCTGAAATGAGTATCCTACGCTTTCTTCCCGCATTGTTATCCTGGGGAATAACCGAAGGATCTTCCCCCTAGGGAAAAGAATTGTGAATGGAGAATTACAGAATTAAGAGTGGAAACTATGTCATTTTGTGA
>CAZLLY010000035.1:0-11871 GCA_964560755.1 uncultured Candidatus Saccharibacteria bacterium | reverse complement strand
CCCCGTCTAGCAGCTTTTGCAGAGCTGTGCCTAACTTCTCGGCCAACGCGCCATCCACATCAGTATAACATGGTTGCAAACAGGGGTAAACTCTGGTATATTTGATAAGTCTACTTGCACTGGTGGCGGCTCGAGTGATACGTAAGTTATCGTAGACGCGCTCGCGCTAGAGTGGCGGTCCAATAAGACCTAAAATTATAGTTTACCTACTTGCACTGGTGGCGGAATTGGTAGACGCGCTAGCTTGAGGGGCTAGTGGCCATTGCGGCCGTGGAGGTTCAAGTCCTCTTCAGTGCACCAATGAAGACGTTCCAGACAATACAAGCTTGAAAAGCTCGTTGACCTCTGGAACTTTTTCATTTTCTGGTGTTCCACAATCTATTTCTGCATAGCTTGGCATTTTGTCGAATAATACCCCAAAATAACGTGCTCGAAGTATCGGATTACAGTGGTCAATGAGCAATTCTTTGAGGTGTTCCACAAAGTATTCAATATATTTCAAGATTGTTGGCATATCGACGCCTCCTTGCGTTTCTAGCTCGCCTTTACGAGCGTCTAAATCGTTAATTTGCTGCTCTATTTTGGTTAAGTCCTCCTCCACGTACTTAATTGCCGTCGGTGATGAAACAAGTCTCATTTTGTCCACGATAACGCGCATCTGAGCCTCAAGCTCCTCGCGCTTCTTATCGCGAAGTTCGCCCTCGTCCTGCACACGAACTTGGCGCTGCTCCCACACAGTCTGTACGGCCTTTAGAACCTCGTCAAAACGCGCAGGATCGACGATAACACGCTCGATGAACTGATTTATCTTGTCATCGAACTCGCCTTTAGGAACACGGAAATAGTGACCGTGGTGACTACAGTGATATGCAGGGTAGTATTTGCCCGATTTACCGCGAGAAGCACTCCCAAGCAACGGATTGCTACACTCAGGGCATAGCACTACTTTGCGATACGGGAACTCCTCGTTATATACGTTCTTCTTTGCAAATTTCTCTTGCTTTGGCGCACGGGTAACATTCGGGTGGTCTGGATCGTCAGGATTGAGCGCAATACTAATCTTGCCGCGATTGGCTTTATTCCATAGTTCGATGGATACGAGGCCGTCAAACTTGCATAGCACCGGCTTATCGCCAGTCCATTTCTCCGTGTTCACGCCTGCATAGAT
The DNA here is from genome assembly GCA_964560755.1 of uncultured Candidatus Saccharibacteria bacterium. Classification (GTDB taxonomy): domain Bacteria; phylum Patescibacteriota; class Saccharimonadia; order Saccharimonadales; family UBA4665; genus JAGXIT01. The sequence continues at coordinate 10,703 of CAZLLY010000035.1, read as the reverse complement.
AGTCTTTGCGACATAGACACGCAGCAGCTTGCCGGTCATTTTCTTGCCGCCGGAGCGTCTCACGATCTTAGTCCGGTCTAACTTATCACGAATTACCTTAATAGGAGTTTGAAAGCCGAGTCGGTTCATTTCGTCAGCTATTTGGTCGTCGCTGTAGACGCCAGAGGCTCGCATATCGTACATCTTGCGAATAATAGGCGCTTGGTCGGTTTGCGGCACAAGAATAGCTCGTTTACCGTTCACGGTTTCAAGTTTGCTCGTTTCATAGCCGTACAGCGCCGCACGCGACCAGTAGCCGATCTGTGTGTAGCGGATTTCCGAGCCAATCATGCGCGTTAGAATATCGCGTACTTCGTCTTTGGCACGTTCAGCCTCAAGTAACTCTGTTTTGCGTGACGGCGTGGTAACGCTCCACTTATACTCCATACCGAGATGCTCTAGCGTGTTGATCTTTGCATTACTAATCACGCCATACATGTCTTCAAGATGGACGCCACGCGGTTCAAGCTGCTTTTTGAGCTGCTCGTACACCATCGCACCAGCACGGGTAAAACGGTCAATGGATTTGACAAGGATAACGTCAATATCGTTTTTCGGGTCGATAGCATAATCAATCACATGCTGCATTGGCTGATTATCACCGGCCGCCGACTCAAGATAAGTCAGAATTTTAGTGATATTGATGCCATGTGTAGGAGCGTAGCGCTTACCTTGTTCGATCTGAGCCTCAGGCGAGTCGCCGTCAATGCCTTGCCCAACAGTCGATACACGAACCGCCAGGACAGCGTTACGCTGTTTGCTGCTTTGAAGCATTGTCTACCTCCTGTATTTTTTTGAGCAGAGGGAAGCCGTCGGCCTCGTCTTCGGCAATACGGTCGGCAATCAAATCAGCGATAAACTTGATACGCTCCTCGACGGTGAATTGCACTGTGTCGGGAGTTGCGATTGCTTGCTGATTTTTGCTGCCCTTTGGTCGTGACATGTACCCTCCTTATGTGGAGATTGCCACGCTAACAACTCGGCTAGTAGTTTATTTGTCCCAGGGTCGCCCTGGCTTTGGTCGCTCTTTGAGTTCTTTGCTCACTAAATCTTTGAGCTGTTTGTCGCCCGTTTGAGCAAGTAGTTGTAACACGAGCTCGCTAAGCGTTAGTCCATGCTTCTTAGCAACGGCCTTTGCACGCTCGCGTAGGTCGTCTGTGACACGTATTTGCATGTTGACTATCTTTCTGGACATTTGCCCTTATTTTAACATGTAATACTATTTAGCGCTCACATGTAATGCATGTATGCGTATGGTTCACAATAGCTAATAGGTCGTCGTCTGACGTTTCATAAAGCGTATCTGCTAAGTCGTAATACCAGCAGGCGCATACTTCTGCCATTGCCTCCTTTTCAAGTAATTCACGCTCCATCATGCCGCCTCCTTTACCTGTAACTAGCCGAATTGTTAACGTACAATCTCTATATATAAATAGTATTACTAATTAAAATAAAAAGCAATACTTTTTACTTATTTTACCTCTTAAATTATGCCGAATATCGGTATGCGGTATTTATACCCTTATTTATATCTGTTAATACTTGTATTTTTTCTCTCTTTCTTATATATACATATATAGAAAAGAAGAAGCAGAGACAGTGAACACGAGATAGTATCATGGCAGATAAACGATCAGCATTAAAACAAGGTCAAATAGACATATTAGAAGTTCTGTATAAGTACAGGTTTGGTAGTCGTCAATTAGTAGCAGATAGTCTAGGTATTAAAGCAGGGTCTAGTTTGTATGAGAAATTAAACGTTCTTATTAAGCATGGATTAGTAGCTATGAGACAGGAAAAACGACTCAAGCTACTTGGCGTGCCAGCAGCCTATTACTTGACGCCGAAAGGCCTAAAATCGCTCCAAGCGCTTGATGGCCACGGCCACATTACCGAAGCAACCATAAAGGCCAGTTATCGTGATAAAGTCCTGAGCCAAGCATTTGTTTCTCACACCTTAGATGTCTATAGCCTCACTAACGCCCTCAAGCATCAGTACGTAGATTTGAAAGTATACCTCCGCCGCGATATGAGCCGCTTTAGCTACTTTCCTGATAGCCCACCCGATGCCTTTCTGTCGCTCAAACTTGGTAATATCCCAAAGCGCTTCTTCTTAGATGTCATTCCTGATAGTCTGCCGCGTAACATACTTGATCGCCGGATTACCAGTTATGCCGAGTTCTTCGACGAGGGTGGCTGGGAGACTACGAATAGCGAATTACCCGGCTTACTCCTTGTGGCCGAAAAAGGTACAACTGAAACTCGCGCGAGACGTGCAGCCAGTGCTGCGATCAACCGTGCCGACATAGACGACGACTTGACTATATATACAACTACTATGAGTGCCCTCAAAGGTGCAGCCGCAAGTGATACTATTTGGACAAGTATTGATGACGCCGACGAACTCCTATCATTATCTGACTTGTAGAGCCTTTTATCGTCTTGCTCAGGACTGATACGATGGCTATTCTACGCCATCATCAAGCTCATCAGATATGAGAATATCGCCGCGTGAGTCCTGCATACCTTTATGGCCAACGGTATCAACAACTTCACCGAACTCGTCAATCCATACTTGAATATAGAATGGTTCAAAGTACCAGCCGAACTTCTTGGCTACCGCTGCCCAGCTTTCTCGACTGTCCTCAATTTTCTGACGTGCTGCTTCGCTTATTGTGATGTACATGTCTTTGCTCCTTTGGGATTAAACTTTATCGGGCGGTTTTAAGTCACACCCAGGACTAAAAAAGCCGAGGCTAGTATTCCTCGGCTAACATCACCGTTAAGACTCGGTGACAATCCGGACTGAGCGGATCGCACCAACCGGACAACTGCTGGTCGTAGTAGTCTATCTTCCAAAACAGCGTCTCGCCGTCGTGCTTGATTTGTCCAAAATCATGCTCTCCGTATGGGTCGTTGTCTTCGTTAAAGACATCGTAACTCCGTACCATGCTGATGACTCTTTGCAAATCCATCTTTGCAGATACGCCGCGCGTAATCATGTAACGCACTGGATTGCTACGACGATGCGCGTCATTGAGCGCAGCTATCTTTGCTGATGTTTCGTTTGGTATCGTGTCGGTGTCCATAAGACCCTCCTTGCTTTATCGAGAGGGCTTTCTGCCTCTCTGTCAGAGGGCGACGGGCTGCAACGAACTGGGTCAAGGTGGAGCGCCCCTTGACGTTTACCAATGGGACGAACGACCTTGATGCGGTTCGTTCACCCGTATAATGAAAAGACAGAGGGAGGAAGCCTCTTACATGCTGCCACTTAGTTCCGTACAGCATGACGATAGGAGCAGTTTAGCGTCATGCTCAGGACGTCGTTAGCTAGTCGAGATTAGCTTTGATAATCTCTAACCAGTCAACTTGTCGAAAGGCGTGTTGTAGCAAGTCGCGCCACATACATGCCTCCTCAATCTCATCGTTTAGCTGCCACTCTAACCGCTCTTTGAGCCAATCAGCTTTATCAACTGCTGGACACTGCATACTCACAGCTTCCACTAGTACGCTATAGCTTGACGGTTCGCCTGAGAGCCACAAGTTTACCACCCACGTCTCTCGATTACTCCACCCGTTATACTCGGTGGCTACAATTTGTGTTGCTTCAGCTACGCTCGTCATGACTTCCTCCTTTACTTTACGTAACGGAGTTATCTGACGGGGTCGCATGGCAAAGGTGTCAAGGTGGAGCGCTCCTGACGTTTACCAGAGAACGAACGACCTTGATACGTTTGCTCAACCCGTATAATTGAACAGTACGTGAAGTAAGGGGTTAATAAATAATCAACTTCCTATATAATCGGGGTAAGAAGATTCGTGTTTCACGCTTTGCGAGGAAACAGGAGTCTTCTTTTTAGTTTGAGGCAAACCAGTACAGGCACACTAACTGCTTGCCTTACTTTTTGAAAGCCCTAATACTTCTGTGCTATCATAGGGCATAAGAGATGAACTTTGTACAAACCTCACTCACGCGATACTTTTGGGTGCTGCCTGTTATCTATTTGCTGGCTGCTGTGTTTCTACTACGTAGTCAAGTAGGCTACATTTACTTGGCTGCTGGCGTACTTGTCGCCCTCACGATCGCAGCACAGTACTATAGTCGCAAAAAACCTAAGCCAGATATACGCCTTGCTCGCTGGCTAGCAACGCTTGCAGCGATTGGTATTAGTGCTTCTTTTATTCTATCTATTGAAAAGATTGAGCTGTTGACCGAGCCAAACCACGTCGCAAGTTGTAGCCTTAGTCCTGTCGTTGCTTGCTCGCCAGTCATTGCCAGCCCGCAAGCCAGTGCGTTCGGGTTACCCAATTCGTTTATCGGTATATTTGCTTATACGGCTGTTTTTGCAGCGGCGATGACGGTTGCGGCGGGTGCTATCAAGCTCACACGGGTATGGTGGCGAACACTGCTAGCTGGCGTGGTGTTTGGCACAGGTTTTGCCTCGTGGCTGTTTTATCAAGGAGTGTTTGATATTGGTAAGCTCTGCTTGTACTGCATGCTTGTTTGGCTGGTAACATTTGCTATGCTGTGGCTGACGACGGCTTATTGTATCGAGAAAAGGCATATCAACCTCGGAGTAAGACTCAATAAGCTCCTGAGTCACAAAGCAGAACTTATCGCCATAACCTATGTCATCATTTTTGTCTTACTATTCCAGCGTTGGGCGGACTATTGGGTCAGCCTCCTTTAGTGGTATAATAGATCCTATTATGACCGATATGAGAGTGGGTATGTACTAATCTTGGGTAGCATGCGCTTAAACCCTCGATTGAGCAAGCTATCAACACGTAGCTGTCTATTCATTCTTGCCGTGCTAACAACGCTTATCTGTACATTCGGTGTGCTAATGCCATCGCATCACACCTCGCCCTATGGCTCTACGGCCGCATCATGCACCAGCTCGTGCCAGCCACACGCACAAGCCGAGCTACCTTTTCATCAAAAGACAGTCAGAAAGCTCGAACGAGAGCCAATCCCACCACCATCAACATGGGTAGTTATCGTCGGCTCTCTAGCTGTTTTGTACGTTGCCAGACCAGGCCGCGATCGTAACCGTATCTTTAATAATAGGCTCTATTTAACAACCTCCGTTATGCGCTTCTGAGCCGAGTATCTTTTCTTAGCACAATAAACTAGAAAGGATTACTTTATTATGAATAAAACCGGCTGGATTATTTTTAGCGCTGTTGTCGTAGTCATATTTGGCGGATTGGTTATGCTCAACAAAGCAAACCAAGCAAGTCTACCACAAAGCGACGGCTCAAATAACATCTATGGCAATGTGGATTCCAAGGTAACGCTCACTGAATTTGTGGACTTCCAATGTGAAGCCTGTTACGCCTATTACCCAACAGTGAAAGAGGTGAAAGAAAAATACAAAGATACGGTCAAGTTTCAAGTTCGACACTTCCCGATATCGAACTCTCACAAGTTTGCGCGTATAGCGGCGAGTTACGCCGAGGGTGCGGCCAAGCAAGGTAAGTTCTGGGAAATGCACGACCTGATTTTTGAGGGGCAAAAGCAATGGGAGGTAGCAACCGACCCGACCTCTATTTTCAACGGGTACGCTGAAGATATTGGTCTTGATATGTCAAAACTAGAAACCGATAGAACAAGTGATGAGGTCAAAGCTATCATCGCCGCAGACCTGAAAGCCGTACAAGAACTCGGTGGCAACGGCACACCAACCTTTGTCTTGAACGGCAAGCGGATTGAGCGAGTAGACAACAGCGTCGAGGCACTTTCTAAGCTCATTGATGATGCACTAAACGAGGCTGGTAGTGGCGATACGCAAAATTAGTATCGGTGTCGTAGGTGGGGTAATTGTAATTGGCCTACTTGCTGGCGCATGGTTCATGTTGGGCGGCAAGCCCTCCAGCCCCTCGCCGCAGGCAAATGAGGCCGCCAAGATTGAGAATGAAACTCCACCACCAGACCCGACAAAACATAGCTACTTTGAGATCAACTTTGCCAAGCAAATGATCATCTACAATCAACAGGCTGTCGATCTTGCTAATATAGTGCAACACGGCGGAAGCGACAAAGAGGTACAGGACTTAGCAGGCGAAGTAATAGCCGCGCACGGCAAAGCAGCCGACCAATATGCAACATGGCTAAGGGAATGGAACGAAACCTATTTAAGCCTGTCTGACTTTCCTCGAAGTGACGATCACGACGGTTACCCGACAAACCCAGGCATGCCAAGAGTTGTCGAACTGGACAAGATGACTGCCATGTCCGCAGCAGAAAAGGAAAAAGAGTTTCTTCGCCTCATCTTAAAGCTCCATGAGGGTGTTTTGGAGCATATTAACACCACGGGTGACAACATCCAATATGGAGAGATGAAAGATTATTTAGCAACTGATAAGGCTCACTACAGCCAAGAGGTAAAATCTATCAAAGATTTACGACATGCGAGAGGACAACATTAGAATATGAAGAAAATAAAGCTATCTGTTTTTCAGATTATTATGCTGGTGCTTATCATTATTACTATTGCGCTATGGGTGTCAATTATCTTCACAGAGCCAGGGACGGCAGGCTAGGAGCAATATGGTAAAACTCAAATATTAAATGTGACTATAATCGCTTATTCATGATATCATCGGTATATGACGATACAAACCCAAGAACACGTACAACTCAATACACTGGCAGCTTTGCTGCACAGCCTATCAGATAGCACCAGGCTGGCTATAGTCCATACCCTGTCCAAAGGAGAGGCACGAGTAGCCGACTTGGTGGAACAACTTGACTTAGCTCAGTCTACAGTTTCGGCACATATTGCTTGCCTGAAAGATTGTGGCTTGGTTGAGGGTAGGCCAGAAGGCAGGCAAATTTTTTATAGCCTTACCTCACCAAACCTCACTCACTTACTAGGTGATGCAGAAGTAATATTAGAGCAAACAAACCAAGCAGTAGCTCACTGTCCGGTTTTTGGAGACGGGCGTGAGTGCTGATTGTTGCGATCACGACGAACACTCAGAAAAAGAACCTGAAACGGGTCTTATAAAGTTCTGGCAGGTTCGAGAATTGCAATTAGCGGCAGTAGCGCTTGTTTTATGGGTAGCCGCCTTTGTTATTGAACGTGTTGGCATAGAGCATGTAGGGACAGGCTTGGCATTGCTCGCAACAGCAATTGCCGGCTGGACATTCATACCAGCCAGTATTAAGCGACTCCGAAAGCTCAAAATCGGTGTTGGCACACTCATGACTATCGCTACCTTTGGTGCGATAGCCCTCGGCAAGTTCGAGGAAGCTGCCATGCTGACAATCCTATTCTCGATTTCAGAGGGATTAGAGGAGTTTTCGCTAACCAAGGCACAGCAAAGCCTCAAAGCCCTGCTTTCATTGATGCCCGAAACGGCCATTGTCCGCCGAGGCAAAGATGAAATAGAAGTACCTGCGTCAGAAGTAAAACGCGGCGATATCTTTATCGTCAAGCCAGGGGCAAAAGTACCGACTGACGGCGTTGTGATAGCTGGCAACAGTGCAGTAAATATGGCTGCGATTACTGGTGAGTCAGTGCCAGTTGAAGTAGTAAAAAATGCGGAAGTGTTCGCAGGTTCAGTGAATGGCAACGGTGTATTAGAAGTACGTGCTACGGCTACGACTGCTAATAACTCACTTGCTCGCGTGGTACGCATTGTTGAAGATGCACAGTCACAAAAAGGCAGCCAACAACGTCTCGCTGATAAAATTGCCCAACCGCTTGTGCCGGGTATTATCGTAGTATCTCTGCTCATTGCCGTTATCGGCTCGCTCCTTGGTGACCCTGGAACGTGGATTGAGCGTGCGCTTGTCGTGCTAGTTGCCGCATCTCCATGCGCGTTAGCTATTGCCGTGCCGATCACTGTAGTATCAGCAATCGGTGCAGCTAGTAAGTTTGGCGTTATTATCAAAGGTGGTGCAGCACTTGAGGCGCTTGGCAAGATTAAGAATGTTGCACTTGATAAGACTGGTACGCTGACGCAAAACAAGCCTACTGTTATCAAGGTTGTTACAAATAAAGCGAAAGAGGCAGAAGTGTTGGCGCTTGCATCAGCACTTGAGGCTCGTAGCGAACACCCACTTGCTAGCGCTATACTTGTGGCATCTCCAAACCCAAAGCCTGCTAAAGATGTGGCCGCTGTAACAGGCGCAGGTATCACGGGTGTCGTCGGAGGCAAGGTAATACGGCTTGGCCGTCCAGGGTGGATTGACGCAGGCATACTTGAAGAAGATGTTACTAAACTGCAACAAGAGGGGGCAACGACTGTTCTTGTTGAGCGAGATAATGTTGTTATAGGCGCAATCGCCGTTCGTGATGAATTACGCAAAGAAGCTGGTGTTGTCGTCCAACAGCTAAAAGACAGTGGCCAACAGGTTGTAATGCTCACTGGTGACAACAAAGTGACTGGCGAAGCGATTGCTCATGCTGCTGGTATTTCAGACGTTCGTGCCGATCTACGACCAGAAGACAAGGCTAAGATTATTGCTGATTTAGAGCGCAAGAACAATACCGCAATGGTTGGTGACGGCGTTAATGATGCTCCTGCACTCGCTACCGCAAGCGTGGGTATCGCTATGGGCGCAATGGGTACAGATGTAGCCATAGAGACTGCTGACGTTGCACTTATGGGACAAGATTTACGCGCACTACCGACAGCTCTAAACCACGCCGGTCGCGCAAGAGGTGTCATGATGCAAAACATTGGCTTCTCACTTGCGATCATCACTGCATTACTGCCTCTTTCGCTGTTTGGGGTGCTGGGACTGGCCGCAGTTGTTGCAGTTCATGAGGTTGCCGAGGTAGTAGTGATATTGAATGGACTGCGTATGGCAAAAGCAAAAGTAGGGTTTCATGACCATTCTTTACATAAATAGGTAGTAATACCCTCCGATTTACAGAGCTGCAAAAAGCCTTACCTCAGCCAACACAAAAGGTACCGACCACTACACTCCGCAAGTTAGAGCGTAGTGGCATCGTTGACCGTAGAATATACCCGACCGTACCACCACAAGTAGAATATAAATTGACATCCATTGGCCTCGACCTACTCAAGCTATCTGGCGTTCTGTCTGACTGGGTAAATATTCATGAAGAAGAAATAAAGCGGGCGCAAAAATCATACGATCACCGCAATAAGTCGTAGCCTTATATAGAACTTTGATTTTTCTAACAGAAAAGTCAAAGTCCCGCCAAAACTTGTTTTGGTGGTTTGTAGCTATTTATTGGCAGCGCTGGCTTGTCCACTCATCGACGCTCGATTCTGCGCCAAGGCCGCTCATGCTAGCAGAGAACGCTTGCGAGGGGTCTTGATCTATCTTCTCAAAAATCTGCTTGAGTGTTTTAACGTCTGACTCTATGTCTTGCGGAGCGACAGTTTCTAGTTTGCCGAGGGCGGCCGCGAAATCATGCGGGCTGCTCGAGCCGTGTGTGAATGGGCGGACGCTGTAGGTGTCACCCTGACTCTTGGCAAGTATGGCGTTTTGCTCTTTGTAGGTACTGCAAAAGGCAGCAACCGAACGGGTCGGCCGCGACAGAAGCGAAAGTATCACTACGACAAGAATTACAAGTAGTACCCCAGTAATGACAGTGAAAACCACCACACGGTTCTTAACTATTCTATACTTGATTTGCCCAGCACTCATAATGCAAGTATACCACCGAGTAGCGGCGTGAGGTGACCGGCTTAGAGAAAAGCGAGACTTGCATAATACCCCTGTGGGGTATAACATGAAGCTATGATAGCTGACATTAAGAAGCGGGCGATACACCGCTCAAAGATTATAGAAGGACAATTTAAGGGGCTTGAGAAAGCCATCGAGAACGAGACGTACTGCATGGACATTCTGACGCAGAGCCTTGCTATTCAAAAATCGCTCGCTTCGCTCAATAAGCTCATCTTGGAGAACCACCTACGCACCCACATGGCTCACTCGCTGGAGTCGCACAGTCCCGACGAGCAGGATAGGGCCGTCGATGAAATGCTCAGACTATACGAACTAAATAATATACGGGGGAAATAGATGGATCACTCACACCACACCCACACGCAGCCTGATCACGAGCAACATGGCAAAAATACACAGTACGCCTGCCCGATGCATCCCGATGTCACCTCAGACAAACCAGGCATGTGTCCGAAATGTCACATGGCACTCGAAAAAGTAAAACAGTCACCAGAGCAGCACGATCACGACCATGACAAACACGCTGGTCATAGCCCCAATATGTTCAAGCAAAAGTTTTGGTTGAGCCTACTGCTGACCGTGCCGACACTGGTATTTTCGCACACCGTACAAAGTTGGTTTGGCCTTGATTTCATGTTCACCGGCAGCGAGTACATTCCGGCCGTGTTCGGTACAATCATTTTCCTCTATGGCGGCTTGGTATTCCTCAAGAGCGCCAGAGGTGAACTAGCTGCCCGTCAGCCTGGTATGATGACGCTGATCTCAATGGCGATTTCCGTTGCGTTCGTCTATAGTCTACTTGTCACATTCAAGGTAGTGAGCGGTATGGACTTCTGGTGGGAGTTGGCAACGCTAGTGACGATCATGCTGCTCGGCCACTGGCTCGAAATGGCATCTGTCCAAAATGCGCAGGGAGCGCTCAATGAGCTTGCCAAGCTACTCCCCGATGAGGCAGAGGTAGTTGATGGTGATGCAACGAAAAAAGTCC
>CAZLLY010000034.1:0-11971 GCA_964560755.1 uncultured Candidatus Saccharibacteria bacterium | reverse complement strand
AACAAGCCTTCTGCTCGGCGTGCGTTTTGCTGAGCGGTTTCGATTGTGTCGGCGGTGGCGGTAATGTGCCCCATTTTGCGGTCGACTTTGGTTGGGCTTTTGCCGTACAAATGCAAACTTACACCTGGGATTGCCAAAATATCAGGGGTGCCTTTTACTTGGACTGGCCCATCGCGTTTTCCGAGGACGTTAACCATAACGGCCGCCGGAACTACCAAACTGGTATCGCCGAGGGGTAAACCAGCGATGGCGCGTATGTGTTGTTCGAACTGAGAGGTTCGGCATGCTTCGGTTGTGTAGTGGCCACTGTTGTGGACACGGGGTGCGATTTCGTTTACCAAAACTTGGCCGTTTCGGTCGAGAAACAGCTCGATACCGAATGTGCCCGATCCGCTCAAAAGTTCGGCAACGCTGCGCGCAACAGATTCGGCGCGTTCACGTATGTTTTCCTTGACAGGCGCAGGCACCAAAACTTCGGTGCAGATATTTCGCTCGTGGACTGTTTGAACTACGGGGTAAATAGCGACGTCACTGTCGGAGCTACGAGCAACCATAGTGGCGAGCTCGCACTCGAAATCAACCAACTGTTCGGCATACAGGGCTCGCCCCTCGAACTTCTCGAGGGCATTCTTTAGCTCGGCGGCAGATTGTACCACCATATTGCCGCGGCCGTCATAGGCACCGTGGCGGGTTTTGACGATCATACTGCCACCAAACTGCTCGAGAGCAGCTTGCGCTGATTTTTCGTCGGTTAACTCAACAAACGGTGCGACCGGAACGCCTTGGTCAGCCAAAAACTGTTTTTGCAAAAATTTATCCTGGATGAGTTTTATGGTGCTCGGCGAAGGGTTTATGACCGCGCCGCTTTTTTCGAGCTCCATCAATGTTTTTGTGTCGAGGTGCTCTATTTCGACGGTTATATAATCTGCCCGTTTCGCGAGCTCGTGGAGCGCTGCCTCGTCGTACAAATCGGCGATGATCTGCTCGGCGCCAACCTGTGCTGCAGGACAATTTTCACCTGGGTCAACCACGATGACCCTAAACCCGAGCGGCAGTGCCGCGAGCGTTAACATACGGCCGAGCTGTCCACCACCAACAATCCCAATTGTTTTTACCTCATTCATAGTTTCCATCATACCGTAAAACATGCAATTTTGTTACACTATAGCTAACAAATAAGGAGAGGTGATGATAGATACAACCGACTTTAATTTTCCTGGTCAAAAAAACGTCTACCACGGCAAGGTGCGTGATGTCTACGATTTCGACGACCACCTACTGATGGTTGCAAGCGACCGCTATTCGGCGTTTGACCGAGTGTTGGCGCTTATCCCGCACAAGGGCGAATTGCTGACGGCCACGAGCCGCTGGTGGTTTGACCAAACCAAACACATTGTCTCCAACCACACCGAAGCCTTCCCTGACCCAAATGCCATGTACTGCAAAAAATACTCGGTCATCGGTATAGAAATGATCGTCCGAGGCTACATCACGGGCGTCACTAACACCTCGCTTTGGCACACCTACAGCGCTGGCCAGCGAGATTACGGCGTATTCACCCTTCCCGACGGCCTGAAAAAAAACGACCCACTACCAAACCCAGTTTTGACACCAACGACCAAGTTTGAAGCCCACGACCGTAACCTCACCCCAGAGGAGGCCGTCAAAGAAGGTTTGCTCGACGCTGCAACGTGGCAGGAACTCAGCCGTATTGCCCTAGAACTGTTCTCGTTTGGTCAAAAAACAGCTGCCGAAAAGGGCCTACTGCTGGTTGATACAAAGTACGAGTTCGGCCTCGACACGGATGGCAATATCATCCTCATCGACGAAATCCACACCCAAGATTCATCGCGCTACTGGCTACAAGAAACCTACCAAGAACGCATCGACGCCGGCCAGGAGCCAGATAATTATGACAAAGAGTACCTGCGCCTATGGTTCAAAGACCAGTTTGACCCTTATGCCGATACACCCGCTCCAGAGGTTCCGGCCGAAAAAGTTGCTGAGCTCACGCGCCGCTACACCTATGTGTACGAGCAGTTGAGTGGTCAGACGTTTGTACCGAGCGACGACCAAGATGCGTTGGCCCGTATCGAGAAAAATGTTACCGCATACCTAGAGGAGGCAAAATGAGTCAGTTAGCACCACTGCAGTTAGCGGAACCAGTCGAAACGAGCCGATTTGACTCGGTAGACCCACTTGACAACCGCTACTACGACCCTGAAATAGCAAAATTTCTGTCAGAAAAAACCCGCGTCCTCACCCAGGCGCATATCGAGGCTGCCCTCGCCTATGGTTTGGCCGAGTTTGGGGTGTGTTCGTCCGAGGTTGCCGCCCAAATCGATGCCGCTAGCCGGGTAATTCGCGTTGAAGACGTCGCCGAAGAGGAAAAAACGACCAAACACGATGTAAAAGCCATCGTTAACACCATCAAAAAACAGTTGCCCGAGACGGCTCAGCCATTTGTGCACTTTGGTGCCACTTCGTACGATATCGTGTCAACAGCTATGAGTTTGCAGCTGCGAACGACCGTGCAAGATTTGTTGCTCCCACGGCTGCAAAAGCTACAGACAACGCTGCTTGATCTGACGTGTCGCTATGCCGACACTGTCCAGATCGGCCGTACTCACGGACAGCATGCAGTGCCGATAACGTTTGGGTTTATGCTGGCGGGCTACGTTAGCCGCCTCGGCGATAGTATGCGCGTGCTCGATGAGCGTTCTAAGTCGTTAAACGGCAAATTCTCTGGTGCAGTCGGTGCCTATAACGCGCTCAGCGTTTTCATCGATGATCCAGTCGCATTCGAAAAAACAGTGCTCGGCTATGTTGGTCTCGCGCCCGCCGAAGCCTCAACACAGATCGTCCCAAGTGAGGGCTACATACGGCTTATCGACGAGCTCGCCGTTACGGCGGGCATCATGGCAAACTTGTCACACGACATGCGTAACCTTCAGCGCACCGAGATCGCCGAGGTACGTGAGCGTTTTGAAAAAGGCCAAACGGGCAGTAGCACCATGGCGCACAAACGAAACCCGTGGAATTTTGAAAATATCATCGGTATGTGGAAACAAGTTACGGCACAGATCGTCAACGCCAATCTCAACATCAGTAGCGAGCACCAGCGCGACCTGACCGATAGCTCATCTGGCCGATTTTACACCGTTCCACTCGCCTGTGTTGCCTCGATGGCTGCACGGCTCGACACCGTCATGAGCAAAATAGAAGTTGACACTGAGGCAATGGAACGAAATTTACATCTGACCCAAGGCGCCATCGCCGCCGAGCCGCTCTACTTGCTACTCGAAAAATACGGGCACACGACCGCACACGAGGTCTCGAAAACCCTAGCACACGAGGCAATGGAACGAAACCTCTCTCTGTTTGCGGTGGCATCCCAGGCGGAAACCATTGCCGTGTACTGGGCCAAATTTAGCGACACCGAAAAAAACCTCATCGAACACCCCGAAACGACCTACACCGGCCTGGCCGCCGCCAAAGCCCGCAGCATCTATAACACTTGGAAAAAATAGCACTTTTTACCAGACTCGGGTTTCATTGAGTGCGCTTTTTTTGTGATAGGCGGTGGCTAGATCTATATCAAATCGATTCGCCAGCTCAAGCAGATAGTTGAAAACGTCCGCTAACTCAAGCTCAAAGTTTTCGATATTGGCTTTCGTCGGATCATTTTGGTTTCGGATCTCTTTGGCTAGCTCACCGACTTCTTCAACGAACATTACAAAAACCATCTCTGTCGTTTTTTTATCCCAGCCGCGGTCTCGGCAAGTCTTGGCAAGATGTTTCTGTAGCTCGGCCACTGAGTCAAAATTTTGAGTCATCTTTGTCATTTTTTCACTCGGTGATCAATTCTAGCATAGCAAACTGGCCATCCAGAACGCCCTCTCGAAACGTCGCTCGTGAGGATCTGTACAGGGTATCCGGCGCTTTTGATCTCGCTCGCCCAGTCTGTTTTGTTTGTTGCGGAGCGCATCGGCATCATCATAATTGTACCCTTTCTGGTGACTCGTTCGAATTCTGGTAAACAACCAATGGTGAGCCCGATGCCACCACTATCATGGTTTTTCCCGTATGGCGGGTCAGTGACAATATAGTCGAAAGACCTGTCAGTAAATGGTAGTTGCCTGGCGTTAGCACTGACTCTATCTTCGATAATATCAAGGTTTGGTTTGTACCACGAAGGTAATTCGTCGAATAGGACACGCGACATTTCGGCGTTGAGCTGGGTTGAGTAAGTGTGCCCATGGTGATCGACAGGCACTCCTCCTCTGTATGATATGTCGCTGAGTCTGGCACTCTGTACGATATCGCGGGCCGCCAAAAGATTGACGAGTGTACCAGCTCCACCGAAGGGATCGAGGATGCGTTTGCCCTTTAGTATGGTTTTTAGTACTGGCCATGCCTCGGCGACTTTGTAATATTCCGGGGTCCATGCATGAGATACCTCATCGAGCGATATATCACCGGCAGCATTCTCGAAAAAGCGCGGTACTTGTTTCATCATCAGCCCAAACCAACAGTCGACAAGTGCTTTTTTGATGTCTTGCCTGATGGCTTTTATGCCGCTAGGATGCAAGGTTGTTTTTAGACGCTCGATACCATAGCGGGCACTATCATAGTGAAACTCGAAATGTTGACGATCGCTTTGGTGGGTTTTTTCATCGAATTGGACTCGTAGATACGACAGTGTCGCGAGAGTCTCGCGGAGTGCGGTCACTTCCCATTCAGGGACGTAATCGTCGAATCTAAATCGTTTTGGGTCACCGCTGAAATACTCGAGGATTTCACCTCGACACATTGAGTTGGTGTTGACCTGTATTGAGGTAACGGCATTCGTCTCTCCCCTCGTTTCGTCGGCACTCCCCTCGTAGCTGAGTGGTAGGGTTGGCTCATCGTCGATCCCTTTTTCTGAAGCCGCCATGATCAGATGTCTCATCCCGTTATCGTGGGCTGCTCTCGTTGAGAGTAGTGCTACGCGGGATAATAATTTTGAGGCATCCTGTGTCAGGAGCGACGTAAGCTGGGTACCTTCCCTACCAAAATTACGCTTGGCACTAGTGAGCAGATTCGACGTCAGGTCGACGGAAAAGACGGGTCGATCAGGACTAATGTAAAATGGCCCAGCCGTTGTCGCCAGTTTGCCATCAACGACGCAGACCTTGTCTTGCGGGAGGTTGCCATAAATTTCTGGGTCGAATACCGTAGGGTCATCGACTGCCGAGAGAGCCCTGCCCAGCTCCACTTCATTTTTGACATTCAGCTTCTCTCGTATACGCTCACCAACATTGACAGCTTCTAGCTTAAATCCGAGCCTTGTGACTTGGCGGCCGATTTCACCAGCAATGGTCGAACTGCCACAGCAAGGCAAATCTGCGGAGATGAGGAAAACAGGTGATTGGCGAAGGGTGTCGGGCGATAAGAGATCAGGAAAATGTTCGATGCCTTGGACGCTTGTTGTCGTTGGTATGGTTCTAAACCGTGTCATGGGTCACCTCTCTGGGTATAGACTCCACCATGTCAAACACCCTGTTTGTTGATAATCGAATTGGCTGATGTTTATAATTCCGCACTTTGCTATATTTGTCAACCACTAATCCCTGAATTAAAACTTGAACTAAGTACATTCTATAAGTGCTGAATTCAAAGCAGAGTAGTTTTGTCAGCCTCTGCGACCTTAGGTCGACGTAGGGACTTTATGCTGAGGTTCCGCGCGATTTGGTTGTACTTTGGCTGGTATGGGTAGTAAGATGAGCTTGTAAACGGGGGTACTATAGATGGATCTAATAAAATTACCAGGGTTGGTCGATGTGCACGTGCACCTGCGTGACCCAGGGCAGACCGATAAAGAAGATTTTTCGACGGGGACGAAGGCCGCGGTGGCGGGCGGGTTTTCGATGGTGCTCGATATGCCTAACAATGCCGAACCTATCACCTCTGTCGAGCGGCTAAAAGCCAAAATAGAACTTGCCCGCGGCAACGTGTACTGCGACATTGGCTTTCACTACGGCACACTGGGCGACAACCTCGAAAGTTTTGCCGAAGCGGCCGAATATGCCGTTGGGCTAAAAGTGTATCTCAACAACACAACCGGCGGTTACAAACTCGACGTTTCACGCCTGCGCGACATATACGAGGCGTGGCCGGCACACAGGCCAGTTCTGCTCCACACCGAGGAAGACACCATTGCGACGGCCATGGAGTCGCTAAAGGGCTTAAAACGGCATGTCCACATCTGTCATATGCCGAGCCGGGCTGTGCTCGACGAAGTGGTGAAAATGAAACGCGCGGGCTACCCCGTAACCTGCGGAGTAACGCCGCACCACCTATTTTTGACCGAAAACGACGTGCCACGTCTGGGCGTGTACGGCATGATGAAACCACCGCTCAAAAGCCAGGCAGATGTTGACTACCTGTGGGAACATTTGGATGATATCGACCTCATCGAGTCCGACCATGCACCACACACCCACGCCGACAAAGCGGCAGGAGCCTTTGGGGTGCCAGGGCTCGAAACTACCCTGCCCTTACTGTTGCAGGCCGAGCGAGATGGCAAAATTTCACGCAGCCAGATCATCGACAAACTGCACACCGTCCCGGCCAAGCTATTCAACCTCGATATCAGCGACGACACCTATGTCGAGCTAGAGCCGGTCGAGTACGAAATAGACGACAAAAACCTCCAAACCAAATGCGGCTGGACCCCCTACACCGGCCTAATGGGATACGGAAAACTAAAGACCAGTGTTCTTAGGGGTAGTACATTATACGAGGATGGAGCGTTTAAAACGGAGCATATTGCGCCGCAAGTACGAAACTGAGATATGCGGCTTAGGCAAAACTCCCTAGCGTATATTTGAGGTGTATAGCTAAAGCCCCTGCGTAGCTCGGCTATCTGTTTGATTCAGACTAGTAATCAATTATTCTGGCTTACCGTACACGAGCTCATGAAGCACATCCTTGAGCGGTCCAGCAAAATATACGAGTATCTCTGGATGTTCGTACCCATCACCTTCGACTCTGAGCTGAATAAGCCTCCTACCTAAATTGAATGTATTTCCAACTCTTGGCAAGCCAGCTATCACGACTTTTGCTTGGTCAAAGGTCATAGTCGTTCTACGGTTGTTGCCCTTCACTATTGAAAGCAGATTCTGTCCATCGGTTGAGAGATTAATATCTGGGGCGTGATTCGATGGACTTATTTTGAATGCTTCGTTTACTAATGCAGCGGCACCTAAAGTAGGAACATGGATAACGGATCGTTCTTGGGTGCTATCAAGTACAAGGCTATCTTGTGCTTGTTTGAATAATCTTTCATAGTATCTGTGTCCGGGTTGTAGTTGTTCGGGCATATCCTAGCTCCTCATCTGATTATTCTACCATAATACACCAAAACTCACATTTTGTCAATAGATTTATACGATAACCTTTAATATTGCATATTAAGCAATATTTTGTTATAATCTACCTTATAGGAATGTACATATATGTCACCCGAGCAACCATCGTTTGATCTTTCACCCGAGTTTCGCAAGTTTTATGACCCAAATGGGTATACGGCTGTGTTTGGCGAGATTCGTGACCCGATGTTGCTATATTGGCTCGACTACAATCGTAGGAACGATATCTTGCTGCCAACAGAGCGCGGTGTCATGCCCTTCTCTGGGCGGAGAACGCTTGCTGTGGAGCAAGCGCATCTGTTAAACATTACAAAAAATGACTTTACTAAAGCCAGGGGTCTTGGGCTGTCGAATAGTGAGTTGTCAGAGAGTGTAGACGTCGCTGTCTTTGGCGCAACGCAAGTTGTCAACTGTTTGGTACGTGCAACCGACGCTATGCTCGATAACAATCCTGAGATCAACAGGCAGGTCGAGGCTAAGGATCCCATGAAAATACTTGTCAGAAGCATGATGCTATCTGCGGTTACGCACAGAGGTCAGAAACGGCTTAGCGGCAATGATTACTATGGCCACCCTAGAGACGGCGCGATTATGCTTGGGATGGCGGCGCGTATGTCTCGTCGTGTTATTGGCCCAGAACAGTCGGTTTATTTACGCCGACTGCAGAGTTTGGAGCTTTTTCATGATGGCATCGAGAAGCATCTCAAAAAAAATGGCGGCTCATTTTTATCAAGTGAAGGTATCGTGCTTACTCCGCTAACGCACTATATATTACTGG
This sequence comes from uncultured Candidatus Saccharibacteria bacterium, assembly GCA_964560755.1. Taxonomy (GTDB): domain Bacteria; phylum Patescibacteriota; class Saccharimonadia; order Saccharimonadales; family UBA4665; genus JAGXIT01. The sequence goes on along the minus strand of CAZLLY010000034.1, from coordinate 3,781 downwards.
AAGCCTGCGGTCTCTCGCCCGCCGAAGCAATGGACGATGCTACCAGCTTATTAGGACTAACTAATACGGTTGGTCCTGATGGCAAAGGTGCGTATGATCCATATATTCATGAAATAGTTGGCTATCCGAGAGAAAAAACAGTGAAAAAAGCTGATGTAGATAATAATTTAAACATTGATCCGAAAAGAACTAAACCGCTATCCGAACTACTGTCACAGGAAGAGCTTGAAAGAGTTTTGCATGTTCATTTTACAGAGAAAAAATATGCAGCAGTACTGCCAATGCTGACTATTGGGGATGACGAATTAGTCGATCCGTTCCTGAGGGACATAAACCAGAACATAGACAAAATAAAACCGTCCGACCTAGATAAGTTCCGTAAGACCGGCTCGTCGAGGATTTTGAATATGGCAACAAGTGAAATGATGCTAACGGAGTGGGACCGAGCGTGGAAGCTCGCTGCGTAGTTGGGTATGACTAGGGTTTCTTATGAATCATTTTGCGAAAGCGCCGACGCGCAGCTAACAGTTGCAGCCGCGCTTTCTGATGTCATTGCCGACGAATACAGCGATAGCTTGCAGCCAGACTCTGCGCACGTACTGCAGCTGCCGTTCTGCGATGTTGCGTCGTGGACACTACATCATTATTTTTCCCGAGATGGCACGACGTATACGCAGCCACACATTAGTAGACACGGTATTGGATCATTCGCTATGAATGGTGGAGTTGGCTGGCATGTTTTACTCCTGGGCTTACCGGGGGTTGGTATGGACAAAGTTATTGACCCAACGTTCGGTCAGTTTTATCACCTCGTTGGGGTTGACCCAGGAGAGACTGGAGAGAGTTATGAGATAGGCGCGCCATACGCTACGAGTCCGATTGCAGTAGTTGACATCGATCGTATGGGTGAGTTTGCTCAAGGTGTTGCAGATGCCGCGTATCAGATTGCAAGTACTCAGACGCGTCCATTGGACGCCCCATGTGGGCAAAATACACACGGAATATTGGTCGGCCAGAGCCCTGAAGAGATTGCGGGTGTCTATGCGAACATATGGGACCCGGATAACTACGAGCCTTTCGAGTTACTACCCGATGGACATCGCGATAGGCAGACAAGAAGACTGGCAAATATGATGATGAAACAGATGAACTAATTTGCCCTTGGTGGTTTTTTTAGCGTCGGGTACACTAGGTAGTATGAATGAGAGGGTGCCATTTGACGCAGCGAGGATTATGGTGGCGCTGGATGTCGACGAGCTAACAGAGGCGACGGCGGTAGCCGAGGAGCTCCGTGGCCTTGGCGTGACGTTCAAAATTGGTAATCAGCTGGGGACGTACGAGGGGTGGCAGCAGGCGGTAGCCTTTGCCAGGAAGTACGGTGCACATATTTTTTGCGACACAAAGTTCAAGGACATTCCGGTGACGGTCGAGAAATCGGCCCGCGCTATCACGCGTTACCAGCCTGACATGTTTAACATTATGGCCGATACGAGCCCGACAGTGCTGCGAGCAGCTGTTGCCGGTGTCGACAGTGCGATGCAGGACTATTCCCTGCCAAATAGACCAATTCTGCTCGGCGTAACGGTGCTGACCTCGTTTTCTGACGAAGAAACGCAGGCGGTATATGGCGCGACGGCCGCACAAAAAGTCATGCAATTCGCCGAGGCAGTGGCCGAGGCTGGGCTCGATGGTTTGGTTTGCTCGGGCAAAGAAATCGCCGCTCTGCGTGAAAACCCCAAGACGAAACATCTGTTACTGGTTGTGCCGGGCATCAGGCCTGAGTGGGCGGCAAGTGGCGACCAAACACGCGTTATGACGCCCCGCGAGGCGGTAGATGCGGGGGCGGATTACCTTGTCATCGGTCGGCCGATTACCCAGCCACCTACAGAGGTAGGCTCGTCGCGTCGTGCTGTTGAGCTGTTATTACAAGAATTAAACTAGGGAGGCACCGCAAAAATGAATGTACTACAAGAGCTAGAAACTATCGGAGCAGTTTTTACGGACAAACATTTTGTTTACGCCAGCGGAAAACACGGCTCTGGGTATATAAACCTAGACCTTCTGTTTCCACACACGGCATTGGTCGCCGACATCTGCAAAGACCTGGTTGCCCCATTCGCAGGCGAGTTTGACACCGTCGCGGCACCGGCTACGGGCGGGATCGTCCTATCTGTTTTGTCGGCATTGCAAGCCGGAACTAAAGGTGTTTGGGCAGATAAGGCCGACGGTGGTTTTGTGTTTGAACGCGCAGGGTTTTTGCAGGAAGTCAAAGGCAAACGTGTGCTTATCGTCGAGGATTTGCTGACAACAGGCGGCTCAGTCGAAAAAGTCGCCCGTGAAGTCGAAAAAGCTGGTGGCACGGTCGTTGGCATAAGTGTGGTTTGTAACAGAGGTGGAGTAACGGCAGACCAGCTTGGTGTTCCACGGCTTACGTCTATCGCTGAGGTGGGTTTTGCAGCGGTTGACGCGGCGGACTGTCAACTATGTGAGGCCGAAGTGCCTATTGTCGAAGATATGGGGCACGGCGACGATTATAAAGTCGAGCACCCAGAGTATGCGGGTGGATACTACAAACTACAAGTGGAGGGATAGGCCAGATGCAAACATTTTATGACCCGAACAAAACGTTTGATGAAAACGTGGCCGAAGGGCCATTTGGCCTCGATGATATAGACCTGCGAGATGCGTCGGTCGAGCCTACGTACACTTTTTTGGGGTTTCCCATCAATTTCCCGTTTGGCATCGCGGCTGGTTCGCTACCAAGCTCTCGGCATACGACTGCAGCTTTTCGCCTCGGCTACGATGTTGTCGTTTATAAAACGCAGCGCTCAGGCGTGTTTCCGTGCAATCTTTTCCCAAATGTTCTGCCTGTGCAGATAGAAGGCGACTTGACGGTCGAAAAAATGCAAAGACCGCTCGTCGTAGCACCTGACTACCCTACTGACCTTTCGAAACTTTCGATCACGAATTCGTTTGGCGTGCCTTCGCCCGACCCAAGTGTATGGACAGCAGATTTGCCCGAGGCCATCGCTGCGGCGGGTAAAGGCCAGCTGCTCATCATGAGCGTGGTCGGGACCATTCGGGAAGGTTTTGGCCCCGATGAATACTATGACGATTTCGCCCGTGCAGCGCGGCTCGCCGTAGAGGCTGGTGCGCAAGTTGTTGAGGTAAACCTCTCTTGCCCAAATGTCGCGAGCGAAGGCGTCATTTGTTACTCGTCTGATGCCGTTTTAGAGATCTGCAAACGCGTTCGAGCGGCCATAGGCGATACCCCACTTATTATAAAAGTCGGCTACTATTCGGCTGAGCAGCAAAGTTTGCTCGAGGGTATCATCGAAAGCGTTAGCCCGTATATTAGCGCTATTAGCGCGATAAACACCCTCGCCGCAACCATCGTCGACGAAAATGGCGAACAAGCTCTGCCAGGTGCTGGCCGCTCCCGAAGTGGTGTATGCGGCGCAGGGATACGCTGGGCTGGGCTTGATATGGTCCGTCGTTTGTCAGACCTGCGTGCTTCCAAGGGCTATACCTACGAGATCATCGGTGTTGGCGGCGTTATGACGCCCGCCGATTTTGCCGCCTATCGAGCCGCGGGTGCCGATGTCGTGCAGGCGGTGACGGCCCCCATGTGGAACCCACGCCTTGCCGCCGATATCAAAGCCGCCGCAAGATAGAGTCAAGGGCTCATGTACTGTCATCCTGAGCGTTAGCGAAGGATCTGTCCTGGGGGGGTGAATTATGAAAACAGAATTGCTGAATTCAGAATCAAAACTACATCACT
>CAZLLY010000033.1:12171-12583 GCA_964560755.1 uncultured Candidatus Saccharibacteria bacterium | reverse complement strand
CTGCCGGAAGCCGGCAAACAGAGTGTTCTGCCGAATATCGTGCTCGCCATCGTTGACGATTTACTGCGACTAACGGCACTTATTGCGGTTGGGTATGTTATAGCAGGCGGCGTGCAGTACATAACTAGTCAGGCAGAGCCAGGCGCGCTCAAAAAAGCGCATAGCACTATAATTAACGCATTGATAGGTCTAGCAATAGCGATTGTTGCTGCCTCTGTAGTGTCATTTATCGGGAGTCAACTAACCAAATGATACACAGAGTCATTACGTATATAGCACAGCTCGATATTAGCCCACTGCCCGCATCAAACCCAGAAAGTATGTGGCGCACGGGAGTGTTGCTCGTTTCGGGCATCATGGCTGTTGTTGCGATATTGCTAATCGTGATGAATGGTTTTTCGTATATTACAGC
>CAZLLY010000033.1:0-12161 GCA_964560755.1 uncultured Candidatus Saccharibacteria bacterium | reverse complement strand
ACAGCGTCGGGTGACCCGCAGAAAACCGCACAAGCACGGATGGGCATCCTGTACGCAGTCATTGGGCTTGTCGTGGTACTTATGGCCGCCACCATCGTCTCGTACGCACTGCGGGGGATACAATAATGCTTCGGCTACTCGGTCGACTTATGGTAGCCCTCGGTTTGCTGAGTGCGGCGTGGTGTTTCCAGTTTGCGCAGCCTGCCTATGCCTATGACCCGCTCGATACTGCATGCACCGGCGTCACATCGCCAACTTGCGATGCCAGAACGACGGACAACCCGCTAACAGGACCACGTGGTTTCTTGATGAAAGTCACCTATGTGGTAGCAGTGATCGCAGGGTTCTCGGCAATTATTGTTATTATTGTGTCTGGCGCTCGGTATATGACCGCGGGCGGAGACGCCAAACAAGCAGTTGAGGCACGAAATGGCTTGGTGGGCGCCCTGATTGGGCTCTTTATCATTTCGCTCGCGAGCATCATTATTACGTTCGTAATCACTAAATTGGGGTAAAAAGTATATGAAAAATGTATTTCGAACTATTTTGAACATAACTGCAGTCATTGCGCTTCTAGGCGGTGTACTGGTTTTTGCACCGAGCGGTGTCGCAGTAGCTCAGCAAACGACTCAGGAAGCAGCCTGTGAGGCGATAAATGGTACGGCTGGCTGCACTAAGAAAAATGCCGACCTTAACACTCTGGCCGCCACCATCATCAATGTCTTGTCGCTCGTCGTGGGCGTTATTGCGATTATTATGATTATTGTCGCAGGTGCTAAATACATTGCATCTGGCGGTGAAGCCGGCAAGGTTAAACAGGCCAAAGATGCGCTTATGTATGCCTTGATTGGGCTTGTTGTGGTTGCCCTCGCGCAGTTTATGGTTCGGGTGGTGCTGGCACAGGCAAAGAAAATCGGCTAACCCTACCTGTCTCAACGGGCTAAATCACCTAAATTGTAGTTGTAATGCCAAACCGCAAATGGTATAAACTAAGATAAGACAAACTAGAAAGGAACTATAGAATGATTAAAAGATTGAAAACAATGCTCATAACGGGGTTCGTTGCGCTTACGCTTCTAGCCGTACCAGTACTTGTGACCTCCCCTGCGTTTGCAGCGATAGATATCGGCAACTGCGTGGGCCAAGGTACCGAGGGTGAGGGAGACTTATCTAACGCGGCCAACGGCTGTACCTATGACCCAGGCACGACAGACACGAACCTCACAGACATCATCGCTACCGTTGTCAACATTATCTCGATCATCGTCGGTGTTATCGCCGTTATCATGATCATCTGGGGTGGTATGAAATACATCACCTCTGGCGGTGAAAGCGGCAAGATTACCAGCGCTAAAAACACCATCATCTATGCACTTATCGGTCTTGTTATCGTTGCGCTTGCACAGTTTATCGTGCGTTTTGTGCTGCAAAAAGCTGCCGACGTCGCTCAGTAGTTCTACTTGTTACTATCAACAATGCCGCCCAAAAGGGCGGTTTTGTTATACCTGTGCTTATATTATTCTGCCGAGTACGGTGCTTGTAGCCCGGCTGCTGTCTGCGACCATTTCATTCGTTCCAAAATCCCCGCGGTGGCCTCGGCCGAGGCGGGCTTGGTGATTTTGTCGTAATCATCGGTCCCGATAACGCTGAGCTTAAATGTATAGGGCAGCTTGGCTAGTTTTTGCTGTTTGGCCTTCTCTAGACAGTCGTCGTGGTAGGTACTACAGCTGTTACCGAGTGCAAGCCAATCAGCCAGTAGCTTACTGTCGGTCTTTTGTACATCAAACTGCACGACAATGCCCGCCGAACGGGTCATTTCTGGCCGTAGCTGTTGGTCAAAGATGAAATTACCCATGCTGTATATGATGGGGTGACCTTTATATGCTTCAGTCGTTTGTACCCAGTGCGGGTGATCGCCGATGACCATATCGGCACCGGCATCGATCATAGCTCTATACGTTGCAGTTTTGATCTCGTCGGGCGCGGGCACGTATTCTTTTCCCATGTGCGGCATAGCTATGACGGGCATATAGGGTGCATACTGTTTCATAACATTGATCGACTCTGCAGGCGGTATCATAAAAAAACCGTGGTAGCCGCACAGTGCTATGGGTAGTTTGCCAGGGGTTATCCCGCTTGCACTGTCAGTGATTTTTGCGGGCAGCGATACGACATCACAGATGTTACCTAAGTCTCTTGGGTCGGGCGCGCCAAAGTACTGTATCCCGTTTTCATCGAGATGCTTTTGGGTCTCGGTGAAGCCTGTAGCGCCGCGGTTATCGGTGTGATTGTTGGCAAGCGTAAAAGCAGTAAACCATTTGGCCGCCTCGGGAAGGTAACGGGGGTTGCAGTTAAAAGAGAGCGTGGCGTCCTCTTGGGCGGAGGTCTGCGAAAAACCCTCGACCGTTGGACACTCAAGCCCAGCGATCCAAGCATCATAGCCTTCCCAACCGAATTCGTGTAGGCGTGAAAATGGGTAGGCATATTTCAGTGGGCTTGCCATCGACCAGTCGTTTATATATCGACTGAAGTATATATTGCCAAAAAAGGCTGTTTTTGAGGTCGCGCTTACGGGCTCAATCGTTGGGGATACTTTGGACTTGACCACTTTCTGCGTAACCGCTGGAGCATGTGCCGTTGGGCGCAGATTAATGAGCGACCAGACACCGAGGGTCACAAAGCCCACGCATAGCCAGGGGAATAGCCGCATAAACCCCCTGCTCCAACGAGCACGTTTCACCTGCATACTTGTAGTATACCCCCGACACTATGCATTCCTGAAATACTGCCGATTGCAACGATAGGCGTCTCGACATTTCAGTAGAATCTTGCCTGCCTACCATGCAACCAAGTAAAACTCACCCCCGTTAAAACTATCATCCCAAGTAAAAACTCCTACCCCCGAGGGTAGGAGTTTTATGAGTTCGAAGGAATCTGGTTAGACGACCTGAATCTTCTTGACCGTGTCTTGTTTGACTTTGCCAAAGCTGACAGTCAAAACGCCGTCCTTGAGCATAGCTTCGATGTCTTCTTCTTTGACGGGAACGGGAAGTGCGATGCTGCGGCTAAACTCGCCCCAGTAGCATTCCTGGACAAAGTAGTTCTCAACTTCGTCATCGTCGCCAGCCGAGAGGGTCCCGCGGATAGTCAGAGTATTGTCGGCGATGCTAACATCGAGCTCGCTCTTGTTGACACCAGCAGTACGAGCTTTAACGACGAGACGTTCTTTGGTCTCATATACGTCAACGGCGAGCTGACCAGGGAGAACGGCTTCTTCGTCGTTCCAGTCGCCCACGGTTGGGTCTGCCGAAACGATTTCTGGGTCGTTGGCAGTTTCGCCAAGTCCTGAGTCGTCACCTAAAAAGGCGGCGGTTAATTCGTCTTCTTCTAATAGTAAATCATCATCACGATTACGTCGTGCCATACAGTTGTTACCCTCCGTCGCCCTATGGGCGTTTAGTAAATACGCGTGAGTTGCCTTTTTGTGTTAAAGTCAGTATAGCTGAGAACAACAACAGCGTGCAACCCGCACAACACTTATTTACAACGAAATAATTACAACATGAGCATTTTGGACCGTTTTGTACGCGTTTATGCACCGTTTACTTGTCTTGGGTGCGGTGTAGAGCAAGATAAGTTACTCTGCGCCTCTTGTGTAGAGACAGTCTCAAGGGTGCCCTCACGCTGTTACCGTTGCCATGCGACGACCAAAAACTATGCCGTTTGCCCGGGTTGCCGCCGTAAAACGCCCCTCCGCCACGTTGCGGTCTGGGCATTTCACAGCGAACTCCCCAAGGCGCTCGTCTGGCAGTCGAAATATGAACGTGCTGAGGCGGGTTTGGGTGAGATGGCAGAACACATGAGCGAACTGACGCGGTATTTCCCTTCTGACTGTATTTTGACCCCTGTTCCGACGGCGACAAGCCGAGTTCGGTCGCGTGGGTACGACCAGGCAAAGAAACTAGCCCGTGGAGTCGGAAGACGGAGCAGCCTCGAAGTTGCAAATCTGTTGATGCGGGTTGGGCAGGCTCACCAGGTCGGTGCGACCCGATCCGAACGTCTCGCTCATCTGCAAAACGCGTTCAGACCAGTGCGCATTGACCAGATAAAAGGCGCACACATTGTACTGGTCGATGATGTCTGTACCACTGGGGCCACGCTCGAATCGGCCGCTCGGACGCTGCGCGCTGCGGGTGCAAAACAAGTCGATGCCATCGTGTTTTCACAGCCCATTTGACGTCGAACATTTTTATCACACGGCCTACTTAAAAGTTGATACACTATAGCTTATGGCAGCAGCAAGCATTTTCACGAAGATTATCACGGGCGAACTCCCCTGTCACAAAATATACGAAGACGAGTCAACCTTTGTTTTCCTCACGATTGAGCCATATGTCGAGGGTCATACGCTCGTAATCCCTAAAAAACAGGTTGAAACGTTTGAACAACTAGAAACAGACGACTACACCGCCCTGTTCGCGACTGTCAAAAAAGTCGCCATACGACTCAAAGAAGTGTATGTGGTCGACCGAGTGGTCGAGATGATAGCTGGGTCGAGGTGCCACATGCGCACGTACACCTCATGCCCGTTGTGAACCACGATCGGTTCCACCGTGCATTTGTGCGCCGATTTGAGAATACGCCGCCATTTTTATATAATCCAACTGACGAAGAACTCGCTGCAGTCGCAGCCAAACTAACATGGAAGGACAACTAGCGTGGGCTCATTTTTTACAGCATTGTTACTGGCTATCGGGGGTGGAACGTGGATATTCACCAAACTGCAACAGCGCACCGGCTATGGCAATAGCAAAAATGCGGTGGTTGGCGCAGGGATATCGGCGGCCGGCATCTTTTTGGTCGTCTATCTTACGATGCGACTGTTTAACTTGTAGACACCTCTAGGAACAAGAGTTAAGAGCGGAAACTACGTCGCTCCCTGATGATACATAAAAAACGCTTCCTTTCCCGCACTATCATCCAGAGGCAACGCCGAAGGATCTTCTAATGCATATTGTCATGGGGAAGATTCTTCGCATTGCTCAGAATGACAGTGGCTAGTTATGAATGTTGACGGCAGGATAATATTCGCCACCGTCATCCCCGCGAACGCGGGGACCCAGTCAAAAATACCGACGGAGTCGGTACGGTCTTTACTCTTTTCTCTTAACTCATATCTCTCGTCTCTAATCTTACCCACTGGCTAAGTAGCAAAGTTTGTAGATGAGGCTGGTGTGATATTTATACGGGTCGCAAGGCTTCTTTGATGGCCTCGATAGATTCTTCTGGCTGGAAGGCGTGAAACTTCATCGTGTGCCAGCCCTGTTTGCCGGCAGCAGCTAGGTTTGGTCGGTCGTCGTCGATAAGTAGTAGCTCCTGGGGGTTAAGTCCGGCTCGTTCGGCGGCGATTTCATAAATCCTGGCCTCTGGTTTGAGCGAATGTACCTCTGATGAATCAACGATAACGTCGTAATTTATTTTGGGTAAAAAGCCTAGCTCGAGCATCGGTGCGACGAGGTTTGGCATGGTGTTCGTCAATATACCAACGCGGTAGTTTGCGGCCACCCACTGCAAAAACTCGGTCATGCCAGGGGTGCTTTCGATGGCTTCGAGGTAATATCTATTCCAGTCGACCATCATGCCGAGCCGTTCGGCAAGCGCCGTGTTTAGCTCGTCGATAGTGCGTACACCTCGACAAACATCGTCGTTGAACTGCCAAAACACCGTCTCGACCGTGTCCTGCGATGCCCCGCTCTCTTCTGCTAGCCGCCCGAAGGCACTGCTGGCCGAGCGAACCAAACAGCCATTCATGTCAAAATAGACAAACTTCACTCCGTTACGAGATGTTTTCTTGCGTCTTTCCCCGGTCCCTAAGGCACCCTCGACGAGCTCATCTAGCGTAATACCGAGCGTCCGTGCGACCGTGTGCAATGTGAATACAGATGGCGCTTTTATTGCTCCACGCTCAATCTTGGCGAGCGTCGAATAGCTCAGCCCCGATTTGTTGCACAAAGTTTGCTGTGTGAACCCCGCTGCACGGCGTGCCTGCTGCACAACCGCCCCCAACCGCTTTTCTTCCATAGCCGTATTGTACCAGTTTTTACGCTCTCACACTAGCCTTTTTGTACCATGTTTCTGTAAAAAAAGCAGCTCTGTTGGTGGCGTATACCCGTCATGGTCAACTATTTCTTGGGAGGCGTAAAACATTTGCTTTTTGTTTACTAAATGTGGTATACTATAAAAAGAACATAAGGAGTTTGCGGTTATGTACGAGCAAAACAACAAACCATCGGTACTTGGCCGAATTTTATGGCTTATCATTTCACTCATCATTGTCGTCGGGATAGTCTGGCTTATTTTGTGGTTGCTCTTTTGGCGTAACCCTTCGAGCAAGACTACTGACACCATAAAAACTGGCGCAAACAGTACGTCGCAGACCGCTACTGACTCGACCGCATCAGGTACTACCTCTGGTCAGACGAGCAGCACCGCAACTACAACCAGCAACTCATCTAGCCTCGGCTCTGTCATAGAGGAAACTGGTGCATCAACTAACTCTTCAACTACGAGTACCACTAGCTCGACGGCAGCTACGTCGACCACCGGAAACTTGGTAAATACGGGTGCCGAAGACGTTGTTATCCCTGTGTCGATTGCAATAGTTGGCGGCGTTGTCGCGTACAATTTCTATACCAGGCGTCGACTTACGGCATAACAAGCCCACACTGTCTTAACTATCAGGGTGGTTTCGTTCCATCTGTTACCGTATACTTTGTATGATGCAACATTTGTTTCGTTCCGACTCTCTACCTGACGCGCTACGGAAAGTTAGCCGACGACCCCTCGCTCGATATATTTTGGTTGGCGGCACGGTCTATGTGCTTGAGCTCATCATAATTTTATTTGCCGAGCGGTTCGGTGCTACCCCGACGCAGGCTGTCGCTGTCTCGTTCACGCTTGGGCTAGGTATATCATTTTTTCTCCAGAAGTTATTTTCTTTTGGCGACAAACGGATGCACCACAAAGTGCTCGTGCCACAGATAGTTGCGGTTACCCTTCTGGTGCTCTGGAATTTCTGCTTTACTATTTTTGTCACGCGCGCGCTCCAGGATGTGCTGCCCGCAACAGTAACACGGACATTGGCCCTCGGCATAACAACAATATGGAATTATTACCTCTATAAAACGCGTATATTTATTGCACATGGGCAAAAAGACTAAACTAACACTGGTCAAAAAAAAGTTTGCGAAATTCGTCGCGCGTCCTGAGTTTCGCCGGGTGTATGTTTGGGCGGCGGCCGTAACACTCCTCATCACGACGGTATATTGGGCTATCCTAGGAGCTCGCTTGCAAGCACACAATGCCGACCAGCTGATCGACCCCTATCTCTTTGTCGACCAGGCGAGTTTCGGCGGCGCACTGTTCCCTGCGGCACACAGTATGCTCGTGAAATGGCCTGTTTTTTGGGTGATAGGCGCTGGTGGTACAACTCAGGGGGCAGTATTGTTCTGGACTGTGGTATTTTGTCTCCTGACCGTCGCTGGTTTGGCGGCTATACTCAGTCGTATTGAACGCCGCCCGCTCGTGCTCGGCACATGGCTCTTGGCACTAAGTCTCGCATTGCTGCTAGTACCACTGCAGCCATATACCGGGGCGTTGTTGCCGGTGCAAATGGCAATGCTCGCGACGAGGAATATCGAGTATGTAGTGTTTATGCTGAGTGCAGTATTGTTGATTCGGGCAAAATCGTGGCTGACGGTCCAGTATCTTGTGGGAGTAGGGTTACTTGGGCTACTTGTGGTTAGTGATCGGTTGTTTCTCGGCCTGGGGTTGGGTGCGGCGGTCGGTATGTATGTGTTTGGTCGAATTCGGCGTAATAAGAGTGTTAGCCAGACCGCCCTGCGTCTTGGGGTGGCACATGTTGGTGCTGTCATCGTTTCTGCGGCGATTACCGCAGGGGTAGTATTCATGAGTGGAGCACAGTTAGTTAGTGCCGCGGCAAGCCCTTACAGCATGGTTATGTCAGTGAAACAGCTTGTGACGGGAGTTATATACGCGGTGCTCGGCATATTCACAAACTTTGGCGCAAACCCCGCATTCGACGCAACGACCATACAGTCTATTGTCCCGACCGCCTTTCATCGGCTGGTGTCACTTGCTGGTCTCGGCTATGTAGTCACCGCTGCTGTTGCCGTGTATATTGTGAAACAGTCGAGTATTTTGGTAACGCGGACACCAAAAAATGTTAAGAACCCTCGAAAACAGTATGCAACCGCATCACTACTTTCTCTGTTCCTCATTGCCGCGGCGATAACGGCGACGGGTTTATTCGTCGTAACCGACCACTATTATGCGGTCGATGCCCGGTACCTGACTATCTGGCTATTTGCCGGTTTTATAGCAGCGACAACGACTTGTCGTACACATAAAATTGACCAGAAAAAAATCGTACTTATTGGGTTCGGCATCGGTATCGCAATCTGTAGCGCATTGTGGGGCGCGTCTCAAATCTATACCGACCAAAGTAAGACATATACCGACATACAACGTCGCAATCAGACCGTTGCTACCATGCTGCAAAAGCAACATATCGAGGCACTGGTTGGAGACTACTGGCGGGTTGTGCCTATCCGTTCTGCCACCGCAAAACCACTTACCATAGTCCCGCTCGGGAGTTGTACGGAGTTTCGGGATGCACTCGCGAGCAGTGCGTGGCGGCGTGGACTCAAAAAACAACGAGTCGCCGTGTTAGTTTCGACACAAAAGGGGTTCACCGACTTCCCTGCTTGTACGCTCGCAGAGATGCGGGCAGCTTTTGGCGAGCCAACGAGCTCGACCGTTATCGATACGGATGCGGCCGCGCCCTCAGAACTCTTGCTCATCTACGATAAGGGTATATTTCATACCAAGCTAAAAACCCTCGTCGATACCCCAAAACTTACCTGCGAAGGCAGGACGATATTGCAGATCGTGGCGCACCCCGACGACGACCTGCTCTTTTTCAGTCCAGACTTACTGCACGACATCCAGGCGGGTAACTGCGTACGGACGGTCTATGTAACGGTGGGCGATGCGGGCTGGTCGCCAGAGTACTGGAACCGTCGACGGCATGGTGCTCAGGCTGCGTACAACCGTATGCTCGGGCAGGACATGACGTGGGATACAACGCGTTCACATGTGAACGGCGGCCAGCGAATCACCATGTATTCTCCCCGCGGGAATAGCCGAATAACGGCGATTTCACTTAATTTACCCGATGGCTCACCTCGAGGGGTGGGGTATGCCTCGTCGCAGTACACTAGTCTACAGAAACTTCTGTCAGGTCAGATCGGCACCATCCAGTCCGTCGACCAACTCAGTAGTTTTAACGAAGACCAGCTCGTGACGGCGCTGGTAGAGGTTATTCGCTATATTCAGCCCGACGAGGTCAGGACATTTAGCACTCGCAGCGACAGTATAGAGCTTCACGACCATAGCGACCACCTGGCAGTGGGCACTCTTACTCGCAAGGCTTACGAGAAGATTAGTGTCGAAGGCACGGGGGTTCCAGAGCCGCACACGTACATTGGTTACCCGGTATATGGGCTCGAGCAAAATGTTTTTGATGATGATTTAGCAGCCAAAGAAGCTACATTTTTAACCTACGCCGCATTCGATGGTGCGGTTTGCCAGAGCGCCGAAAGCTGCCACGAACAATCGGTCTACGGTGCTTATATCACACGACAATACCGAGACGAATAAACTCAGTTAATCGACAAGATGATACATGGCAGAAATCACTCATCTGCCAGATGAAGTAAAACCCGTATCTGTTATATGAGCATCCCAAATAAAATGAGCGCCGATCTAGCGCTCATTTTCACTGAGGTCTGCGTTCAAAAACGCATCCTCGATCGAGATAACTATTTTCTTTCGACGTGCCATATTCCCTCCTCAAAGTTTATGGTACAACGTAATCGTACCAGCAAAACCTGAATAAGCGCTGTACGGTACGTTACATTTCTGTTGGTGATATCCACGTAAGTCCCCCGGCGGCTTTATAGCCTGGTTCGGTGCTTACTTACGCGCCGTAACTTCCCACAAATGCTTGGTAGCTGGCTATGCTACTTGTCGTGTTCGCGATCAGGTCAGGGGGTCTATCGCCGATGGGCCTGCCCCCATCCGTATGCACGCCCATAACGTCAATCAGCGTGATTGATCCGTCTGCGACATTTCGTCTAAGGTTGCCAGTCGTCCACGATACGTCAGGATACATCCCGAATCTATTTACTAACTGGTCTATGCCAGCGAGCATTTTTTCTAAGTCTCTCGCAGATCTGTCTTGTGTGCGAGGTGGCGTACTTCCGTCGAGCATTGGCAAACACAGCGCCTCGTGGAGCTGCAAATCTAGCCTCTTTTGGGTCTGAGTTACGGCGGGGACGGCTCCTCCCCGTTTAAATATTCGAGCTTGTTTGATCGACACAGTCGTAGGAAGTGCTATTCCGGCGAGGCATTTTGTAACTGCATCAATCTCATCTGCAACACGCTCGTTAAACGTGGTAATATTCATAGTCCCAGGAAAGCGAAACATATACTTATCGACCAGCGTCTCGCCATTTTTAGCAACAACCGTTTCGCCGTTTACCGCGATCAGCTCTGTAGGGTTAAAAAAGAGCGCTTTTTGGGTATCATACAGGCTAAAAGGAAGTGCCCGAACCAGCGCGCTGCTTATTCTATAGAGGGGTGCTAGGGGGGACCAGTCTGGGTTTTCGAGCCAATATGCTGCATTGGTAGCCTGGTGTATGAGTTTTGCAGGGTAACGGTTCATAACTTAATAATTATACAATATAAATAGATATTTACAAATACTTCGTACGCTAAAATAGGATTCGAAGACTTCTGGCTCGACCCATCCGGAGCAAACCAAGTAAAAATGGCCAGTTTTCACTGACCGCCTTTACCTCGTTCCTTCGGATCGCACAGAAGAAAAATACTTCATGCTTTTCTTTCTTAGCTCGCCTCCGCCGAACCTTTTTTGCTACGCAAAAAAACGGTTCTCACCCTGAAGGAAGCCAAATAAAGAGTCGGTCGAAAGACCAGATTTTATTCGGTACCACCTATCTGACGTATTACGAGAACTGTAGCGGAAACTCATAAGATGGATGCGTTGCTATACCCGCCGCACAACACCCTCGCATGGGTTAGAACCGAATTTGTTATGAGAAGTTATGGACTGTCGTTATGAAATCGCGAATCGCAGCATAATCCTTGGACCCATCAGGAAGTTGCATACCCGTCTCAACATCAATTCCGTAGGGATGAACAATCTGCATTGCGCTTTCTACGTTGTTGGGCCGGATACCGCCTGCGAGCCACACTGGTTTACTGCATACTCCAACAATTTGCTGGCTAATGTTCCAGTCGTGTGTCTTACCCGTCCCGCCTCGTGCCATTGTACCAGCGCTAGAGTCAAGAAGTATCTGATCTACACCTTCACACGTATCATATAGGCGAGCTTCGTCGATGCTTTCAGCCCCCGCTACCCCTACTCTTTTAACTATCTGTAGACTTGGTAACATGCTCTTGAGCTTTGTAATTTCCTCTACCGACATATCACCTACAACTTGTATATGAGTATTGCCTATAAACATGCAATCTGCGTAAGCTTTTTCTGCGGTAATCGAACCGTCTTCGTACATTAAATAAAACGAAGCTACTGAAGCCTCGGTAGCCATGCGGGTGATTTCTCGAGCGGTCTCTTTGTCTGTAAAATTACGGCCTTTCTCAGGATTAGACCAGCAATAAATACCGATGGCATCGGGATGAGATGCTATAACGCGATCCGCAACTTCCAAGTTGGGGATACCACATATCTTAGATTTCATACAGGCATTATAACAAAAAGAAGGGCGTCCATAAGGCGGTCTTAAAGCACTTATGAAACACACGACAGGATATCGCTTCACGTTGTTCCGCTCTTCCACTCGTTCGCCAGAAAGAACTAGATTCTTTCTGGGCTTCACTCGTTCCACCGAACCTACGACTAACGATATTTTGCTAACGCAAAATCTCTAGTCGTAGAACCGGATCTTGTGGGAAAACCAAACAAAAAGCCCATCTTACGATGGACTCTTTGTTTGGTACACCCGACAGGATTCGAACCTACGACCTTTGGCTCCGCA
>CAZLLY010000032.1:7858-12588 GCA_964560755.1 uncultured Candidatus Saccharibacteria bacterium | reverse complement strand
CACGGCCTCCAGTGCCACAAACTGGCGCTCTAACCAACTGAGCTACATCCGCCATGACGTCTTAACAGTACAAACTAAGCTTGTGTTGTTACTGCCTGCAACGGGGGTGATTATAGCGTAATGAGCGCACAAAAGCAACTCGTTCATACCCGGGGCTCGAACGCCGTCATTCTGAACGAAGTGAAGAATCTCCCCCCCTCTGGCAATGCACTTTAGAAGATCCTTCAGCGTTGCCTCAGGATGACAGCTCGCGGATGAAAGTGCTTTTATATAGTCATGGAGTGACATAATTTCCACTCTTTAATTCTGTAATTCATTATTCTTACTTCTTTTCCTATAGGAGAGATCCTTCGCACACGTCTAATACACGAAAAAGGCTCCCTTTTACCTGGGAGCCCCTTTCTACCTCTGTTGGGTTTTACTTGGTTTAGTTATTTGTTGCGGTTTTTCGTCGAGAGAATACAACCCATAGCGCCGTTCCGATAGTTGTCATTGCGACTAGTATCGAAGTAACTACGCTGTTGCCCGTGTCGGCCAATACCTGTGGGATGAACGTATTCACGAAGGTACAGGTTACATTTGCACCCGGTGCAAGTGTGACGGTCAGTTTAGAACCATCGCGCGTGAAACTGACGCCATCGCCGCATGATATGCTCGAAAGATTCCAGCTAGCCGCTGCCGACTCTGTTACCGTGTATGTCCCTGGTAGCAAGCCAGTGAATGCTTTTTTGTTTGCTCCTGCAGTAACGCCGTCATCGATGAGGTTGAACGCCGTGTCAATCCCAAGAGCGTCTTTGATGCTCGCCGTAAAGGCAAATGTACGAGGAGAGTCACTCTGAGCATCTTTGACGATGTTTAGAGTAGCAAGCTTGGTGTTGGTAAAGGTACAAGTTGCGTCAGTTCCTGGGTCAAGCCAGATGTCTAGGATCCCAGCCGAAAGGTCGGTGTTAACTACCGAAGCGCCTTCGTCACAAACCGCACCAGTCAGAACCCAGTCTTTACCAGCCGAGAGCTCTGTCACACGGTAGTAGCCCATGCTTTCATGTATAGTTACCTGGTTATCTTCGCCGCTGCCATCATCGCTGAGTGCAAATCGGCCAGCATCTGACTTCCCTGCAATAGTAAAGTCAAACAGCTGTGCACCGTCTGGGCGAGCATCTTTTACGACCGTAAGTTTTGCATGTTTAGAATTTATGAATGTACACTCGATGTTTTCGCCTGTTGCAACCGCAAGGTCAAGAGTAGTGCCCGACCCCATAGCTTTCATGACTTGCCATGGTGCGCTTGTCTCAACACACTGATATGCACTGTCGTAGTGTGACATGTCTGTGTTATCGCCAGCCGTTTCAGAGATGTTGAATGTACCCGGCATCACGTACACTTCGCCTGTCGTGTCACCATCCTGCGCGTTCTCGTAAACGACTTCCTCGTCTAGGTTTAGGTTAAACATACCATTTTCATCTGGGTCAACCGACTGAACTTCTTTGGTTATCGTCAGTTTTGCAAGCTTGACGTTGCCAAATTCGAAATGCAGCGTCTGCCCAGACATGTCGACAACGACGCTGTGACAGGTGCTCTCTGTATCCATTACTGGATATGTCTGTGCCCAGCCCTCTTGCATCTCTTCGCAGAGTTGGTAGGTGCCCGGGGCAATGTTGCCGAAGCTAAATACGCCGTTCGTACCATCAACCTGTGCCGATGATGTCGAAAGGTTAACCGCCTCGTCTTTGTTAGTCATACCGACTAATGTGAAGGTCCAACCGTTCAGGGCTGTTTCACCCTCGTCCCATTCAGCATTTGCGTTTTTATCTTCCCACTTCATACCTGCAACGGTATTGTTTTTAAAGTTCCCAAAATCTTTACCTGTTACTACTTCACCGGCGCTAACATTTACCGTGTCATCAACACCGAATATCTGTGTCCAGCCATCTTTCAAGAATTCGTAGACGCTATAGACGCCTGGGAATAGGTTTTGAAATGTATAGTTGCCAGAACCGTCAGTAGTCGTAATCATATCGACAAGTTCTTCATATGTACCATTGTCATTTTTGTCGAGGAAAATAGTCCAGTTTTCAAGTCCGACAGTGCCAACCTGACTTCCGTCGGCGTTTACTTCCCATTTTGTACCGCTGATCGAGCCAAGTTGTGTATTGGTGTAGGTACACCCAGCAGCTCCGCCCGCTTCAGGTGTGTAGCTTATTTTGGTGTTATCTAGTGGGTCGACCATAGCGCCATTCGTGCATGTTAGCCCAGTCAGTAGCCAACCAGGTGTTGTCAGTTCGGAAACGGTCGCAGTCTCACCTGGAATAAGGCCCGAAAAGGTCATAGATTCACCGTTTGCAAGAGTGAAATTACTAGATCCGCCATTAACATTAGCACTAAATGCGAACGATTGTGTTGCGGTAGTCGGATTTGTAACTTTCCATATGGTCAGGTATGCAAGTTTTGAATTTACCAAAGTACAATGGGCTGTTTCACCCGCAGTCACCACAACAGCCGTACATGTACTACTATCAAGTTTCCAACCTGTAGGCACAGCCTCGGTGACAGTGTATGTGCCAGGTGTAACTTCATAAGTGTAGTCGTTTGCATCAGTTACATACCCAGTAGTCGAGCCAATAATCTGCCCTACTCCGTCAACAGCAGCCGAGATTGAAAATTCGGTCGTGTCTCCTGCAGGGTATGTCGTTTTTTCAACGATCAGCTTGCCTTGTTTTGTATTTGTAAACGTACAAGTTGCGGTCTGCCCAGCAGCAAGCGTAATAGTGACGGTTGACCCATCGACGACAGCCGTCGTGCCGCTACATTCCAGGTCAGTTAAGTCCCAACCGTTTAATTCCTCTTCGCTAAACGTGTATGTCCCTGGCAATAGCCCAGAAAATAGCGCTGTGTTCGAGAGCGTATCGTCGCTATCGTCATCAAGGTTAAAGCTCTCTGGCACGTCCGAGCCCGTTGCCACAAAGGCAAAATCTTGTGCATCATTTGGCTTGGCGTCTTTTACAATCGTGATTGAGCTGAGTTTTGTGTTAACGATGGTACAGGTTTTGGTCTCACCCGCCGTAACAACGACATCCGTACAGTCATTGCTCGTTTCCACCCAGCCACTTGGTACCGTTTCAGCGACACTATACGTGCCTGGTGTAACCGAATATGTGTGGTCGTTAGCATCAGTTACTGTTGCAGACGGCGAGCCAACAATGCTGCCCTCTGTTGCAGTTGCTGTGATCGGGAATGAGGTTGTATCCCCTGCTGGGAGTGTTGTCTTCTGGACGATCAACTGACCGCGCTCGACATTCGTAAACTCACAAGTAACGTTGTCCCCTGCACCGAGTGTGACTGACGCGGTTGGTAGCGTCGTCGTCCATTCTGAGTTCAGGCCGCCACTACATACTATGTTGGTCAGGTCCCAATTGGTTGCATTTGACTCGGTAAAGTCGTACGTCGTACCACTCGTTAAGTTGCTAAATGTCCTGGTGTTAGCCGTTGTCCCGTCATCGATCAATGAAAATGTTGATGGAGTAACTCCTGTTGCACTAAAGGCGAATTCCTGCGAACTGTTCGGGTCAGCGTCTTTTATGATTGTGATTGAGCCAGATTTCAATTTGTTTACAAATGTACAAGTTGCGTCTATTGCTGGACGTCCAGATGCTACGGTCGCCGTCATCGTGCCATCCGCGTTCAGAACACATCCTGTACTGACGTTTGCTGCCTGAGTTGCAGCAACATCTAGCTCATACTGACCTGTATACGCATCAGATGCATGCTCGGTGATCGTAAACGTACCAGCTGGGTTAACATCTGTTATCGTGGTTGAACCCGTTTGGTTTGTTGTCGTTGGGATGTGGAATTCTGAGCTAGTGGTTTCTACGCCACCAACGACTCCAATGACAGAAGGAGAAGTCGTAAAGTAAAAATCACTTGCCGTAGCCGTTCCACCAACCACTTGCTTAGCAAGTGTCAGGCTTGGGCTATAGTAGATAGAGCTTGCTGGAATAGGTATGTCTTTATTGCCGACATTGCCGAAATCACCGCGAATGCCCGCAGCTGGAGTATTGAGTGAGACATGAGAACTGGAGCCATTGCACTCGCCGGCCGTATTCGTCAGGCGAAGTTTAAATATAACCGTCGTAGATTCGTTTGCATCCAGTGATATCTTTAGAGAAGTATGCCAATCGCCCCCACCGCTAGATGTGAGGCCTTGGATAACGTCCGCATCACCTTCGTCCACGATTTCAAAGTACTCAGTAAACATACATGCGTCGTAAACAACATCTATGGTACCCGTGGTTTTGTAACCCGCGTTAGACGAAACAACGAAACGGTACAGGACATAATCGCCTTCGCTGTACTGTGTATTGTTACCAGGTGACCAACTTCCATCGCTGTTTTCACCTTCAAACGCACCGACACTCATATCTCCAGATGCTGCATATGCAGTCTGAGGAACGAACGGGGCTACCATACTGATTGTATACGCAGCGAGGAACAAAAATGCTACTGCGGCATTTTTCGCTCTCGCCGACCAGGTCTTAAATGAGTCAGTTATTGTCATAGTCGTCACCTCGCTTTATACCGTCACTAGATTTATATGTACCAACTCCTACGCGAACAGATCCATCTCATTTTCCCATACCGTCCAACAACGAGTATTGGTTTTAATCTATTCATAATACTACGTTTTGTCAAGTATACTGTGAAATATTTTACAGTTTCTTGGCAAATAATACAGT
>CAZLLY010000032.1:5390-7848 GCA_964560755.1 uncultured Candidatus Saccharibacteria bacterium | reverse complement strand
ACAGTACACCCCTTGTTAACAGGGGTGTACTTTGCTGAAAAATTGCTGGATTTTTACTATTTACTAAAATGTCGCAAGGTCTGCGTCGACGCCTGACAAGTCTGTATCTGTTGATACGCTGTTCAAGGCAGATTCGGCTTTTGTTAAGTCACTCGTCGAATCAATCGTCTTGGGGGCAGATACCTCTGTTGTATTGGTCGATCCGCCGGCTGAAGACGCGCCAGACGAACTCTCGGTGGTACTTTCGACCGTAACAGTGTCGCTGCCTTGGCTATCCTGTTGCATACTGTAGACTTTATAGCCCGCAAACCCGACGATACCGACAAGCAGCAGAATAATACTGAGCTCGATCACGCTAAAACCGTGGCTGTTGTGAATCCGTAGTGAACGCATTATTGGTTCCCTCCTGTGGTCGTAGTGGTCGTGGCATCTGTAGTCGTTGTAACCGTTTTGTCGGCCGTATTTTGCCGCTGAGAGTTTTTAACCGCGACTAACAGGTCGTGAACAGCAGTTTTGTAGTTTTTAAGAGCAGTGTTACGTGCTTGTACGGCTGTTTTATAGGTGGTGACTACGGTTTTAGGGGTGGCGGATTCACAGTCAATCGTTGGGGCCGTGGCGGCTTTGGCGACTGCTTCGTCAGCTACTTTTCGGGCATCTTCCACTTTTTTTACTAACGTATCGTAGTTGGCAACTTCATATTTTTTCGCTGTCTTGAATGCTTGTACCTTTGTATATATGTCGGTAAATACATCTAGCTGTTTTTTGCCCTGCTCAGCAATTTTATCGAGGCGAGTTTGCAGTTTTGCCGATTTTTGCTTACAGACACGCAGTTTTTGTGCTGCTGCTTTTTCTTTTGCCTTCGCTTTTGCCTCTTCTGACTTTGTCTGTACCGTTGTCGTCTGAGTTACTGTCGTCGTGTCCGCTGTCTGGGCGCTCGCGAGCGGCGCTACCGTACCGACCGACATTAACAGCGCGAGAACGCTGATGCTATATAGTTTCTTTTTTAACATGTGTGTATTTTCCTTTATGCTTACGCTAACTTTTAGCATAATACGCCCAGTTTTACCCATTATGCAAGCTAAAAACACCCCTATCGCTGTAGAATATATAACAAACTCTAGGGGTCAGAGGCCAAAAATTACCGTAGTACAGCTGCGCTACGCTCTACCCTATACGATGCCCGGCAACATGCGCTCTCAGCGCGTTAAATATAACGACGACATCGACCAACTCCTGCACGGCAGCGCCAATAACAGGGCTAAACCGTCCAGTTGCAAACACGAGCATCAGTAGCACGCTCAGCCCAATTCCTACCAAAATACTCTGCCGCGCAATCATGAATGTCCGCCGCGCGATGTCGTACACATCGGCCACTTTGCCGAAGTTATCCTTCATGATGACAATATCGGCCGACTCACTTGCCACCGTCGAACCTTTTGCACCCAGTGCGATCCCGACATCGGCCGCAACCAGCACAGGTGCATCATTGACTCCGTCGCCGACAAAGACAACGGGAGATGCCGCAACACGCTCAACCGTGCGTAGTTTATCTATAGGAAGTGCATGAGCAACGACATCTTGCTCAGGTATGCCAACCTGACCAGCCACACTAAATGCTGTCGCCGCATTATCACCTGTGACGAGATAGGTGTCTTTTATGCCCCGGTCCCTCAGCGCGGCGATCGTTTCGGCACTTTCTGGCCGGATTTCATCCTCAAAAAGCACTACACCAACCAACACGCCCTGTACGGCTACTAACATGCTCGTCTTGGTCTTGGCGTATTTCTCGGCGGCAGAAGGGATACTCACTCCCTGATCTGCCAGGAATGATGCTCGGCCGACCAGCACCGATTTCGCCTGGACGACAGCCGACATGCCCTGCCCGGCAGTTTCTTTCACCTGTTTTACTTTGGCGAGTTTCAGGCCATTTTCTGTCGCCGCCTTCGTAACGGCTGCAGCGGTAATATGATTTGATTTGCTACTCATGGCAGCTGCCGTCGCTAGTACCTGCTCGACCGTATAGTTATTGTAGATTTTCACGCCCGAGACGGTCAGGCGACCATAGGTTATCGTCCCTGTTTTATCAAAAGCAAAGCTGCGAGCGTTGGCTAGGCGTTCGAGCGCGGTACCGTTTTTAACTATTATTCCAGCCTTGCTCGCCCTCGACATACCCGATATTATTGCGATTGGTGCCGCCAAAATGAGGGGGCAAGGAGTCGCAACGACCATTACCTGCAAAAAACGAAGAGAATCACCGCTGAGTACCCACGCACCGATGGCGATCGCAAGCGAAATGGCTGTAAACGGTACGGCAAAACGGTCGGCCATACGCACAAACGGAGCCTTACTCGCGGCAGCGCTACGCACCAGTTTAACAATTTGCTCATATTGACTATCTGCCGCTGCACGTAGTGCTTTTGCCGTTACTGTGCCATCGAGGTTGACTGCGCCACTCAAC
>CAZLLY010000032.1:0-5380 GCA_964560755.1 uncultured Candidatus Saccharibacteria bacterium | reverse complement strand
CAACCTTTTTTTCCTCGGGCAGGCTCTCGCCCGTTAAACTCGCTTCGTCAAAGTTAGCCCTACCGTCGATAATAACGGCATCGACCGGCACAACTTCCCCTGGGCGAATCACTATCTTGTCGCCTAGTTTTACTTCTTTTACAGAGACATCGATCTCTTTCTGACCCCTCAGCACATGCGCACGCCGCGGCGCGTTGTCGAGCAGTGTTGTCATCTCGCGTTTGGCACGGTTTTCGGCATAATCTTCGAGTGCTTCACCCCCAGTCAGCATCAGCACTATCACCGTTGCCGCCCAATATTCTTTCATAATAACAGCAGTCACAATGGCGGTTATCGCCAAAATATCAACCCCGTACGTCCCCATCCGCAGGTCGCGGATCATCGCAAATAACATCGGCGTAGCGACCGCTATAGCCGTACAGCCGAGCACCCAGTGAGACATGGTCGCTTGCCCCGAAAGCTGCAAGACTATCGCAATAAC
This sequence comes from uncultured Candidatus Saccharibacteria bacterium, assembly GCA_964560755.1. Classification (GTDB taxonomy): domain Bacteria; phylum Patescibacteriota; class Saccharimonadia; order Saccharimonadales; family UBA4665; genus JAGXIT01. The sequence goes on along the minus strand of CAZLLY010000032.1, from coordinate 4,899 downwards.
CGACGCCATTGCTGCAAAACTAAACTGTTTGTACTGCCCGATGAAATTTTTCACGTTCCGACTTATTTTTCTCATGTTTCCTCCGTTTTTCAGTTACATTCGGCCTATATTCACTTGGTAGCCTAACTATTTACCCCGCAACGCGCAGCAAAGCAACAATAAATGTCGGCACCAGTATGTTGTCAGTCCCCAGTATCCCCACATTCTCGAGTATCGTCGCCAGTGATGCTCCGATAGCGATATATTGCCACGCCAGACCACTCGGGGCGAGCAAGCTAAAAGCGACCAAAATCGCAACCGATGTTACAAAAAACGCCGTGCTACCGACCAAACTTTTACTGGCACCAAACACCCTGTACCCCGTCATTTTGCCCCAACGCGTCCCGACCAGTGCGGCCATGCCATCAGCCAGCCCCAGGTGTAACATTGCAGCGGCATAGATGGACGGTGAGTCGGTAATGAGCGTCAGTCCGCCGATAACGAGCGCAAACAGCACCTCGCCGTAGCTCAGCCTGGAAACACTACCGATAGAGCGGAACCACTTGAGCCGCATCGACACGACAAAACCAACCAGCAATGCGACGCTAATGAGCCGAATCTCAAACCATTCCAGATACAGTGGCCAGGCAGATACCTGAACGGCTGTAAACATGTGGACCAGTTTGCGCGCACCTTCGCCGTGCCACCAGCCTACATGCCAACCCATTTCCGCCACCAGGAGCGTCGCCAGACCAAGAACGGCCGCGATAAACATATATTCTACATGCATTAGCCTTTATTGTACTCAGCATTGCATAAGGGGTAAATATTGACATTAGCATTACATTAGTGTTATAATACAGAGATATGCCTAACTCCACCTATCACTTTTCACCCTTCTACGAGTTGGGTGGTGCGTACGAAGTAGATAAGAAAGTCGCAGAGCACATCACAGAAGAGGCTTTTGGGCTACTCAAAAGTGTTACACGGCTTGCGTTTACATATGATGCTATCGAGTCAAAACGTCTCTATACTTTGAGCGGCGTCACTTGCGAGCTCGTTGCAAGCAAAACAGAAAAAGCACGGACTATTTTCTTTACTGGAGGGCTCGTTCTGCGGTCAGGAGTTGATTCGGTTAACTTTAAGGAAGACTGGGAGCGCAGAGGTAATTATGTGCGGTTCCCAGAAAATAAGCATGGCCTGATCTCATCTATCCTCGTTCGAGTAGATAGAACAACCGAAGAGCCAAAGCTACGTGATATGACCGCGAATCTGATACATGAAATTGGTCACGACCTCGATCTCGGCCACTGCGAAAACCCTTGCGTGATGCAAGCCAACAGAAATGGAGACGCTGCAACTGCCGTTGGCAATCTAATTCTCACAAAAAAACTTTTCTGTGTCCCGCACCTTGAGCAGTTATCAATCGGCGCACAGCAAAACACCAGCTCCACCGTCCCCGTTCTCTCACGCCCGTAGCAACCTCGTCTTAAAACATAAAATTCGTGTCTATCTCGAGTAAATAATCCACCCTTCAACTTGATGGTAAACATAGAATACCGTCTTGGTCGGGGTGGCGGGATTTGAACCCACGACCTCGGCGTCCCGAACGCCGCGCGCTACCAAGCTGCGCTACACCCCGATAGATTAACAGAGGTAATTATAACACTCCACGTAAAACGCCGTAAATGAACCAATCTAGACCAATGATGAGGCGGGATACATCCGATCGCTCTGTCTAATTATGCCAGAAGGTACTACAACTACCCGACTCGTGCGGTAAAATACGATCATGAACGTAGGCGAGGAGATGTGATGTCGAAAATGGATTTTAAGAAAACACTGGATAGTTACAAGTCAAAACACCACATACTGCAAATTATAGATATACCCAAGATGCAGTATCTGATGATTGACGGGCACGGCGACCCAAACACGAGCGAAGATTTCAAGGCTGCCATCGAGGCTCTTTACCCCGTTGCATACAAGCTAAAGTTCGCGAGCAAGACCGAGCTCGGTAAAGACTATGTCGTGATGCCGCTGGAAGGTCTATGGTGGGCAGAATATATGGCATCTTTTACCACCGACAGAGATAAATCCAGCTGGGATTTTACGCTTATGATCATGCAGCCCAATTGGATAACGAAGGAAATGTTTGAGGCGGCCGTACAGAAAGTTAAAACGAAAGACTCACCCGCAAAACTGGGGCAGGTACGGTTCGAGACGTTAGATGAAGGCAAGTGTGTGCAGACGTTACACATCGGCTCTTTTGACGACGAGGCAGAGATCCTCGCTGAAATACATGACGCATTTGTGCCCGACAACCATCTCAAACTATCGGGTAAGCACCACGAAATATACCTAAGCGACTTTCGAAAAGTAACGCCCGACAAACTACGCACCATTCTACGCCAGCCAGTGACGGCTAGCTAACATTTGCTATTCCTCGCTACCGATATTGTATTTAACAGCGTGCTTCTCGATAGCTTCGAGGAGCTGAGTCTTAATATCAATCTGCTCAAGCGGAGCAAAAGTTAGCATATTATACCCACCTTCAATAACAGTTTGATATTCTCCTTTGTCTAATAACTCTATAACATCGTCAGGGATAGGCCGTAAGTTCGCTGAGCTAGTCTCGTGGTCAAACGCTACGCCGAACCACCTAAACCTCTCATTGCCAATACCGATTACAAGGTCTGGCTTTGCTTCACCCTGCATCTCAGCCAAAGGATATTCTGGGCGGAAGTTTGCTAATCTTTTCTCAACGACTTCCTGCCTCCTTTTTGCTATCTCACGTATCTTTTCAGCTTGTTGGTCGAAGTAAGCGGGTAATTCCATAGCGGAAGCTAGTGCAACATCTGTATTGGGCGTTTCAACTTCCTCGCCAGCCAGTAAGGCCAATCGCGTACTGACACCACCAAGAGCTTGCATATGTAACTCTTCCCTACGAGCAACTCGGGCAGCTTCAATCTCGCCCGCAATAGCCTCTGAATAATCTAGCCCGGCACGGTAGCCACTTTTTCCTATGTCAGGAAGACTTAGCAAACGTGAACGCTCTGCTTCTTGTATAGCCAGTGTTCGGTCATACGAAAACAATGCGTCTTCATACTCGGCACGTAAATCGTCAGGTACATTATCGCCAGCCTGGTCGACCATTTTCTCTAGGAAACCAAGTCGATTGGGCGCGTAACCTGACATGCCCTCAATTTGTTTTGCTTGCGCTGTGAAGATATCTTCAATCTCGTCTGGCGTTTTACCTTCCATTTCTCCTTGCAGATACCTGTCCATTCTAATAATAGGCGTACCGTCTTTACTGACCGGGCCTTCCCATTCGGCCATAACTTCGTCATAGCCCTGCCTTTTTTCGGGGTCAAGCAGTATATCTTTAGCCCTGTTGAGTAGCCGTGCCATCCTCTCGCCTTTTGACCGAAACTCTGGCGCTGAGCCTTCTAATCGATCAGGGTGGTACTCAAGCAATCGCTGATTCAAAGCTCGTTTTAATCCATCTGGCTCGGTCTCAGGCGTAGCCCCTGCAACTGCGTACAGGTCAATTATGTAGTCAACGCCTTCTTTTGGTTCGTAACTCATTCTTGTCCTTTCAAGATAGGTACATTTTCCAGCTTAACCTAACCAAATGCAACCATGAGCGTGTACATATCGCGTTACCGACCTTGAGCGACGAAAACAACCCATAGGCAGGGGGTGTAGATATTCTGGGCGGGGAGGCAGGATATCGGCTAAAGCCTCCTTCGCTCATTCGCAAAAGAAAATATCCACCATGCGGTGACTGCTTTCTTTTACTTCACTCTCTACGCCGAACCTCTTTTGCTACGCAAAAGGACGGTTCTCATATTGCACATCAACCAATTAAAAACCACCGACTTTCAGCCGATGGTTTTTAATTGGTCGCCCTAAGGCGAATAACTTTGAACCTAACTTTACTAGTCTACTACACACCTTGAACAGTGCGTGGGACACGGCAACCTACGAAAAAGAAACTGTGCCGATTGTTGCTGCAATAGATTAGTACGAAGGCTCTAATCAGGTCAAAGGCAAGTTGTATGCCTATTAGTAATCATTAACCAGTAAGCGTTTGAACCAGTAACGCTTGATATATACCCCAAAATATGCTATGATATACACTTATGAGTGAGCATAATCCTTGGGACCAGACTATTTGGGACCCAATAAATCCCGAACAAGCTATTGAAGACCCTATGCACGGTCCTTCTGCTGTTCACGATATGCTGCAAACCCCTGCAATGCCACGTGGCGACGGCACCTATTACCAGCCAGGTGCTTACTATACGCACGGCACTGCTTATGTTGATTCACAAGATAGACCAGTTTATCGCATTGGTGGCTCAACAATGGCTGGAATGCGTGAAGGCTTTGAATTACAAGAATGGCTTGAAGCTCACCGTGAAGGCGACGAAGCACTGACCGCCCTTGAAGCAAAGCGACAGCAAACACGATTAGAAGAAACTGGCTTTGCTCACACCTATAAACCTTCTGATGTTTGTCCTGGTGGCAAGAAACTTGAAGATTGTGAAACTGGGAATATTGCTTACCAAGCTGGTCAAGAATGGGCTACGAAGAATACTCAAGAAAAGCCAGGCGAAGGCACAATATCAAATGTTATAGCTTGGGCTGGCGGTAAATGTGTAGGCTGTTCTGTTAACTGCGAAGTTGCCGTAAAGACAGTTGACGGACAAGCAGAGGAAACCCGTGTAAGTTTCTATAAGCCAGACCCAAATATACTAACGATAAACATCGGTAGTCTAACTCCCGTAGAAAATCCGATTGTACTTGAAGACGTTGAGCGTATACTCGGCGAACTAGGCAAAGACAAAAGCGAAGAATAAAGCGACTTAACTGTGTCGCACAATCTACCTTGAGCGACACACTTTAACAGGGGTA
>CAZLLY010000031.1:7596-12819 GCA_964560755.1 uncultured Candidatus Saccharibacteria bacterium | reverse complement strand
GTATTTGGCGGGATTTATTATCGTCGACCTCAATGCCTGATAGGTGCATACCATACGAACCTTCCTTTGCTCATTGGACCACTAGTATTTTCGTATGATATACTTACGGTAAAGTGAGCCGTTAGGTTGTGTAAATAACATAGACAGATATGAGGATAAGAAATGCACATTTCGATAGGTCCCAATAGATGAAACAACACACTACAGGTGTCAGTGTGTGTATCGTCACCTACAACAGTGCGAATGACATTTCTAGGTGTCTAGATACCTTGTATGAGCAAACGAACCGTAACAACATTAGGCTGGACGTATATGTATCAGATAATGTATCGACTGATGATACTGTCAAGTTAGTTAAAACGCGATATCCTGAGGTAACTATTATTCGGAACAGCAGGAATGGCGGGTATGGGTATGGTCATAATAAGGTAATAAAGCGGTCGAAATCAAAGTATCATCTCATACTGAATCCCGATATAACTTTCACGGAAGATGTTTTGAGCCAGTTGGTTGGTTATATGGATAAGCATCAGAACACTGTCGTTATAACGCCGTCACTTCGGTACCAGAATGGTGAACTTCAGTATGTGCCAAGAAGATTCCCAAAGATCAAGTATGTGCTGTCATCGAGGCTAGCATTCATGCTTGATAAATACAGAAAAGAGTATACTCTCGAGGATGACTACCCCGTCGTTCCGTGCGAAATAGATGTTTGCACTGGCGCCTTTATGCTAGCTCGCACGAATATTTTGAGAAAGGTCGGTGGTTTTGACCAGCGATTCTTTATGTATTTTGAAGATTTAGATTTATCGATCAGGCTTAAAGAATTTGGCGATATCGTCTTAGATCCAACCACACATGTTGTTCATAGCTGGAATCGTGCGTCGATGAAATCTAATCGGATGTTTCTGTTACAGATCCAATCGATGCTGAAATTTTACAAGAAATTATATTTCGAAAAAAGGCCACCGCAATGACATTGGTAAAAGAGGACAAAATCATAAGTGTTGTCATCCCCGCGTTTAACGCAGAGAGGACTATAGTTAAGTGTCTTGAAAGTGTCTCTGCTCAATCGTATGAGAAGCTGCAGATTATTGTCGTGAACGATGGTTCAACCGACAAAACAATGTCAAAAATTGTAAAAATGTCACAAAGTGATCATAGGATTGTACTTGTTGATGCGGGAGTAGGCAACGAGGGAGTCTCGTTAGCGAGAAATAGGGCTATAGAGGTTGCTGAAGGTCAGTATATAGTATTTATCGATAGCGATGACTATGTAGACAGCAATTTTATAAGATCTATGTATGATATTGCACAAAAAACGAATGTAAACACAGTTATCGCTGGCTATAATTTTGCTTTAAGACCGGCAAAATCTATACCAATATTACCAAATGTGAATGACGCATGTTCCCCGTCTGTTTTTGCAAAAAACTTACCAGTTTTGATGAAAAATAGAATCATGCTTTCAACGGTTGCCAAATTATACGATATGGCAATGGTTAAGAAATTTAATATATCATTTTCAAGAGAAGTTTCGAATGGCGAAGACATATTGTTTAATCTTTCATACTTTTCGCACTGTACGAATTATGCAGTCGTAAACCGTGCCGATTATTACTATGTTCAGTACGGTAACATCGGTTCACTCTCCAGACGCGAAGATAAATCGAAGATTAGTGTCGCGGAAAGAATATATATGGAGTCTGATAATTTTTGTAGAAAACTTGATATTTATGATCAATGCATGCCAAGTTTTGCAAGATACTATATGAAATTTTGCATGTATACAATCGATCAAATGTTAGATCATGGCCGATCGTCGTCCGAAGAGATTAGGCTCGCGACAAAACGTTTTCTGGACTCGGATATTACGAAACAATCGGTAAAGTTCAATCAAGGTGTTGATATTGAAGGATTGATCCATAATGCTGCTATTAGTACCGGTAGCGTAGGTGTCGTACTGCTACTCTCAAAGTTGAGAAGATTATCAAAAAGGATCGTACGTCGATGACTTTTGTTGAGCTGCCTTCTGTATCCCGAAGAACTATGAAAGGGTTTTTGTAGCGTGGATGTGTATATTTTTGTTAATATTTTTATTTTAGCTCTTGCAGCTTTGATGCCGAAGATTATTGCGTTTGTTTCATCGCAGAGCTTTAAAAATAAAATATCTGTTATGGGTGTCGATCTTGCAATAATAAATAAGCGAGACTATACAAATAATATTTTGTTTTTTACTTTTTGTTTTTTGCTTCTCATGTTTATTACAGTCTTTAGGTCGCCAGATAACGGCTTGTCCATTGATTATCATACATATGTAAGTACATCAAAATACATTCACGCAAATGGGCTCGGCTCAATAAGTGAGAACAGTCTGATACAAATCGAGCCTGGTCTCGCAATCATGCTTTATATATCTGGCTGGATACTTAGTAACACCATAATACCGTTCATTGTGTTGACGACTGCAGTAACGCTCTCTGCTTACTTCTATAGATTCCATAAAGATTCACAAATAGTATGGGTTAGTATTTTTTGCTTGATTACGGTGGGGAGCTATTATGTGTTATTCAATGGTATCGCACAGGCTACAGCGGTTGCAGTGACGTTTTTGGCCGCTGGTTATATATATAACAAGCCAAGGTCTATACAAAATTTTCTAAAATATTCAGCGATAATAATACTTGCAGCATTAATCCATAAAACTGCGCTATTGATGTTGCCGATGTATTTCCTCCTAAGATATAAGTTTGAAAAAAGCAGGCTAAACATCATATTGATTACATTGCTGATGTTTTTGATCGCGCTTTTTCTATTAAAAACCGAGATGTTCGTTAATTTTGGTATTAGATACTTTTTCCCTGAATATATTCCGCATCTATCCGCTGAAATTCCCTGGCTTACGGGCGGATCGCTTATAGCGGTCATCCGACCATTTCTGTTGGTGCTCTTTATATATGTCAACAAGCGCTACATTAACTATAAAAACTTGATGGATGTTGTCAGCATAAATTCCACCGTAATTTTTATGATTATAAACATGCTTTCACTCCGAGTCCAGGTTCTTCAAAGGTTTTCATATTACTTCATACCAATATCGTTGCTAATAATCCCACTGATACTTTCAAGGATGAACAAGGTTGAACGCAACAAATGGATAATAATTGTAGTTACTTTCTGTATGATTTTTAGTATTGCCTCTCTTTATCTTTCCGGCGATCTAACATTTTCATACATTTGGGATTAGTTATCATAAAGTATAAAATAGTAATATAAACTTCTAATGTTATGAAAAAAATTGTAATCCTAACTATGAAACCATTGCTAAACTACGGTGGGATTTTACAGGCATTTGCGCTGCAGAAGTATTTGACGAGCCTTGGCTATGATGCATATACTACATATCCGACCGACCAACCATTGTTGAGTATGGTGGCAATAAATATGAAGAGATTCATTAGATCATTAACGTTAAAGACGGCATATATATCGGTCGACGAAGAAAATAATATGATCGGAAGAAATACGAGCGAATATGTGAAAAATTATATTCGATTAGTAGACTTTAAAAAATGCGTCCAAAAAAAACCAGGTTATTGGGGAGCTTTGATTGTCGGCAGCGATCAGGTATGGCGTAGCGCTTATGTAAATGTTCGACCCTACCTTTTTGATTTTGCAAAAAACACGGACGTCTTGCGTGTATCATACGCTGCATCATTTGGCAGAGATGACATGACCGAATACTCCACTCGACTGTTGGGTTATACTAAAGAACTTGCGGGAAGGTTTGATGCGATGTCTGTTCGTGAGAAATCTGGTATACAGCTCGCTGAGCAGTATTGGGAAGTGCGCGCATCTCAACACATTGACCCAACGATGCTTATTGACAAGGAGATCTACGATAAACAGATAAGCACTGCTGGGATGCGATTAAAGAAACTGAAAGATCATGTTTTTGTGTACATTCTAGACAGAAACGACACGAATAAACGTATATGTAGAGCAATTGAGAATTTATTGAATGTGCAGAGTTACGAAATATTACCCGAACGACCAATATCAAGAAAGCATTTTGCATCAAACACTAGTAGGTATGCGTTACCTCCTGTTGAGCAGTGGCTGATAGGGGTTAGGGATGCGGAATATATTGTCACAGATTCTTTTCATGGAGTGGTATTTTCAATACTTTATAACAAGCCTTTTGTCGTAATTGCAAATAAGCTACGAGGTCTTTCAAGACTTACCTCGCTTCTTGAGCTATTTGGTTTAGAAGACAGACTCATAACGAGCAAAGAGCAAATTGATGAAACTTTGATTAATCGACAGATAGACTGGGCAGAAGTTAATGCCATACTAGATTCAGAAAGACGAAGGTCACATAGATATCTCATCGCAAACTTAAAATCGGTTAATTCATAAATATGTCGCGTAAAGCCGAGCTATTGAAGAATACGATCATAATTGGTGTTGGAAAGATTTCAACACAGTTTATTTCCCTGTTACTACTACCACTTTATACGCACTACTTATCACGGTCGCAATATGGGTACTTTGATCTAATTCTGTCCTATATGTATTTAGTCGTCCCAATTATCTCTCTGCAGATGGAGATGACATTATTCAGGTTTCTTGTTGACGCCAGGGGGAATGATCGGAAAGTACGCGTCATCACCTCTGCTGCTTTTAGATTAGTTCTTTTGGGTACGGCGGTGATTTTTATATTCGGAGTCTTTGGGCTCATCACTTCATTCACGGATAATGTTCTGTCGCTCGTATCGCTTTTCACCTCGACGCTACTAGCGAATTTTTCTCTCCAGTTCGCTCGCGGCATAGGAAACAATAGGCTGTTTGCTCTTAGCAGTATGTTTGCTTCCATTACGATACTTATCATGACGGTGTTGTTAGTTACGATTGGCGGCCAAAACATCTCAGGTGCATTATGGGGGATTTCTGCGGGGAATCTTGCATGTTTTTTGTTGATATTTTTCAAAATGAAACTGAATTTATACATATCAAGTGAGATTGATAAAAGAATACTCTGGGAGATGTTGAAATACTCTCTTCCTTTGGTGCCAAATGGTGCAGCTCTGTGGGGTGTGAGTGCGGCAAACAGGACAATAATCTCTATGCTGATTGGTGTCGCCGCGAATGGTCTATTTGCTGTGGCGAATAAATTCTCAATGGTATTAAACATCTTATTAGGGATATTGTATATTACTTGGA
>CAZLLY010000031.1:0-7586 GCA_964560755.1 uncultured Candidatus Saccharibacteria bacterium | reverse complement strand
GATTTGTAACGGAATAATTGCATTATCTCCTACTCTCTTCAAAATATTTATTTATAAAAACTTTAAAACAGAAATACTACAAGTCCCAGCACTAATAGTTGGAGGATTATTGGGTATTGTGGTCAGTTTCTATGGAACTATATATATTGCAGCCAAGCAAACTGCAAAAATAGCAACAACTACATTAGCTGCGGCAGTGTTAAATATTGGGTTTACTGTGATAGGGGTAAGGTATTGGGGTTTACGTGGCGCCGCAATTGCCGTACCATTGGCATACGCATTCGTAATAGTCGTGCGTCACTTTGATATTCGAAGTTACGTTACTATTAAGTATAATCTTTCTACAATTCTTCTTGTTACCTTTGGCATTTCTATTGCTAGCCTGATACTGTTTAATCCGTTTAGATATTCAGGATATATCGCGTTATTCACTGCGATGATTATTAGTGGACTTCTCGTAAAAAATGAATTGTCCTTAATTAGAAAGCAGATTTTCAATACGTTATTAAAAACGAGACAATAGGAGTGATATTTAGAATATGAAAAAAGTCATAAAATCTATAATGGTCCATCTGCCGCCAAAAGCAAGCACGAAGATGTATGCATTGTTTAGGGCACTAGTGTCATATAACGTATTCTGGTATGACAAAACCATGTTCTTAAAGTACTATTCAAAAGACATTTACTCTTCGGACTATACACAGCTTAGCGTTCGGCTAGTTTTTCACTCGCACTCAATCGAAAAAGGACTAAGTCACAGGGAGATACGATACGGTTTTGGTGAGTCTACTCTTAGGGTTTTAGCGATTGCTATCGATGAATATAAGGCAAAAGACTTTGACAGAACCGATAGAGCATATGTAAACGCTTTATCAGTTATTGGGGCGTATATAAAACTACATAAAGATGCAAAAAAAGACCTTCATCGAATTAAGTTAATACTTGGCGCGGAGATTTTTACGGAGGCAGAACATTGCCCTGCGAAAATTGGTGGTGTGGCAACATTAGATGTTGAGGGTAAGAATAATAATAAGACTAAGAACTTTAATGACTTATTCCAATCTAGACATAGTGTTCGAGAATTTTCGAATGAACCAGTTGATCCTAAGAAAATTAATGAAGTTATTGAAATTGTTCGGAAAACTCCGACGGTGTGTAATCGTCAGGCAATGCGTCTGCATGTTGTCAGTAATGCGAAAACGATTGAAGGTGTGTTAACCATTCAAGGAGGCTTTACTGGATACAAGACCCCACCGCTCTTACTCATGTTAACGACGGATGTTCGAGGGTATATATCGCTGACTGAAAGGAGGCAACCGTATATCGACGGAGGGTTGTACGCTATGTCGATATTACTTGCATTAGAGTTTGTTGGTCTTGCCGCCTGTTCGTTAAACGCGATGTTTACTCGAAACCAAGACAGGTTACTCAGGAAAATGTTAAGGATTGAACCATCCGAGACCGTAATTATGTTTATAGCAGTTGGTAATTTTTATAACAAGAATAAGGTTGCTAAATCATTTCGATATTCGTCGGATAAAATCAAACGAGTGCATACATAATAGCTTATAGAGTGACGGCGTAGAATCTGTCGGCGGTTTTTTGCCAGTCTACAACTTCCCACCAGGCTTTGACATAGTCGCTGCGGTTATAGGTGTAGTCGAGGTAATAGGCGTGCTCCCAAACGTCGAGGCCAAGGATGGGCTCTGGACCGCCCATCATCAATGGGTTGTCTTGGTTCGGCGTTGCTACGATAGATAAGTCGGGCAGTAACCAAACCCAGCCGCTGCCGAAAACGCTTAGTGCACGGGTGCTAAACTCATCGACAAATGCCTGGAATGATCCATATTTTTCAGCTAGTTTATCAGCGAGCTCTCCCGACGGTGTTTGGCCGGTTTGTGGTGAGAGGCATTGCCAAAACAGTGTGTGGTTGTAGTGTCCGCCACCGTGGTTGCGGATGATGGAACGGACATTTTCAGGTGCAGTATCGAGGTTGGTGATGAGTTCCGTGATGCTTTTGTCTGCGAGCTCGGGGGCATCGGCGACGCCTGCGTTCAATTTATCTACATATGTTTGGTGGTGCTTGCTATGGTGTAACTCCATAATATTGGCCGATATATATTTACCAAATGCGTCATACCTGTAATCTAGGGTCGGTAATGTAAAAGTCATGAGTACTCCTTACTTCTTCTCTATATAGTATAGCTCGAAAACACGTTAAAAATGGTAAGAATAATTGCTTTTACTCAGCCCACGCCTTTACAATAAGCATATGCATCATTCATCGAAAGATCAGAATAGGTATTGGCGTATTGGGTTACTTGTAGCATTTCTAGCGCTCGGTGCAGTAGTGGTTTCTAGAAATTGGCAGCAGTTGAAGCAGAGTTTTTCAATACTCGGCGATACTTCTCCCATCTGGCTGCTACTCGGTGTCGCCATTTATGCTACAACGCAACTTTTTGGGTCAATTTCGTACCTGGCACTCTCGCAAAAGAAAGTATTGTGGCGCGAACTGTATTTGGTCGAGTGGGCATCTGCCGGGATAAACCGCCTGCTGCCTGCGGGGCTCGGCAGCATGGGGGTGCATGGGATGTATTTATTGAAACGGAAACATTCAGCCGCACAAACAACAGTGATTGTCGGTCTGAATAATTCGTTGGGTTCGATAACGCACCTTTGTCTTCTGGGTCTTCTCATTGTATTTCGGCCAGATGTCGCGTTGGGGATATCGCTGCATGTTTCAAAAAATGCCGTGTACGTCTCTCTGATTATTGTCATTTTGGTCGTGCTGTTATTTTGTTTTAGGACTGTTCGTGCAAAGGCGCTATCGTTTGGCCGCCAGTTTGTACAGTCTGTAACATCGTATAAAAAACAGCCGCACAAGATTTTTATGGCGGTACTGATGTCACTCGGCATAACCATGACGAACGTCCTGATATTAAGCGTAGCCGTGCATGCAGTCGGTGTCGATATGGGCCTCTTGACGGTGTTTCTCGTGCATACTACTGGCGTGGCTTTTGGTATGCTCGCTCCTACGCCTGGAGGCCTGGGTGGAGTTGAAGCTGGCGTAGCTGCGGCCTTGATAGCGAGTGGCGTTGCTGCTCCTACGGCGATGGCGGCAGCGCTCCTGTTCCGTTTTGTGACGTTTTGGGTTCCGCTTGTTCTTGGCAACGGTACGTTTTTGTTGGCTCGCCGTCAAAAACTAATCTGAGAAGATCATTACTCCAGAAGGCTTGTTCCTGTCATTATTGCCGGTTTCTCTAGGCCGAGAATAGCCAAAATAGTCGGTGCAATGTCTTGTAATCCGCCGCCGACTGCTAGTTCGGCGTCCTCTAGACCACAAACGAGTACTGGCACGGGGTTCGTGGTATGTGCGGTGACTGGGTTTTCGTCGGCATCGAGCTCTTGTTCGGCATTGCCATGGTCAGCTGTCATCAGTGCGACACCGCCCGCAGCAAGCGTGGCGTCTATAACGTCCGACACACAGTCATCGAGCGTTTCAACGGCTGTAACCGCAGCTTGGTATACCCCAGTATGCCCGAGCATATCAGCATTGGCGAAATTCATAATAATGACGTCGTATTTGCCCGACTGTATGGCTTCGACGGTTTTGTCGCGTATCTCTGGCGCGCTCATCTCTGGTTTTAGGTCATAGGTTGCGACTTTGGGGCTCGGAATCAACTCTCGGTCTTCGCCCGCAAATGCAGCTTCGTTCCCGCCATTCATAAAGTACGTGACGTGGCCATATTTTTCTGTTTCGGCAATATGTAGCTGCCTTAGTCCAGCTCGACTGACGACTTCTGCTAGGGTGTCCGGCATGTTTTCTTCCGGAAATACGATAGGGGCTGTGAGCTCTGAGTCGTATTCAGAAAATGTGACAAAATGTAGGTTTTCGATCTTTTTACGGCTGAATTTGTCAAATGAGGCGTCGCAAAATGCGTGGCTTAGCTGCCTGGCGCGGTCGGGGCGGAAATTGAAAAATACTATCACGTCATTGTCCTTTATAGAGACGCGGCCGTTTTCATTATCTGCTATCGACATGGGTTTTATAAACTCGTCGTTAACCCCAGCATCGTAACTTTCCTGTATATACTTTTGAAGGTCGGTGACTGTTTGTTGCACATTGCCCACGAGCATTTCGTACGTTTCCTGAATACGCTCCCATCGGTTGTCGCGGTCCATTGCATAGTAACGACCCGAAACACTTGCAATGCGCCCGATGCCAATTTCATCGAGCCTTTGCTGCGCCTGTGCTAGGTAACCTTTTGCGCTTTTGGGCGCGACATCACGACCGTCGGTAAACGCGTGTATGTAAACGTCATCAAGACCTTGTATTTTGGCAAGTTCGACGAGCGCAAATGCTGAACCGTCGTAGCTATGCACTCCTCCTGGAGATAAAAGCCCTAGTATATGCAGGTTTGATCCGCGAGACTTGGCGGTGTTTATAGCATCAAGTAATACTTTGTTTTCAAAAAATGACCCAGACTCTGTTTCGTGTATCTGTCGACTGAGCGGTTGCAGTTTTATGCGCCCGCTGCCGATAGTCAGGTGGCCAACCTCGGAGTTTCCGATTTGTCCGTCAGGCAGTCCGACTGCTTTGCCGCTAGCCAGTACGGTTACATGCGGCCATTTTGTGCGTAGAGCATCGAGCCGCGGTGTCTTAGCCCCGGTGATCGCATTGCCCTTGCCGTCTGGTATTTCGCCCCATCCATCACACACTATCAGTACAACGGGTCTAGTCATTTTTGGTCCTTTCTTGTTTCAAACGTCGTATGTAGTATAGCAAACGACATATATAAACCTTGTGCTATACTAGAAAGGTAGCGGCAGAAAAGCCGCATTCTTTATGCCAAAAGGAGGCTCATTTATGTCAAACATCATCGAATCTATTACAGCTCGGCAAATTCTCGACAGCCGTGGCAACCCAACTGTTGAGGCGGATGTTGTATTCGTGGGCGGTACGCTGGGCCGTGCGGCGGTTCCAAGTGGTGCTAGCACTGGTTCACAAGAAGCGCTTGAGCTTCGCGATGGTGATGATAGTTTCATGGGCAAGGCTGTTCGAAAAGCAGTTCAAAATGTCAATGAAGCCATCGCTGCTGCGCTGGTTGGAAAAGATGCGTCAGACCAAAAAGCGGTTGACGAAATAATGTTCGCGCTTGATGGTACAGAGAACAAAACTAAACTCGGTGCCAATGCGGTTCTCGCCGTTAGTTTGGCGGTCGCAAAAGCAGCTGCCGCGGAAAACAAACAGCCACTGCATAGCTACATTGCGGCTATGACCAGCTCTACGCAGAACCTTCCCTTGCCGATGATGAACATCATGAACGGTGGCGCACATGCTGCTTTCGCCACTGACATCCAAGAATTTATGATTATTTGCAAAGGCGCAGACACTATCGAAAAAGCGCTGCAAATGGGCACCGAAGTGTTTCATAACCTCGCGAAAGTACTAAAAGCACATGACTACCCAACGACTGTTGGCGATGAAGGTGGTTTTGCGCCGCGTGTCAAAAATGGTAACCGCGAGCCTCTGCAACTGATCTCGGAGGCTGTGCAAAATGCTGGGTATGAGCTCGGTACGGATATAGTTTTTGCACTCGATGCTGCAGCGAGTGAATTTTATATCGATGGAAAGTACGAGTTGAAATGTGAGGGTCGCAGCCTTAGTAGTGAGGAGATGGTCGACTGGCTCGTGTCGCTTGCCGACGAATTCCCCATTGTATCTATCGAAGATGGTTTAGCGGAGGGCGATTGGACTGGTTGGAAACTGCTTACAGAAAAAATCGGTGACCGCGTACAGCTCGTCGGAGACGATTTGCTTGTGACGAATACTAAACTTTTGCAGCGTGCAATCGACGAAAAAGCCGCCAACGCTATTTTAATCAAACCCAATCAAATAGGTTCACTTTCTGAAACTATTGAGGCTGTTCAAATGGCACAGCGTGCAGGCTGGAACACCGTCATGAGCCACCGTAGTGGTGAGACAGAGGACGTCACTATCGCGCACTTGGCAGTTGGTCTCGGCTGCGGCCAGATTAAAACCGGAAGCCTGAGCCGTACCGACCGTGTTGCGAAGTACAACGAGCTTCTGCGCATCGCTGAGTTCGACAACACACTTTCGCTCGCTCAACCTTTTTGATCGTTAGGGGATTGAAGGTAAGAGTCACTAGCCAATAGTGGAGGTTGCATCGGCTTTGCCGATTGTTACGGTTGGACCCCCACGTTCGCGGGGATGACGAAAGCTCGGACTTTACACTCATTACGCTTACTCCGAACCGCCAACTGTCATTCTGAGCACCGTGAAGAATCTTCCCCTGAATCCTTCTCTGTCATTCTGAGCGGATGCGAAGAATCATTCCCTAAAGACATGAGTATTAGAAGATCCTTCGGCTATGCCTCAGGATGACAGTGTGGGAAATGAAGTGTTGCTATATATTGTCACGGACTGACATAGTACCTACTCTTAACTCTTAACTCTTAACTCTTAACTCTTAACTCTTAACTCTATCTCTTATCTCTATCTCTTATCTCTCAACTTTCGAACATGCCTACATAGACAACGCGCCTCAATGAGACAACCATAGCTAGGACTTGGAGCTGCCGATATGTAGTTTTATCTGGAATGTCGTCCCCGTTTTACCTGATGACGCTACGCTCAGACTCCCACTCATCGCCTCGACGGAACGTTTGGCGATGCTCAGGCCAAGGCCGTGACCTTCGACATTTTTTTTGCTGCGGCTCGTGTCGGCGCGGTAGAATCGGTCGAATATATGAGGTAAATCGGTCGAGGCAATGCCTGGCCCGTTATCGCGAACCTGCAGCAGTACATGTTTTCCATGAGTTTTAGCGGCAACCGTGATCTCAGATTTTGAGGGGCTATATTTTATCGCGTTGTCGAGCAGGATCACTACGGCATCGGTTAACACTTCAAAATTCGCCGTTGCAGTTTGCTTACCGACGGTGTTTTCGATGCTTATTTTCTTGGATTGGGCTAGTGTTATCACACGGTTTATAGACTCTGTCGTCACGTCATCTATTGACGTCAGTCCCAGCGGCAGTTCTTTTTCTGTCGACAGCATCAAAAGTCGATCAGTAAGCGCACGTAGGTTCTGCACTTCATCCAAGTTACTTTCGAGGGTTTGCTTTTGAGATGAAACAGTTGGTTTTTTATCTCGCAGCGCAATTTCAATCTCGGACTGCATGACGGCCAGTGGGGTGCGTAGCTCATGGGAAACGTCACTGCTAAAACGTGTCTGGGCGTCGAGTGCCTCGGCGATAGGATGTAACGTGCGTCGTGCCAATACATAGCTCGCAAGTCCACCCGCTGCAATTGTCGCTACGTTAAAAATTAATAAGTTACCAATAAGGCGTTTTTCTGCCTGGGTTTCCCTTGCCTCACGTATTAACTCAAGCTGGTCGGTAATGACCTGCGCCTGCGAGGCTGTATCGCCAGAGTCATCAAGAGCAACAGGCACGGTATGCGGGCGATAAGGTCGGTGGAATTCTTGTGATGCAATCTGATATACGATGACACTAAACAACAGACTCAGCACGGTTAGTATTAACATATACCACAACGTGAGACG
>CAZLLY010000030.1:0-13214 GCA_964560755.1 uncultured Candidatus Saccharibacteria bacterium | reverse complement strand
ACCCAAGCCACAATTCCCGTCATTCCCATGAACATGGGAATCCAGTCATAGTGTTAAAGTAGCTTATAGCTACTTTAACACTATGACTGGACCTGCGCGTACACGGGGGTGACGAAGGTTCAGGGTTTGATGGAGGGTATGTACAGGGGTTTCTTTCTGGTGGGGAGGTTTTCGGCTATACTTATGCGCATGAGTGATATTGACAAAACGGCGGTGCCGACAAAGCTACTGTGGGTCGACCTAGAGATGACGGGGCTTGATGCTCAGCAGGATGTGATACTTGAAATCGCGGTAGAGATTACCGATTTTTCGTTTAACACCATCGCAAGTTACGAGGCGATAATCGCACAGCCTACAGATGTTGTGGTCGACAGAATGCAGAAAAATACGTGGTGGCAATCATACCCCGAAAACCGAGATGAATTTATCAATAAAACGGCGAGCGTAAACGCAAAACCACTCGAGGTAGTCGAGCAAGAGTTGATCGGCCTCATCGAGGAGCATTTTGGCGCAGAGCCAGCGGTGCTCGCGGGCAACAGTATCTATAATGACCGAGGGTTTATTAAACAATGGTGGCCGAGACTGGATTTGAAACTTCACTATCGCATGCTTGACGTCAGTTCCTGGAAAGTGTTTATGCAGGGAGCAAATGGTGTGGCATTCGAGAAAAAGGAAGTACACAGGGCTTTTGATGATATACAGGCGTCCATCGCCGAGCTGCAGTATTACCTAGAGTGGTTCAAAACTAATCGCGCCGACTAATTTTACCTGGGAAGCTATTTTAACAGAGGTGAGTTTTACTTGGTTTGCTAAATGACTGTACGTGTCAGGCGCTTATGGTTACCCCGCGAAACGGCGAGCGAATGCAATATTCGACTATAAAACTGCACGAGTATCTCGTATACTAGTTGCATGACTCACAAAGAAGTTGAAACATATGTGCTCAGCATGCCAAACGCGCGGCTCGATTATCCCTTTGACGAGACGACGGCGGTGTATAAAGTTGGCGATAAAATGTTCGCGCTGATACCCGAGGGTAGAGAGCCGGTAAGTATTAGTCTCAAATGCGACCCACAGCTGTCAGTGCTCCTCCGTGAGAAGTACGAAACGGTGATGCCGGGGTATCATCTGAACAAAAAACACTGGAACACCATCCTGCTGACCGGTCAGCTCCCATGGGAAGAAGTCCAAGCGTTGATTTTGCATAGCTATAACCTAGTTGCGGGCATCGCAGAATAGGCGAAGTTACAGGGAGGTTTGGGCGGCCTGAGCAGATAGCAGGGCTGCATTGTCGTAGTCTGACTGTATGATGGCCTGGGCTTTTTTGCTGGAAGTTGCTGAAAAAGTTGTTTTTAGCATGGTTTGGTATGCTTGCAGCTCGGCGACGAGCGTTTGTGCGGCCACCGTGTCGTAGGTGTTGGTGGTTTTTGCGTTTGCGAGCAGTGCATCGACCTTTGTGTCATGTTTGAGGGCGAGAATTTTGTCATTCGTTTGGACGCGCTTACTTTTTACATATGCCACCGTGGTCTGTTGGTCAGAGCTGATGCTGAGCTGAATGTTTACGGCCAAATTTTTGAGGCTATCGCTCGACGATTGAGTCGCAATTTGCTCAGAAATACGGGCGATTTCCTGTTGTTTTTGGGCGACGGTTAACAGTGACTGGCCAGAGGTGTCTTTTGGAATGATGAAGTTTACGACAACGGCAGCAATGATGACGAGAACGGCGAGGAGGCCGAGGATAACAAGGATGCGCTTTATTAATGAGCCACCACCAACACCCGCAGATGGTTTGACAGGGTCTGGGTTCACGATGAAATCATATGGGTTAGCCGATGGCGTCGCCTGCGTAACGCTGGGCTGATTTGGCGCAACAGGGAGCTGTTGGTAGGCCTGCGTACTGGGCGTGACGGGATTTTGCGGCGGATACGGCTGCATGCCCGGGTGAGCAAGTGGTTGTGGCGGCGTTGGTGGATACGCCTGTTGTGGCTGCTGGTACTGCGGATCTTGTGGATTCATAGTTATGCTAATAGTAACAAATACAAGCAAAAGCACCAATAATTAACAGATTAATTTGGACGGTGCGTAAGTCTGAGTGAGGATGTAACGTATCTGAATATAACGTATACGCTAACCCAAATTCTTGCATAGCGCACCAGACTATCTCATACTAAGTTACATGGATGCCAAGGAAGAGGTTCGAACGAGGCTAGCGATAGAGGATGTCGTCGGCGAATATGTGCAGCTCAAGCGAGCTGGGCGTCATTTTAAGGGGTTGAGCCCGTTTACCTCCGAGAGAACACCGAGTTTTATCGTTAGTCCCGATCGGCAGATTTGGCATGATTTTAGTAGTGGACGCGGTGGAGACATCTTTGCCTTCGTGATGGAGATGGAGGGGCTTGATTTCAAAGGAGCCCTCGAGGTTTTGGCGCGTAGAGCCGGTGTTGACCTAGACCAATACCGCAAGTCAGGTGTGCGAGGTCCGACCTCTCACACTAAGGAACGGCTGTATGAAGTGTTGGATCTGGCGGCTCATTTTTACCAGAAACAGTTTAGCCAGAACAAGGTTGCGCTCGAGTATGTACTGCAGAAACGGGCGTTCAGTAAAAAGACGGCGCTAGAATGGCGGCTTGGGTATTCGCCCAATAACGGCACGGCCCTGGTCGATTTTTTGGTCAAAAAAGGGTTTAACGAGAGCGAGCTAAAACTTGCCGGCCTGACGAGCCAGCATTACCGAGGTGGTGTGCAGGACATGTTTCGTGGTCGCCTGATGATACCGTTATGCGATGGTCAGGGTAGGGTAGTTGGGTTTACGGCACGGCTGCTCGAGGATGACCCTCAGGCGCCAAAATACATCAACACGCCCGCAACGCCGCTGTATGACAAAAGTCGCCATGTTTACGGCCTGCATCTGGCAAAAGAGGCGATCAGAAAAAACAAATTTGCTATTTTGGCCGAGGGAAACCTGGATGTTATTGCGAGCCACCAAGCCGGAGTGAGGCAAGTCGTTGCCACAGCCGGGACGGCCTTAACAGAGTACCACCTAAAAGCACTCAGCCGACTGACGGGTGATATCCGTCTGTGTTTTGATGCGGACAAGGCAGGTGTGGCTGCAACCGAGCGCGCTATCCCTGTTGCCGCGAAAGTTGGCGTTAGCTTGCAGATCATTACCATCCCGAGCGGCAAAGACCCCGATGAGCTCATTAAACAAGATATATCGCAGTGGGAAGCTATAATTACGCAGCCAAAATATGCAGTCGACTGGTTGATTGAACGATATAGCACCGAGCTTGACCTCGATAGCGCACAGGGCAAACGGGCCTTCACAGACGTCGTGCTCCGCGTGGTACGGCAGCTGCCCGATGCGGTCGAACAAGATCACTATCTGGGGCGATTAGCAGGACTTTTGAGTGTCAACAAAACAGCCTTACTTGCGAAGTTACAGGGGGTCGCCGATGAACGCACGCCAGTCCGTCGCCGCACCGTACAACAGCAGGTGCCACTTTCTGACAAAGAGACCATTGAACAACAGAGGATAGAAGACAACCTGATGGCCTTGACGCTGCTGCAGCCTAAGCTGCGTAACCAACTGTATAATCTTGAAAGCGACATGTTCGAAAACCCAAAGGCAAAAGCCCTGTTTGAACTACTGGCCAAACATCCAGATTTTGATGGAACTGACAAGGCTCTCGTGCAAAAAGTTGGGGAGTATGGTAAAATACTTGCATTAGTCTATGAGACGCTCTACCAAGACGTTGACGCGCAAGAGCTGGTTGCCGAGGCCACCAGACTGCAGTCCAAAGTGGTGAGCACATACGTACGAACCCAAAAACGCGCTATTGTGGCAGAGCTACAATCGGCCGAAAACACACAAGTAGACCAATTATTACAACGAGCGCGCGAGCTTGATGAGCTGCTGCGCCTCACGCAACAAGGAGCAACCGCCGATGGCACCGAAATCTGAAGACCCTAAAATAGCACTAGAAGCCGCCAAGGCAGAAATTGTTGAGCAGGCTAAAGCTGCCGGTACTGTTCAGGCAAAAGACATTTCAGCGAAGATCCCCGATGTTCCCGAGAATGCCGAGATTTTGGATGCGCTATACGCCGAGCTAACTGAGGCGAGCGTAGAAGTTGTCGTTGCCGAGGAACCACCAGCCACCGACCTGAGCGATGAATGGCTGATCGAGGACGACGAGGAAATCGTGATCGAGGACCAAACATATCTTGACGATATCGCCGACGACTCTGTCAGGCTTTACCTGCGTGAGATCGGTAAAATCCCACTCCTCAATGCCGAGGAAGAGCTCGAGCTCGCCCAGCGCGTTGTTTCGGGTGACAAAGAGGCGAAAGACCAGATGGCAGAGGCAAACATGCGCCTCGTTGTGTCGATCGCAAAGCGATATGTTGGTCGTGGGCTCGACCTACTGGACCTTATCCAGGAAGGCAACACTGGTTTGCTGCGCGCTGTCGAAAAATTCGACCCAGACAAAGGGTTCAAGTTTAGCACCTATGCAACGTGGTGGATTCGCCAGGCCATAACACGCGCCATTGCCGATCAGGCTCGCACCATCCGTATCCCCGTCCATATGGTCGAAACCATCAACAAACTCCTGCGCACGCAGCGCCGACTGACTCAGGATCTCAACAGGGAACCTACTAACGCAGAGATCGCCAAAGAGATGGAAATCGATGAAGTAAAAGTCGAGCACATCATGAAGATCAAGCAAGATATTTCGAGCCTAGATGCAAGCATCCGCGATGACGAAGAGGAATCTGTCCTCTCTGACTTTATCGAGGACGAAGACACGATAACCCCAGAGGAATCTGCTACCGGTCAGCTGCTAAAAGAGCAGGTCAAAGACATGCTTTCGGCTCTCACCGAGCGCGAACAAAAGATCATCAAACTGCGTTTTGGGCTCGAGGATGGCAAACAGCACACGCTCGAGGAAGTCGGCCAAGAATTTTCTGTTACCCGCGAACGCATCCGTCAGATTGAAGCCAAGGCTTTAGCAAAACTGCGCAAGCACAAAGACGCCCGCAAACTCCACGACTACATCAAATAAGTAGTTTTGTTGGTTGGCCGCAGAATTATATATCAGAATCTAGATGTATGTTTGTGCGGCTACGCTACGCTATCCCTCCTGAATGGAGATGAGCAGGATTGAATTGTAGAAAACTATAGTCCGAGGTCTGCCAGAATGGCGTCGAGCTGTGCAAAAGTCTCGGCAGGGGTGCCATCATTTAAAACAGTATAGTCGGCATTGGCGATCGGACCGCCTTTTTCGATGTTTTCAATCTCGGCATATTCTCTGGCGGTGGCTTCTGCGTCAGTCAGCGGACGAACAGGTCGGTGGGCGAGGCGCTCGTGCCGAACCTGGCGTTGGCTGGTGACGGCGATAATCACCGCGTCGTCGCCGTATTTTTCTTTGAAAACTTTGTACTCACTCCAGCTGTAAAGACCATCGGCGATCACAACATTGCTACCGCCAGTATGGAGGGACTCAATTTTAGTGATAATATGCTTGGCCATGACCGCCGGGCCCTCTGTCGCGCGGAGTTCTTCGCGTACGGCTCGCTCATTAGCTTCATTGACTTCTAAACCCCGAGCCTTTACCTCGTCGATAGTGATACCGCCGAAGTAGACACTCGGCCAGTCACGCTTCTCGAGATACTCAACACACAGACCCTTGCCCGCACCAGGCATACCAACCAACGCAATTATTTTTAAATCATTCATTCAGACAGTGTACCGCAGTTTGCCAAACTTGACAATCACTGACTAAATATGCTATAATCAAAAGATATGGGTGCTGCCAAAAATAGCCAAAATATCTATCCCGGGATTGGGTTCGAGCCGCTATCTGCCGATACTCCTGAGCATGTCCAACGTTATTTTGATCTCATCCAGTCTGCCCGAGGTGACGCGGCAATCAAGCGTGGTCTACCGGAGATATTTGATACTGATGCGACGCCGGAACTGGTGGGACAAAAATTGAGGGATAGACGACGCTATATGCTCACGTTTGATACACTAGAAGGCCGACGAGACGTCGGTCGGATCGAACTGACAGAGCACCTCAACGACGAGCCAAGTGTCCAAGACAAGGTGTCGGCTGGCGTCAAACTAGGAATGAACGCTTGCTATTTTGTCGTCGAGTCGCTACTAGCTAGGCAGGGGCTTGATACTGCTGCTATCGACCGGGTGCATATGGCTGCAGCCGATCTTACTATCGGGCTGGCGTTTGAGCTTCAAGAGGATAAAAGTGCTTCGCCGTGGCTACCGGTCGCACCGGAAGGTGACCCAAGCAGGGGGTGGATACTGCTTAAAGATCGGGAAGACTTGCCCTACACGATATCTATCGACCCAGCTATGAAGGGTTGGTTCCCAGACTTTGGGATCGGTGAAGAAGATTTTTCCCTTGCCCTTGCCGAACAAAAATAACAGATGATGCACTCCTAAGTACTCGACTAGTATGACCTATGCGCGCTACGCATTAACCCGAGCACTTGCGAAGAATCTCCCCTGAGACCAAAGTTAAAAGTGGAAACTGTACCGGTTTCACTGGCATCTGAGACTAGATCCCTGCCTTCGTAGGGATGACAGCTCCATTGGGAGATTATTCAGTATCACCTCAGAGTGACCGTAGGATACCCTTATTTTTCGATCAACGTTATTGTACCCGAGCCTAATGAGGGCCTTGCAAAGTAATTGTGTTTGTGCTATAATGTGTAAAGATAAGAGGAAGGATGTATGAAAGCACTCAAGACAATTATTTTTATACTCATAACTGTCGGTATGATATGGCTCGTTGCCGTGCTTATTGGAAACGCCCTGTCTCCAAAAACAGCAAAAACAACGACTACTCAAAAAACAGCGCTCGTCAGCTATGCCGACACAGATACGGTCGTCTCGATGTACATAGATGGCCCAGTCGAGTCAGATTTATCACATGAAGCATTACGAATAAGCGTCACGAAAAATCAGGTTAAGGTTGAGCTTATTAATGGCTACGAGGGTAAAATTGCCCGCCAGGACGTGTTTGAGAACAACCCTGTTAGCTATGCAGCGTTTTTAGACTCGCTCGACAAAGCAAAATTTGACCGAACTGTCAGCAGCAGTATTAGCGCCGACGAACGAGGGTACTGCCCGCTGCGTAATCGGTTTATCTACAGGCTAGATAACGGCAGTACAGAGCTCGTTCGCGCATGGACTTCGTCGTGCGGCATGGGCAATTATACGGGGGATAGTTCTCTCACGCGACGTTTGTTCATAGACCAGGTGCCCGATGATACGTTCCGCGATATCGTCAACCAGAGTGATATGTCTACCTTCTAGACTATTTCAGTAAAACAACAGTGCTAAAATACTAAAGATGGCAATACGTGCAGTTATATTTGATTTGTATGGCGTCCTGGGCCTAAATGGCTGGCAGGAGTTCAAAACACTGCATTTTGGCGGCCGATGGGAGTCGTGGGAAACGTTGCGGCAACTCGGGCAGAAAGTTGACGCTGGGCTTGTGACAGACGACGTGTTTGTTAATGCGATTGCAACAGCGACGGGTGAGCCTGCCGACACGGTACGGTACCAGTTCGAGCATACACAGCCAAATACCGAACTACTGCGTTTTATTAGAGACGAACTACGTGGTACCGTCAAAATCGGGTTGCTCAGCAACGCAAGCCAGGATGTACTGCCAGGCATATTCAACGAGCAAGACCAGGCGCTCTTTGATGCTATCGTCATGTCTTTACATACCGGACGTACTAAGCCAGATACGTCGATGTTTACGCTCATATGTGAAAAACTGGGGATCAAGCCAAGCGAATGTATTATGGTCGATGACCAAGAACGCCACCTTGCTGTCGCGGCCGACTTGGGTATGAAGACCGTTTTATACGATTCTGCCGAGCAGGTGGGTCGGACGGTCAAGGAGATGCTAGAGGATGATTAAAGCGGTACTATTCGACTGTTTTGGGGTGCTCATAACAGATGTGCTGAAGGGCATTGTAGCGGACCATGCCGAGGATGACCCGGGCGGTGCGGCAGATATCCAGGCTATTATTGCAGCGGCAAACCTGGGCGTGATATCGCGCGCGGAGTCAAACCAGCGAGCGGCGGATATATTGGGTATGACCGTTGCTGAGTATCGGGCGCGAATAGATGGCGGCGAGGTACGAAACGAACGGTTGTTTGCCTACAGCATGCTGCTGCGCGAACAAGGCTACAAGACCGCGATGCTCAGCAATATTTCAAAAGAAAGCCTAGACCGAAGGTTTCAGAAAGCCGAGCTGCAGCGGTATTTTGACGAGGTTATTACCTCTGGCGAGGTGGGGTTTGCCAAGCCTGAACCAGAGATATATGAGTTAGCCGCCGACCGACTCGGTGTGCGCTGTGATGAATGCGTCTTTACCGACGACCGCGAGCGTTTTTGCGAAGGTGCGCAGGCGACAGGGATGAAAACGATAGTGTACACAGATTTTATACAGTTTACTGCTGAGCTCGAGCAGATGATCGAAGTCAAATAGTCGGGGTTTAGTCGTTCCTGACCTCTGTTACAGGGCAAACGCTTGTTAGCTTATGCGAAAATGGATTGGTTTTTCGGTGCCGGCTGCTTTTTGTAGTTTTGGAAGGTTTAACCGAAGTGTGCTGATGAGCCCAGCGCTCGGTGCGCTTACCAAAAAGCCTCTTGGCTGCACGGCGACCGCAACATCTGCATCGTAGTGCCGACGGACGTATTCTTTGATGGCAACCACCTCTGGCGGAATGTCAAAGTCTCGACGGCTGAGTATGTTGGCGATATCGTCCATGCATAGTAGTATCTGTCATCTGGTACTAAGTAGCAAGCCATGCTCCTTGTAAGTTAGCTGCTGCGACTCTACAATGTCAGTATGCCAGAGTTACCAGAGGTAGAGACAATTCGGCGAGGGCTAGAGGAACGTATTATTGGTAAGACGGTGCATACCGCGCATAATTATGACAGCCCAAAGAGTTTTCCAAACGCCGATGCCGATGTACGACAGTTTTTGTACGGCGCAAAAGTCGTCTTGGTACGACGCCGGGCAAAGGTACTACTTATCGAGCTTTCGAGCGGTTATACACTCGTTACACATCTAAAAATGACAGGACAGCTTGTGTATGACGGACAACAGATGACCGAAGATGGAAGACGAGGGATGGATGATACTCATCAGTCTTCAGTCGTCCCTCACCCGTCGTCCCAAGAACGGTGGGGCGGCGGTCACCCAAGCGACAGTTTTATCCACGGCTTGCCCGACAATACAACCCGCGAGCAGCTAGATTTTACCGATGGCTCGCGTCTATATTTTAACGACCTCCGTAAATTTGGTTGGATGAAACTTGTGCCGACCACCGAGGTACCATTTATGAGTTTTATGCAAAAAGTCGGGCCTGAACCGCTCGAGGATGCGTTTACAGGGCAAGTTTTGTTTGAACGTTTGCAGCGTCGCAAGAACACGACTATCAAGGCGGCCATACTCGACCAGACCGTGCTGGCTGGCGTTGGCAATATCTATGCCGATGAGAGCCTGTGGGGCGCCAAAATCCACCCCAAAACACTTGTCAAAAACGTCCCGCCCGCCAAAATTCATACACTTGCTACAGAGATCAAAGCAGTAATGACGCTTAGCATTGAAAAAGGTGGCAGTACCGACAAAAACTATGTCGATGCCGAGGGCAAAAAGGGCAGTTACCTTAGTTTTGCCAGAGTCTTCCGACGCGAGGGTCAGCCCTGCCCCCGCTGCGGCACAACTATCGAAAAAATCCGCGTCTCTGGCCGCGGCACCCACCTATGCCCCACATGCCAAAAAATATCTGATAATTAGAGCTAAGAGATATGAGTTAAGAGTAGTCGTTGTCACGCCCTGTCATTCTGAACGGAGTGAAGAATCTTCCCCTTTGGTAATGCATTTTAGAAGATCCTTCGGCGTTGCCTCTGGATGACAGTGCGGGGAATGAAGTGTTTCTAAATACATCGTCACAGAGTGACATAGTTTCCACTCTTAATTCTGTAATTCTCCATTCACAGTTCTTTCCCTTAGGGGGAAGATCCCTCGCTACGCCTAGAGTGGCGCAGGGTAATACGTTGGGCGGGGCTAAAACCAGGAAGCATACAGTGCTAATATGCGAGTAAATTGACAAAAGTAACAACATTTGTTATAATAAAACGATAGAAATGGTGTATACGGCGGACGAGTAGGCATGGTATGAACGAACAGAATAGAACTCCCAGAGGAAATGCGGCTAGGAACATCGTGAAAGCGGCTGCTGTCGTCATGGTTGGCGGTATTTCGGTATACAACATATTTTCGCCCCCTAGCACCGCCGATAGGTCAAACGACCCGATCACGCAGCCGACGGTCAGCGCATTGCCGTTTTCTCGGGGCGAAACACTACCCGAGGATGTGCAAGCGGGCCTTGATTTCCAAAATCAGGGCAAGGAGCTGTTCGAGGCTGTCTTAGAACGGGGGAAGAGTTTAGGTATGGTGCCCGACAAAACAAACGGTTTGGTAACGCTTGGGAACAGGATAGAGGCTGCAGGGAAAGATCGAGAGCTAGGTACAAGCGACGACCCTGCGATCCCTAAAGGTGAGTTTGCGTATGACCCGCATACACGCACCCTGGCATATGTCTACTTTGACGGGACATTGCATAATGTGGCAACGTATGGCGAGCTGACGCTACTGCCAACTTCATCCGTGGCACTGTCTGTTCAAAAGACAGGAAAGTTTGACGTCACAGACCTCGGTATGATTGTCGTTGGAGGTGATGGAACTGCACATATAGTACGGATTGGCGGGAGAACTTTTAAGATGTCACCTTTTGCTGCTGAGTTAAACGCCAAAGGTGTATACGGTGATCTAGGTATCGATGATGGTGTTTCAAGTGCAGAAAACCCTACCTACCCGTACCGCGAGGTAGCGACAGAGGTTGCCGAACGCGCCCGAGTAGTAATAGATGCTGTCAGATCGAAATAACCGTAGCCTACAGTTTGCGGAGGAGTTTGTGGACGCTGCAGGGTTGAGTGTATGGTAGGCTGACGGAGTGTTCCGGCACGAGTGCCAGATCTACCCACGCTACGGCGAAACTATTGAAACCCGTGTTGCTGGCAGCGGTACCCACCGCTGTCTTCATTGACAAAAAAACAGGATTTTTTAAGATAATTATTATGACACATGAAAATCCAACTCCTGCACGAAAGATTCGTACAGGCGCTTTCGCGGGGAGCGATTTGCCCCGCAGGGTCATACAGTTCTCTGATGATGTATATCAGATTTCTTGGACGGACACTGGCAGGAGGGTCCGTTTTGATGAACCTGGTGGGATACTTTCAGATCTGTCGGCATTTAATGTGCACGAAGCACTCGTATTTAGGCTTTCCGGCGTGCGCGAAGTGACTGACGTGAGCTTCACTCCTTTCGCTGTTGTAGTTTCAAAACAGCCAGGCTACCTGGCTGATCCTACGTCTGTCCGCGCATTTATTCGAGGAAGTATTGAGCCTAACTATGACGTCCCTAATGATGTTACCATCGGTAAGACGGTGTCATTTTTGAGTGGACGGTACGGGGGCGTCTTAAAGGCAGTAGTTGAAATTATCTCCTGTGAACCCGGACGTCCAGACAAAGATATTGCATATCATATGTTAAATGGTTTTAGGCGTGGTATAGGCTCGGTAGCCGATCTGTTCCCTACTGTCCCGATAGAGCATAGAGATGGCCCTGGAAAGCGTAGGAAACTGATTGAAGACTCTCAACTAAGGTTAACAGATGAAATCGCTAGAGTTGGGCTATTGGCAATTCGGCATAAAGGTGTTGAAATACGCTAACACTGATAGGGTAAAGGCTACAGTTTGCGGAGGAGTTTGTGGACACTGGCGGGGTTCGGTGAACGGTAATCAGACAGAGCCTTTCGACGTGAGGGCCAACCCTGCCCACGATCTGGTACTCACCTCTGTCCACACTGTCAATTCATATAATAGGAGACTATCCCCTGATAACAAGTAACCAAACGCCTTCGGGCGTTTTTTGATTGGAGTTACATGATAAAGCGTATAATTCGGCGTATGATGTATTTATGGAGACTGAGAAGACTTGTAAGGTATTTGCGAAAACAACAGGACAGTTCAACAAATATATATGTAGTCGCCGGGAACACAACGGGCAAACATATCGGCATAGTCTTAATTAATGAATATTCGAACCAACGACCGAAATACTCCCACGACAAAAGATATGTTAGGCGGTTGCTTGAATCCTGCATAAAGGATGGCTACATAGAACGAGACTATCAAAAATTCGGAAAACAGAGCTATAGGCACTTTCGTGTTGGTTTCTGCTCCTCAGTCCGAGTGTAGAGATACCAGCTAGCGAGCACAATTTGGTGCCCGCTAGTCATACCTCTATGCTGCTTAAGCCTGGTGCGGATTTGGCTATTAATACCACCTTCGACATGGTTAGTTGTACTTGGTAGCTCAAGGCTTGGTTGGTAGCTTGAACGTAGTAAATCATCCTCAATCTTTGCTAGTTGCCGGTAGGCACTACGTAGCCTTTCATGCGTGTATCTCCAACGTCTTTCTCTTGGTTTTGGGTCATGTTTTACGGTTCGTTCATTAATATAGCTTTTGTGCTTTCTGTGCCAACTTCTGAGCTTGCGTTTCCAGAGTCTCGTCTGCCTTCTGGTGTAAACATACAACAAATCTCTGGTTAGACCAAGTAGCGCCTGTCCGGCTTTCGACTCTGGGTGTAGTGTTAGTTTTTTCTTACTGTTCAGCCAAGCATGAAACCGACAACGTTGCACAACTGTCTTTGGCCAACAGATTGTTAGAGCCTTCAGAAGACCTTTCTGGCCGTCACAAACGACATACTTTGGTGGCGGTAGCAGCAGGAATAGTTCGCTCCAGTATGTACTACTTTCGTACGGTACCCATAACCAAGCAACGACAAACTCTGTAGTTCGAGCTATGAGACAAATTTTACTGCCGACCTTAATGCCATCGACAATGATCGTGTGATGGATTTCACCAGTTAAGACCTCCGGAATAGGTACATTCCAGCACCATGAAGTCTGGTCGCGAAACGTGCGTGCAGGCGTACCCAATTCATCCTGCGAGGCCTTGCCAAGTAACCAAGAGACAAACCCTTCAAACACAAAGCCACGGCGCAAATCTGACCGCGGCTTTGTGAGTGCCGAACTACAAATA
>CAZLLY010000029.1:0-13233 GCA_964560755.1 uncultured Candidatus Saccharibacteria bacterium | reverse complement strand
GTGGGTTTTAAGCTCGGCTATATACTAAATGAAGTAAAAGTCGCCTCTGTTAAAACATGATCCCAGGTAAAAGGTCTATTTACTGACGTTAAACTTGAACTCGACGACGTCGCCTTCGTGCATGACGTAGGTTTTGCCCTCGGTACGGAGTTTGCCAGCAGATCGGGCGGCCGAGAGTGACCCGGCGGCGAGCAGATCATCGTAGTTTACGATGTCGGCGGCGATAAAACCGCGCTCGAAGTCTCCGTGGATAACACCAGCTGCTTGTGGTGCAGTGGCCCCCTGGGGGATTGTCCAGGCGCGGACTTCTTTGTCGCCGGCTGTCAGATAACTTTGCAACCCAAGGGTGCTGTAGGCGGTGTGGATGAGCTGGACAAGCCCCGACTCGGTTTGACCGTAGCTTTCGAGCATTTCAGCGGCATCGTTTTGGTCGAGGGCGCGGAGCTCGCTTTCGAGTTTGGCTGAGACAAATAGGGCAGGAGCAGGGGCTACGAGCGCCCGTAAGTTGTCTTTGACGGCTTCATTTTCGAGTGACGTTTCGTCTAGGTTGAAAAGGTATATGACCGGTTTGAGTGTAATGAGCTGCAGCTCGTGCTGGAGCCAATCGCGTAACTCGTTGGTCTGAACGGCGGTCGACGAAAACAGCGGTTTTCCGTCGTTTAGTATGGCCTCTACCTCTGTTAAAAAGTCGAGCTCGGGCTTGAGTTTTGGGTTAGCTTTGGTTTCTTTGGCGATGCGGGGTAGGCGGTTTTGAACCGTCTGTAGGTCGGCCAGAACGAGCTCGGTGTTGATGACGCCGATGTCTTTGGCTGGGTCGTGTTGCTCGTCGACATGCAGGACATTGTCGTCGGTAAACGCGCGGACGACCTGCACGATGGCGTTACAGCTGCGGATGTGGCTGAGGAATTGGTTGCCGAGGCCCTCGCCCTGGCTTGCCCCGGCTACCAGGCCTGCGATGTCGACGAAAGTAACGGTGGCGGGTTTGATAGGCGCGTTAGCGTACAGCTCGCTCAGTTTTTGCAGCCGCACATCGGGAACAGGTACGATGCCGGTGTTTGGCTCGATGGTTGCGAAAGGGTAGTTTGCGGCAAGGATGTTACTGTCGGTCAACGCATTGAAAAGCGTCGATTTCCCGACATTTGGCAGCCCCACGATGGCAATAGATAAACTCATACTGATGCATTTTAACAGATACACAAGAGTTTGTCATGCTCACAGCCGCCACCTGTTGCTATTGTGCGGACAGTAATATGGACGACAATGAAATATCAGCGCTGCAGATTACATTCGACATCTTGCACCGTCGGTGATATAATAGTTTTCTCTATGCATCGACCAAACCTTTGCTTCACACCCGACCATCTACTGACCGTACGAACCGACTTATTAGACGGGCAGGGGATGAATGATGCCACACTCGAGGCAAAACTGCGAGCCGTCGATGAACTCGCGGAGTTACGCGACGTATCAATCGCCGAACAGGGGGTAGATACGGTCGTTTCAATTCCTATCGACGAACTGGCCAAGACGCGTGACGGTGCCCTTGTGATGAGCGGCTGTGATGCGCTTATCAGAAATCTCATACACATTACGCCGTTTCGTGCCGATCCGACCGTCGATCGATTTTTTGGTCTCATGCACGGAGCAGGGTGCGGGCCACGCTTCACCGTGTATCGCTCAGCGCAAGACTGGCTCGATATACATCCATTTACAGAGCTCGAGACAACACATGTACTCACTGCGATGTACGCGCCCTATCACTCTATGACTCTGTCGGGCGTATCACCATCCACCACATCTTATACGTCCTTCGACAAAAGTAGCATCTCAGAACGTGATGGTATCTCGCTGACTATTCGTGAGGAACGTTTTGGCCACGGTATCCGCCACGCGAGTCCCAACCTACGCACACTTGGCGATTGCGCATGCTTGGGGGCGACTGGCGCTGACCGTACGGCCATCGAAACACGTCCAGACCGTGCACATCTCTACAATATAACCCCTCACAATGTCGATACGAGTCGTCAAACACTGAGTTTTATCCTCGGTATCGGCGCGCTCACAGAGATAGCGTTACGCGAACTGACAGAATAATAGCCTAAGTACAAAATGTTTGACAAATGTGCAATAATTTGCTAAAATGTTTATGTAACGCTGAAAAATAAATATGTTAGAAAATGCTAATAAAAATGAAACGTTCCCCCTGGCTCCTGCGCGAGCAGAGCAACCGCTTTTAGATGCGTTTACGCTTCAGACGCCAGAACAATTCAGAGATGATTTTGTAGCTGCGATAGCGCAGGCGACAAAACAGGTCGGGCTCGAAACGATGCAGTTTGAAACGGGTGACAATACGAACCCAATCTACGATGCTATGAGCCAGGCGAAAGCCCGTGGTGTTCAGGATGTACGTTTTCACTACGACAGAGTCGGGTTACGACACTTGCGCGTTGGAGAGGACCAGGCATTTGTGTTACTGGGAAGGGTCGTCTTGCACCACGGCGACAAAACCGCCCTGAGACGCGCGAACACTGAACGCGAGCAGCTTGTTGATACCTTTGAACGGCAGCAGATCACTGACCCGAGCAATAGGAGACGAGGGGATCGCGCGCGCATGAGCCATAACCATGCAAAACTTGCCATCGTAGATGATGTGGCGTGGTTTGGTACCATGAACCTTCGTGCGATGGATTTTGACATGTCAAATTTTATGGTTAAGGTTACCGACCCCTTTTGGGTTGATACGCTCAAAGGTATATTTGAGCAAACTGAAATGTCAGGGCCCAAGAAAGATGAAAAATATACAAAATATGACGAGCTTGGTAGGGAAGAAACGTCACTTTTATTAGATGCAGGCGTTAAAGACCAGTCTGTAATATATGAAAAAGCTGTGCAAATGGCAGGCTCGCTACAGCCAGGCGACGAATTTATCATGATTAGCCAGTGGCCGCCGGTAAAAGTTATGTACGGTGAGTTTGTTAAAACGTTGAGCGAAAAAACTCAATCTGGTGTAAGGGGTACGTACCTGATGAGTCCAGAGGACCGCCTGCACCCTAGCCGCAGGGCTTCAAAGATGCTGCAACAAAAGGTTAAGAAAACAGAGAGTCTTGACCCGAATATGCAAGCAATAAACCTCGCTCGGGCGACACATGCAAAGGCGTTTATGATAAAACGTGCAAATGGTGAACGTGAAGTTTTGTTTGGCTCGCATAATTTGTCGAGCTGGACGGTCCACAATGGGACGAGAGAGTTGGCGATGTGGTCGCGGGACCCAGTAGTTGTTAGCCAGATCGAAAGCTTTCTGGAAAGTGTGCGGAACGAGGTATGACGTAGCGCAATGCCGCTAGTTTAGTGTTTGTCTGACAGTGGAAGGTACTTCATGCTGTATACGGCGGCAATACATTGTACGGCTTAAGTCGAGAAGCAAGATATGCGCCCGTTGCGCGGGCTAAATGCTAGTGCTATACTGAGCAATAAGATGCATGTGAAAAACATAAGTGGTGGGGGCAGCAGTCACATAGTAGTTTTGGCTGGTGTATTGTTTTTTGCTATTTCACTTCTAACGTTTGCGCAACCCCAAAAAGCATTTGCCACATATGGGTTAGACTCGCCATCAATCTTGTGTGCACCAAATACTTGTTCGGTAGACAAGATGAGCAATTCGTTCCAGGATGTGAGGCTAGTAAAGATTGACACAAATAGTAATGGTGTAAAAGATACATGGACTGTTCAGGATTATCTGTCGGGGGTGGACGCAAAAGATCAGGTCATTGAGATTGCCGATCAGTCTAACCATTTCATGAAAGAAGTTACTATTGGTGTGTATGTAACAAAAGATGTGTATGATGCGATGAGTACTAAACCACTCACGCTATCTTTTGAAAAACGAAGTTGTAATAAAGCTGATAAACCAGAATGGAATGTAGAGGTTATCGGCAAGGACGGTACGGACGTTGCAATGACCTATGATAATGACGCTTCGCGCTCTACCTTCTGTAATGACCCTGACCCAGTCGAGCTTAACCTATCGAGCTATCTCAGTAGATTCTCTGCCTTTGGCGGGGACGATTCTCTGTATCATGCAGACATACACATCGTCATGAAAAACTTTACTGGTACGTCAACGAGGGACGAAAAAAATGTACGATTTCGCCTAAGGCTCGCAAATCTGTGTGCTTCCGTCACCTGCCGAGAGTATTTGTCTCAGGTAAAGATTGACGACAAGGGGACACGCAACTTCGCACTATCTGTGTTGGGCCCTAGCCAGGATAAGGTGACGAGGAGTGAACCTGAAGCCGAAAATGATCCAGATACTTACGACTATTTCACCGAAGACTACAAGCAGAGACTTATCCGTAAATATGTAGAGTTTGGTCTAGAGTGTTCGCAGAAAACTGCCCAGAAAAGAACAGTGTATCTGTATGACATAAATGACGGCGATAATGTCGGGAAAGAATATCACGGCTGGGTTGGTGGCAAAGACTATGTCGGCGCGATGATTCAGTATTATGACGTTACTACGAGCCAATGGAAGCAGGTGAGTAAAGGAGATATTACTCTCCAAAAAGCGACAATATATGATTTAACAACTGAACGATCAATTGCTTTGGATAATTACAGGCTGTATCGGCTGAATAATAGTAGTTTGGTCAAGGGTAGCTACATCGTTAGACCAACCAACGGAGATAGAATAACGACAACAATTGAATTTGAAATGAAACCAGATACGAGATATAGACTGGCTATTACTCCCGACTCTCCTGTTAACTTCATGGCCGTAGGCATGCCATCCGACTCGATCTACGGAATAATAGAATGTCAGGCGAAGCC
Organism: uncultured Candidatus Saccharibacteria bacterium; assembly: GCA_964560755.1. Lineage (GTDB taxonomy): Bacteria > Patescibacteriota > Saccharimonadia > Saccharimonadales > UBA4665 > JAGXIT01. The sequence goes on along the minus strand of CAZLLY010000029.1, from coordinate 8,406 downwards.
AGCCCCCCGAGGCGAACGCCCATACTTCGAAGTAGCAGGTGGTGATGTCTTGGCTGGGATCGCATATGGTGGTTCTAGTGACCCTGCAAACGTCGTAGCATGGAACAGAGACAATGACCCAGTAGGTAACTACAACGGAGGTAATGCACAGCTAGCAGTAATCGCAACCGGTAGCATAACGAGCTTCCGTTCGAGCGTTAACTTTGGTGCACCCTCGAGACTTTCCTTCGGGAACGAGACAGCAAGCGTAAGTGCTGACTATGGAGGTGGCTTTGAGGCAATGCCGAATGGCCCGAGTGCTTCAGTTATTGTTGGCGATACACCTTGTGGCTCGCTCAACTTAGGTAGTCTTACAAAAAGTACGTATAACTGTACGGGTGATGTCACGGTGAGTGGAACACTTCCAGTGGGGAAGAATGCCACGATACGTTCCACAGGCTCGGTATTCATCGGGGGCAACACACTATACAGCCCTTACGACATGACCAACGTCCCAAGACTGAACATATATGCTACTAATGATATTGTAGTGTTCGGACCAGCCAGTGAGATGCACGGTGTATTTGTAGCCGGAGGAAACTTCTACAGCTGTGGCACATCAGGCGGCGCACGGTATACCTATCTTCCCGCAGATATTGCAAACAGTAACACGAGCTGTCCCGGTGCCCTGACCGTATATGGTTCAGTTACTGCTCAGAAGTTCTATCTAACAAGAAGCAATGGGTCATACGACGGTACGGACGGTACAAACCCAGTTGCCGTCACTCCAGCTGAACGGTTTATCTACAGCCCAGAAGTATGGCTAGCAAAACCAAACGGCGTAAACAAGACATTTGATAGCTATACTAGTTTGCCACCGATATTGTAGGGATTGAGTGGTGGGGGTTAGCAGAGTTCTGTAGTTGGTCGTGCGCGCACCCACCACAGAGAAATTCCCCAAGAAATTGGTAAATATTGATGATTATCATGAAAATGTGTTGCCAGTCATAGTGCTCATGCTATAATCAAAAGTAATATGACAGTACTGAGTGGGGTATCATCGTTTTTCGGGCTAGACATTGGGACGACGGGTGTGCGTTTGGTCGAGCTGCGTGGCTCGGGATCATCTAGAAGCCTTGTCAAATACGCCTATGTTCCGATAGATGCAAAATTGTCACAGAGTGACAGCAAAGTCGATCAGCAAAAATTGGCGCAGATATTGCAAAACCTCATAACAGAGGCAAACCCGTCGACCAAACATGTTGCCGTAGGCATCCCAAGTAGCCGTGTTTTTACGACCGTCGTTGACTTTGACCAGCTGCCCCAGAGTGAGCTCGGCAAGGCTATCATGTACCAGGCAGACTCGTTAATACCGACGCCACCAAACGAGAGTAAGATAGATTGGGCGGTGATAGGCGAATCGCCTAAGGATAAGACTAAGGTCGAGCTACTCCTCAGCAGCGTTCCGAATAATTTTATCGAATCACGCCTGGATATGATCGAATCTATTGGCCTCAACGTCATTGCGTTTGAGCCTGACTCGCTCGCACTCACTCGCTCGCTGATAGCCCCAGGCGCGACTGGTGCACAGTTTATCGTAGATATTGGTCAGCAGAGCACCGATTTGGTCGTAGCGATGAATGAAGCGCCTCGGTTGACTCGCTCGATCCCAACAGGGGCAGAGGCTATCGTTCGTTCGGCCATGCAAAACTTGAACATCGACGATAAACAAGCTGCTCAGTTTGTCTACAAATTCGGCATTAGCAAAGACAAGCTAGAGGGCCAAGTGTACCAGGCCATCATCGGAACGGTTGATATGCTAGTGGGCGAAATAGATAAATCGATCAAGTTTTTCCAGACTCGCTACCCCGGTGTAGCGCTCAGCGCATTGATCGTATCTGGCGCCGCAGCAGCTATCCCTGAGTTACCGCTATATCTGGCAAACAAGTTCGGTGTAAATGTCGAGATAGGAAATGCTTGGCGTAATGTATCGTTCGCGGCCGACCGTCAAAACGAGCTACTTGCAGTAGCGAACCAGTTTAGCGTTGCTGTTGGTCTAGCGGAGAGGGTCGAATAGGCATGGTCCAGTTCAATCTTTTGCCAGATATAAAAATGCAGTTTATCAAAACGCAGCGGACAAAACACGTCGTTACTTTTGTTGCGACTGTGGCTGGGCTTGCTGCCGTTGGTTTGCTTGTGTTCTCGATGTTATTTGTCTATGTGTTCCAAGTGCAGCTCATCAAAAGCTACAGCAACTCGATAAAAGAATCGAGTAAACAGCTGAAAGAAACGAAAGATATTACTAAAATGTTGACCGTACAAAACCAACTCAATGTTTTGCCGACATTGCACGACGGCAAGCCAGTATCGTCTAGGGCATTTAGCTTTATTCAAGAGACTACACCATCTGACGTCAACCTAAACAAAATGACGCTCGACTATATTACAAATACAATAACTCTTGGCGGGACTGCACCGTCGCTCGATAGCGTCAAAGTGTACGCGAATGCGCTAAAAACTGCCGAGTTTTCTGTCGGAGACAGTACAGACGGTAGTCATGCGTTTAGCAAAGTTGTGCTTGCGAGTTTTTCTCGCGACACGAAAGGCGCAAACTTTACTATTACGGCAAAATTTGACACAAAACTGTTTGATGTTGCCAATGATGTGCAGCTAAGCGTCAAGGTACCGACGGCCGACACAGGGCAGACTAGCCCATTTGATGGGGGGACTAGTCAATGAGCAGCACGACGCACAAAAATGGCTTCAGTAACGGCGTAGGTTCAATCAAGCGAACATTGATCGATAAATCTAATAACCGATCTGTTGTTGTGGTGAGTGTCGCGGTGTTTGTAGTGGTATTTTCGTTGGTTGCCGTAAAAACGCTATGGAGTCAGGCCGCATACCAAAACAGGGTACTTGCTGAAAAAAACACGGCAAAAAAACAACTCGCAAAAGACCTTGAAGTTGTGAAGAAACTACAGCCGTCCTACCAGGCGTTTGTTGGAACTACCACAAATATTATCGGTGGGAACTCTGTAGGAACAGGTGAGAGAGATGGTGATAACGCCAAAATAATTCTCGACGCACTGCCAAGTAAATACGATTTCCCAGGGCTTACGACGAACCTTGAAAAGATCGCAACTGACCAAGGGGTTGATCTGATCGGCATTACAGGCACAGACGATGAGGTCAATCAGGCGTCGAATGCTTCGAGCTCAAACCCACAACCCGTAGAGATGCCTTTCCAGATCACTATATCGGCAGATTACGCCAAAACACAAGCGTTTGTTAATGCGCTGGAACGCTCGATACGGCCGATAAAGGTAACTTCTATTGATATCTCGGCCTCAAACGGCAAAATGTCGACTGTGGTTTCAGCGGTAACCTATTACCAACCCGCCAAGTCACTAAACACGAGAACTAAGGTGGTGCAATGAAACAAAAAGATATAGCGACCATTATCATCGTTGCGGGCGTTGCGGCGATCATGTCATTTTTGATTGCGAGTAAAATATTTGTTACTCCAAAAAGCAGGCAGCAAACCGTAGAGATTATCGATGTTCTAAGCGATAGTTTCAACGTCCCTAACGACAAAAAATATTTCAATGACACGAGTATTAACCCAACCTCAAATACTAGTCTGTCAGATACAAACCAAACGCCATTCAATGGGGCGGCACAGTAGAACGTGAGGAGTATGCCATGAGCGTGCTCTCAGAAGAAGCGCAAACACAAGTCGAAGATCAGCTAGTAGAAGCCAAGGTGCTAACCAGAGCAGATGTATCGGAGCTAAAAAAACAAGCTAAAGACAGTGGAACACCGCTATTTAGCATGCTTGTTAGTAGCGGTAAAATTACAAACGAACAGCTCACCAAGGCTGTTGCGCATGTTTCAAAAGTACCCTATGTAAACCTGCTTGATGCAAAAATCGACCCGAAAGTGCTTGAACTATTACCCGAGGACATCGCCGAGCGATATATGGCAGTCCCCCTCGGTGAAATGCAGAAACGACTCGTTGTTGCGATGCTTGACGCCGATAATGTGCAGGCGGTTGATTTCCTGAGCAACCGCATCGGGCGCCCACTCAAAGTCTATGCAGCGAGTGAAGAAGGTGTGAGGCAGGTGCTACACCAGTATCAGGCGCGTATTTCCGACGCGCTTGTCGGTGAAATGAGTCAGCTCGGCGGTGGTATTAGTATCGATACGACCAAGGCAGAAGAGGAAGCCGCTCAGAAAAAAGCCGATAAAGATGCCAGCATCAAAACCATCGTTCAAGATTCGCCGATAAGTAAAGCACTGTCAACAATACTCGAATATGCGGCCAAAAACCGCGCGAGCGATGTGCACATCGAGCCGCTAAAAGGTAGTTTAAAAATTCGGTGTCGTATCGATGGAATCCTGCGCGAGATAATGAACCTGCCAAAAAGTACTGAGCCTCCGCTCGTTTCTCGCATCAAAATTTTGTCTAACCTCAAGATCGATGAACACCGTATACCCCAGGACGGCGAGTTTACTATCAGCGTTGGTGGCAAAGATATTGACCTGCGTATCGCGATAAGCCCTGTTGTTTGGGGCGAACAGGTGGTCATACGCTTGCTCGACAAAAGCGGAACCAGCTTGCGCCTAGAAGACATGGGGTATGTTGGCCGTTCACTCCGTACGATCAAATCTGGGCTTGAGCGCACCAATGGGATGATTTTGACCTCGGGCCCGACTGGTTCTGGTAAATCGACCAGCCTCTACGCGCTTTTACAGGAAGTAAAGAGCGATGCGGTCAACATCGTGACGCTTGAAGACCCGGTTGAGTACAAAATGGACGGTGTCAACCAGATACAGGTGAATGCTGACATTGGGCTAACGTTTGCGAGTGGGCTTCGTTCGATACTACGACAAGACCCTGATATCGTCATGGTGGGAGAGATCCGTGACAAAGAAACGGCCGAGCTTGCGGTGCAGGCGAGTCTGACGGGCCACTTGGTATTTAGTACGCTCCACACCAACAGCGCGGCAGGCATCTTGCCTCGTCTGCTTGATATGGGTATCGAGCCGTTCCTGATAGCTAGTACAGTGCACACAGTCATCGGCCAGCGTTTGGTGAGGCGTATTGGCAAGAAAAAGGAAAACTACATATCAACGCCCGCAGAAACAATGGCGGTACAGGCAGCACTTGGCTCGCTTTTGCCTGCCGACGCAGAGAATATGGCAAAAATAGCCGCCGATTTGGGCTACAAGAGCTTGCCATTGTCTACCGATACCGCTTATACTTTAACCAGGGGCATAGACAGCCCAGATTCGCCCGGTGGGTACAAGGGCCGCATGGGCGTTTACGAGGTCTTTAACGTTAGTGAGACGATTCAAGATCTGATCTTGAAACGGTCGACCAGCTCAGAGATACAAGCTCAAGCAGAGCTAGAAGGCATGGTGACGATGCGGCAAGATGGCTACCTGAAGGCACTTGCAGGCCTCACGACCGTCCAAGAGGTAAACCGTGTGGCTTCGGCCGACAGCGCATAAACAAGTGAGTTATAACGAGGTAAGTGTTAAAAAGGTGGGATATATGAATAAACGAACAACACAGTCCAGGCGAAAAGTTGAGCAAACAGACTCATCTTTTAGCGTATATTCCGTAACACTCACCGCAGCAAAGGAGTCAAACTAATGGCAGCCGCCGGTCCACGCATTGAATTATTACTAGAAGAAGTCGTCAAAAAAAAGGCATCTGACCTTCACTTGCAGGTTGGATTACCACCGATGCTCAGGGTCGACGGCGCACTGCTGCCTGTCACGGGGGCAGATTTACTCACCGAGGAGACGGTCGAGACGCTCATATTCGCCATCCTAGACGAAGACCAAAAGCAAATTTTGCTCAAGGACAAAGAGTTCGACTTTAGTTTTGCCTTTGGTGACCTCGGGCGTTTCCGTGTAAATGCCTTTCACGAGCGGGGTAACCTGGCTGCAGCCCTTCGACTCATCCCGAACGAGATATTGACGGCCGAACAGCTAGGTTTGCCGCAAATTGTGCAGAAATTTGCCGAATACCCGCGTGGTCTTGTTTTGGTTACGGGGCCAACGGGCTCTGGTAAATCAACCAGCCTTGCTGCCTTGATCCACAAGATCAACATGGAGCAGTCAAAGCACATCATAACCATCGAGGATCCGATAGAATACACGCACAAAAGCAAGCGTTCGGTGATTGTACAGCGAGAAGTCCACTACGATACCTATTCGTTTAGTGCGGCCCTCCGTAGCTCGCTCCGCGAGGACCCAGATGTTGTGCTTATCGGGGAAATGCGCGACCTCGAGACCATCGCGAGTGCCATTACCATCGCCGAGACGGGGCATTTGGTCTTTGCCACACTGCACACCAACAGCGCAGCCCAAAGTATCGACCGTATGGTTGACGTTTTCCCGCCACATCAACAGCCACAGATTAGGGCTCAGCTCAGCAACATCCTGATGGCTATCTGTAGCCAGCGGCTCATACCTGCCATCGGTGGTGGACGTATTGCTGCAGCCGAGATATTGATCGTCACACCTGCCGTACGTAACATCATTCGCGAGGGAAAAACGCATCAGCTAGACGCAGTGATACAGACGGGCGCCGAGTTTGGTATGCAGAGCATGGACAAACAGCTGGTCCAGCTGATACACGAGGGGACTATTAGCTATGACGAAGCCCGTAGTTTCGCCATCGACCCAGATGAACTTGATCGATTGATGAGAGATTAACGTGAAAAATGTCATGCTAGCAGTACAGCTCAAGGTTCAACCGTACTATGCATCTCTAAAACAGGGAGTTTAAGATGTTGTCATACGAATACACCGCACGAAACCCACAGACCGGCAAAACCGTAAAATCGACCGTGCAGGCCGATAGCGAAGGTGCGGCCGCAAAACTTATTAGTGCCGAAGGCCTAGTCGCAACAGATATTCGAGCAGCAGGCGAGGGTTTTAGCCTCGGTAACTTTGGAAACAAAGTAAAAGCCAAAGACAGAGTACTATTTAGCCGGCAGCTCAGCACGCTTATAAACGCAGGTGTACCACTGCTGCAGGCGCTCCGTAGCGTCAACCACCAGAGCGCGAGCAAGCCGCTGCAGGTCGTTATGGCCGCAGTTATCGGCGATGTCGAGGGTGGTTCGTCGCTTGCGGCATCGATGAGCAAGCACCCGAGGGTTTTTAACCAAGTTTACCTCAGTATGATTTCCGCAGGTGAGTCGTCTGGTACGCTCGACCAAGCACTCGATAGGCTTGCTGTGCAGCAAGAAAAAGAGGCCGACCTGAACAGCAAAATTCGCGGTGCCATGATCTACCCACTAGTGGTTTTGTTGGTTATGACTGCCGTTGTTGGGTTTATGGTGGTCAAGGTCTTGCCTCAGGTCAAGGTACTGTACGAAGGCATGCCTGGTGCTAGCTTGCCACTAGTTACGCGTATTTTGCTATGGGTATCTGACTTTACCATCAAATATTGGTGGGTCGAGTTGATAGTGTTCATAGTGCTGGCGTTCTTTACCACGCGGTGGGCGCGCACTGGCCCCGGTAAAGAGGTAGTCGATAAGTTCAAAATGAAGGGTTGGCCGATAGGACCACTTTTCATGAAAGTCTACATGGCGCGTTTTACACGTACGGGCGCGACGCTAGTAGCTAGTGGCGTGCCACTACTGCAAGTGCTGCAGATAACGAGCCAGGCAGTTAGCAATGTGCATATCGAGCGTGCCATCATGCGGGCATCTGACAAAGTCAAGGGTGGTAAAAGCTTGGCAGACAGCATCGAGAACGACGAAAACTTCCTGCCGCTCGTGCCGAATATGATTCGCATTGGTGAACAGTCGGGCGCCATAGAGCAGATGATGGGCAAAGTCGCAGACTACTATGAAAAAGAAGTAGACAACGAGGTGGCAAACATTTCGAGCATAATCGAGCCGGTCATGATGGTGCTGCTCGGTATTGTTGCATTCATAATTGTTGCCGCTGTGCTGTTGCCAATATACGGTCTTGCAGGCAATAACAACCTTGCAGGCTAAAAACGTTGCAATTACGAGCTCAAGCGGGTATTATTCAAACATAAGTATTAACACTTTAGGGGTAAAGGGGCACAAAAGTTATGGCAAATACATTCAAAAAATCTAATACAAAAGGCTTCACTATCATCGAAGTCCTAATCGTCCTGGCCATCGCCGGACTCATCATGCTGATCGTCTTTTTAGCCGTTCCAGCCTTGCAACGTAATAGTCGAAACACAGCAATAAAGAATGACGTACAGAATGTACTCGGTGGAGTGTCAGAATACCAGGCGGCGAACAGCGGGTCTATGCCGACTAGCATAGCTGGCACGGGCACGGTAACCTATACGGGTACCGGTAATATTACGAGCATTAAGGTCCAAGGAAATACTGTGGTCGCAGACATGGGAGCCGCCAACGTCCCTAC
>CAZLLY010000028.1:5031-13614 GCA_964560755.1 uncultured Candidatus Saccharibacteria bacterium | reverse complement strand
AGTCGACATGGGTAAAAGTGGCGAAAAAACAAAAATTATCAACCAGGCGTCACCCATCGCACAGAAAGCTATCGATGACTACGCAAAATCATTGCCACACGTCGGGCTAGCCGATTTTACAAAGATTGCCGAAGCGGGTGGTGCCACGGCGGTATATAAAAGCTCCGGCGGGGCTCAGGCCTACATGGGCACACCACAATCAGGGGTAATAGCCGCGATTATTGATGGCAAAGAGGCGTCGTCAACCAGCCAATATGGGCAACCAACAGGAGTCGGAGCATTAGCGCAGGGTGGTTGGGCCTATTTTGACAAAGATTTATTGCGGCCGTTTGTTTTGCCAAAACAGAGCCTATCAGTCGGTGCTGACGGCAGTATTCCTGTGGTCGCACCAATAAGTGCTGCTGAGCAGTTTTTAGGTCGCACAGCGTTACCAGCAACCGCCACAACCAAACAGCAGTCAGACTATTTGGCGCAGCTTCGGACAGATGTAGCGGGCAAAACAGCCGAACTGTGTTACCGCAACACATCGAGTAATGACCTCCTGTCCCAGGCAAAAACACAGGTTGAGGAAATCGCGCGGAATAAAAACAAACGCGACTACACTCCACCTGCGCTGCAGTACAATGTCCCAACGACAGCCTGCGGTGAAGTCACAGTTAAAAAAGACACTCGGACAAGCGAAGAGAAAAAAGCTGCAGAAAATCAGCTAAGTTTCAAACGACAGTTCGAAAGTTACGAAGATCCAGTGCAGGGAATTATAAAAATCAGGATCGTTGGCATCGTTCCCGAGATGAACTATGCCGCAGGCTTTAGCGTCAAAGACATCTTAAAAACCATGCTACAGTCTGGTCTTGGGAGCGGTTGGTTTGCACCAATTGGCTCAGTAGAAACGGGCTCACTGGCGGCTCGAATGTCGACACCGTGGGATGGCACTACACCACTTTCACAAAGTTATTACGCGGAATTTCCGACGTATCAGGCGGCCAAGAAATTTACCGAATCGAATGTCTGTAATGCACAGCTTTCTCCGCAAGACATGATGCAGTACAGCCCGAACATGCCCGACCCGCGAGTTACTAAGTGCATGGCAGTAGGTAAATATTTCGATATCCAACCATTCGGAAATAATGCCGGTGCCATCGAGGACCTGAGGCGTAATGTATGGAAGGTACTCAAAGTCGTCGCGCCAGTTGTGCTTTTTGTCGCTTCGTTGGTGCTTATGGGAATCGTTGGGAAAATCATCGCCGATAGTCGCCGCGAAACAGCGGTTTTCAGGGCCCTCGGCGCGACCCGCAGCAGCATTGCCCAGATTTACCTGACCTACAGTGTATTCATCGCAGCGAGTATTTCCATAGTGGCCGTGCTGCTTGGTGCATTTGGGGCGTATCTCATTAGTCAAAAGCTTTCACCAGACCTTTCGGTAACAGCCGCGCTCGCCTATAACGCATCTGACCTCAACAAACAGTTCACGTTGTTTGGTATAGATTGGATATACATTGCCGTTGTCGTGGGGTTGATCGTGCTCGCAGCGTTACTCAGTACAGTACTACCACTCCTGACAAACGTCAGGCGTAACCCGATCCGCGACATGCGCGACGAATAGCGCGCAAACTCTTGCCCTGGCACACACCGTGAACCCGCGCCAATCAAAAATGAAGTAAAATCCACCTCTGTTAAAAGTATGATCCCAAGTAAAATCAGGATACGTTTGCCTGTAGCGTATACCGTTGTTTCTATTACATATACACAGTGGTACAATTGAGCTAATGACAAAGCGCACGAAAATGCCCGAACATGTTTTTGAGATATATTCTCTGGTAGAAAAACTCGAAGCAAAACACTGGCAGCTACTATATAAAGCGTTATTGTCGCACCTAGGACTTTTTGGTGGTAAATTCACAGTAATCCTTAGTATCAAGGATAATGTCATACGCTTTTTTATTACGAGTGACAAAGAAGTCAGCTCGCTGAGTAACTCGATAGAGGGGTTTCTGCTCAGGCCATGTGCCGCATCAGATATTACGCCTCCAGATGCAACTCGAAAAGAGCTGCTCGTCAATTTTGTTGAAGGTGGAAACATACTCGATCTGAAGGAGCGCTATCAGATCAAAAAAGGTAAGAGTCTAGAGTATGCAACATTTAGTGTCAGAGCTCTAACGTATGAAAATGCAGTCGTTACCTCCGATCTATTTTTCTCGCTACCTGGAAAAATTTGGAGCAAATCAAGCAAGGTCATGACTTCGTTTCCCGCAAACTTGCTCGCGATAGATTTTGAAACGAACACTCGCTATCTGAAAAAAACGGTACCAAAATATCTCGACATCGAAAAATCCATCCACATGTTGTCGAGTGAAAACATCAATGCGCTGCTTGAGGTCGATACGTTCCCGTACTTCTCTAAAAATTATTACTTAAACTTAACGAGCTATGAGTTTGATAAACACTCATTTATCATCGGCGCAAGTGGTAGCGGTAAGTCTAAGTTTATAAGTTTATTCGTAGATAGACTCCAGAAATCAACCGCATTGGCTATGAATTACCGAGTTGTGGTTATCGATCCACATGCCTCGATTGCCGATGACTTTGAACATATTCCTAACCAAAAAGTGATCAATTTTGGCAATGAAAGTACCGAACTTTTTAGTGGGACGTCAACGGATATTTCTGCCGCAACCGAGCTGACGGGCACGCTGTTCAAATCGTTGATGGGCGATAATACCAATTCTAAAACCGACCGGTTGATGCGGTTTAGCCTGTATGTACTTTTGACTGCGCAAGTGATGTCGCTCGGCAATCTCAAGCGTTTCCTGACTGATGTAGACCTGCGTAATCAAATACTCGACCACGTCAAAGAATATGTTCCCGAGAACATCGTGCATTTTTTTGGCGCAGATTTTAATGAGATGCGCACGAAGTACTACAACGAAACCATTTCGCCCATAGTTTCGCTCGTTGACGAGATGCAGATGCAGCCTGCGCTTGTAGGCGAAGGAGAGTTGTCGCTCAGTAAAACGATCGAGGACAATTTCCTGACTGTTTTTTCGCTGAACAAAGTAAGCATGGGCGATAAAGTCGTTAAGACGGTAGCGGGGCTACTCATACAGCAGATTTTCTTGCTCGCCCAGGCTCGAGTGTTCGGGCAGCGAGTTATATTGATCATCGATGAGGTGTCGGTTGTGCAGAACCCAGCACTGGCTGCAATTTTGGCGGAAGCGCGCAAATTCAACCTAACTGTCATACTGAGCCAACAATATTTTGGACAGATCGACAAAGACCTCCAGGATGCAATATTTGCCAATACCTATAACTATTACACCTTTAAAGTTTCCGAAGAAGATGCACGAGCCCTCGAGGGCAACCTCAATATTGAGCTTCCAAAAGAACTCGTTGAAGCCGAACACGCAAAAGGCCTCAAGGAAAGTGATATTCGCATAAAAATGATGTCAGAGTTAAGCCCGCGAGAATGTTTTGTCCGGGTACTTGCGAACGGACAGGTCGTGCCTGCTATCAAGGCTCGTACACTCGATGCACCCATAGGCACGGCCGCGAAGCCATCGAGCCAGAAACTCAAAACATATAAACAGGATGCGATGCCTACGAAGTTTGACGAATCATCGGCGCCCAAGATGGATGACATGCCGACGCTAGAAGAGCCTGCCGCCAACAAAATGTCTGATGAGAGCTTCGCAGAGCCAGTTGGTTTACCTGATGCATTAGCGTCATTGACGCAAGCCCAGAACCCAGCACAGCCCGAAATAGACGATGCATCTCTCCAAACGAACCCGGAGATACACACGCCTAACATAGCCACTGTGCCTGCTAAACCAAGTACGGTGGGCAAACTAGGACATCTCGTTGCTCAGTCTGCCAAAGCAACCGAAGTTGCACCTGGACAGAAATACACTCCCGGCATGGTCATGCAATCGCTAGAACCTCAGACATTTAACCTGAGCGATTTGCTCGCTCAAAACTCTGCTAGCCCACTGAAAGTAAACAAGCGAAAGGAAAGCTGAAATGGACGAGAAACAGGCAAAAGATCTACTCGATAAGATTCTAGGACAGATATTTGGCTATAAAAACCCGCTAACGTTGCAGCAATTTCAGCAGAAATTTGCCTTTGACCTACGCCTGCCGTACCAGGTCAATGACAGCATGACAGGAGACGTAACCTGGACACAGTCTGCAAACCCTGGCAAATTTATCACGGTCGAAAACGCTTGGAATTTTGAAAATTGGATACGACCAAAGCGCGATCTACAAAATATGCAGGACATCATGACGGCATGGTCAGAAATAAACCTTACGGCAACCGAGCGATATCTCGACAGCATCAATGTCAGTGAGTCTGACAATATATATACGAGTGAAAACATCTATCGGTCAGAAGATTTGCACGGTGTAAAAAACGGTTTGTTCTGTGACGGTGTAATAAATAGTGAATTCGTCGCCGCTTGCCAGCGTTCTAACACTTTGACGTATTGCGCCCGCGTCGAGGACAGCAATAGCTGCTCCAACAGCTTCTCGGTCGTTTGGTCGAAAAAAATCGTAAACAGTATGTTCATCCAGGACTGTAGTGATTTATATGAGTGTATGTTCTGCTCGCACATCAACGCAAAACAATATTGCATAGGCAATATGCAATATACCGAGGAAGAGTACCGCCGCATCAAAGATATGGTGGTGCGCTGGGTGCTTACTGCATAGAAACAGGGCAATATTCATTGTTTTCTTTGGCACATAGCCGCTTTATCAAAAGTGAAATGAGGTAAGAGTGCTATCTGTTAATATAGTGACCCCAGGTAAAATGGGTAGTTTTTGAGTCGGCATTTCCAAACATCTGTTGTATACTAGTACCCTATGGAGCAAGACAAGAAATCAGCAGCAAAAGGTACTGGTGGGGCAAAACGAGGCAAGAAGCAAAAGCCATCGCGTAACTATGGGTTCATCGCGCTTGCAGTCGTCGGTGCCATCATTGTATTTTTAGTGTTTAACAACCCGACGAAAGTCACCGAAATACCCATTTCTCAGGCTGTAAAAGATGCCAATGCAGGTAAATATAGCGAGATAGAAGTTAGCGGCCAACAGCTGCTTATTACCAAAAAAGGTGACAAAACCCCAACGCTCAAGGCCGTAAAAGAAGAGTCGTCGACACTGAAAGAAGCCGGGATAGACCCAGCCAAAGTAAAAATCGTCGCCAAATCGGCTACCTCTACGACATCTACACTTATTGGTGTGGGGCTTTCGTCGGTGTTGCCCGTGTTGATCATCGGTGGGCTGCTTTTCTACATGATGCGCAGTGCACAAGGCCAGGGTAACCAGGCTATGAGTTTTGGGAAAAGTCGCGCACGGCTGTATGGTAACGAAAAAGAAAAAGTTCTGTTTAAAACAGTCGCCGGTCAGGCTGAGGCCAAACAAGACCTCGAGGAAGTCGTCGAGTTTTTGAAATTCCCCAAAAAGTTTGCAAGCCTGGGTGCGCGCATACCAAAGGGCGTCTTGCTCGTGGGGCCTCCTGGTACGGGTAAAACCATGTTGGCGCGCGCAGTTGCGGGCGAGGCAGAGGTGCCATTTTTCAGCATCAGTGGTTCAGAATTTGTCGAAATGTTTGTTGGTGTCGGTGCGAGCCGCGTCCGCGACCTCTTTGCAAAAGCCAAGAAAAACTCCCCATGCATAATATTCATCGACGAGATTGATGCAGTTGGCCGTCGCCGCGGTAGCGGTATGGGCGGTGGACACGACGAGCGAGAACAGACCCTTAACCAGATATTGGTCGAGATGGACGGGTTCGAGCAGGGGCAAAATGTCATTGTGCTTGCGGCCACAAACCGCGCCGATGTGCTTGACCCAGCTCTGTTACGTCCAGGCCGGTTCGACCGACGCGTTAACATCAGCTTGCCTGACCGACCAGATCGCAAAGCCATCCTTGATATACATTTCAAGGAAAAGCCAGTTTCAGATGATGTTAATATCGATGCGCTTGCTGCAAAAACGGCTGGGTCGTCTGGTGCTGACCTCGCGAACATCGCGAACGAGTCTGCTATTATTGCCGCACGGCGCAACCACAAACAGATCAGTAGCGATGATGTCACCGAAGCGTTTGAGCGCGTTGCGATTGGCCCAGAGCGCAAGAGCAAAGTCATGAATGAGCACGAAAAAGAACTGACCGCTTATCATGAGGCTGGCCACGCAATCGTCGGCCACATCTTGCCTGATAGCGATGTAGTGCACAAAGTTACCATCATCCCCCGCGGTGGAACTGGTGGCGTTACCTGGTTCATCCCACCAGAAGATAAAAGCTACCACAGTATCCTCGAGTACAAAGATGTTTTGGCTCGTATGCTTGGTGGACGTATCGCCGAAGAAGTAAAATACGGCCGAGACAGGGTCACGACAGGTGCTGGCAACGATTTGCAAAAGGCCGCAGAGCTTGCCCGCGACATGGTGATAAACCAAGGCATGGGCAATAAACTACGCGACCAAGTGTTCCATGTCGAAGAAGGCATGATGATCGATCGGCTGACTCACGAACGTGACTATAGCGATGAGACCGCCAAACTTATCGACGACGAGGTTGAGGCGCTCATAACTGAGGCAGCCAAGAGGGCGCGCACCGTTATCGAAGCAAACCTCGAGCCTCTCGAAAAGCTTAAAAACGCACTTCTAGAAAAAGAAACTGTCGAAGCCGCCGAAGTTCTCGAGCTACTTTCCGGTACGCACCTGCCAAAAGCTGCGACACTATACTAGAAGGTATCGGCGCGCACGGTATCGCACCGCAGTATCTGCGACCCCCAGTGCGAAAACACATTGCAGAGTAGATTACTTCACCTGGGATGGCATTTTTTACAGAGGTGAGGTTCACCGCATTTATGCATTTAGCTTTTTATGCCAGGGGCGTATACTAAAGGGTGATGTTTAGTCCTGTCCCGCGTACCCGAAAGCGTATATCGTTTAGCAATGCCGCCTTTATATTGGTCGGTACGTCAATGCTTGCCCAAATACTTGGGTTTTTGCGAACGAAACTTATCAATGCAAACTTCATTGGCGCCAATGTTCCTCAAGACCAAAACGCGGGCGTATATTTTGCGGCTTTTGTGCTGCCTGATTTTTTCTTTTTCACCATTGCGGCCGGCGCTCTCGGCGTAGCGTTCATGCCCTATCTGAGTGATCGGTTGCAAAAAGGCGACCGCCGTGGCATTTGGGACTTGTCATCGAGCCTACTTAACTATATGAGTATCGCGCTCTTTGGAATTGGTATTTTGATGTTTGTTTTTGCAGACCAGCTCGCTCGGTTGGTTGCACATGGCTACACCCCCGAACAGCTGCATAATGTGGCGACGATGATGCGAATACTGGCCTTGAACCCGATGCTGTTTACTATATCTGGCGTTATTTCGGCAGTGCAACAAGTCTTTGGGAGGTTTTTCTTTTATGCGATCGCTCCGATTTTTTACAACGTTAGCATCATTGTTAGCGTGTTTGTGTTTAAAGATAACATAGGTATTGTTGGCCTGGCTATCGGCGCAGTGGTGGGCGCTGTGTTACAGCTACTCGTTATTTTGGCGGGAACTTACGGCCTCGGTTTCCATTGGCGGCCCAAAATACAGATGAAAGACGTCGAATTTCGCCATATGCTCAAACAGTTGCCGGCACGTTCGCTTGACCAGGGGTTAGACCAAGTGCAGAACATCGTCGAAACAAACATCGCCTCTTCTAGTTTGCTCGGCGGCGCGACGGCGGTTAGTAATTATAACAATGCGTATGTATTGCATACGGCGCCGATTTTACTTATCGGTACAGCAATATCGACGGCATTTTTCCCACGGATGAATGCGCGGCTCAGCCAAGGCCGCCCGGACCTATTTCGGCGTGACTTTTTGCACACGCTACGTCTTATGATCTGGCTGACACTACCTGTCGTCGTCATTAGTTTTTTTGCGCGGGGGTATTTAGCGCGTTTGATTTTCTCTCGAAATTCGACTGAGATCGCCATTATATTTGGCTCGCTCTGCGTAGCTATCATTTTTAGAATCTTGTTTTCTATCATATCGCGTTGGTTTTATGCCCAAAAAGATACGCGGACACCGCTCATCGTTTCGATATTTGTTATCGCATTGAACGTAGTGCTCGCATATACACTTTCGCGCCCGCATAACTACGGCGTGCAAGGTCTGGCTATCGCACAGTCTATCGTGGCTGCAATAGAGGTGACGATATTAACGGTGATCATGCTGCTACGCGACCGCAAATTGTTTGACTGGGACTTTTGGAGTGGTGTTATCAAGATAATATCAGTGACCGGGTTTAGCCTGATAGCCGGCTTTATTGCAGTCTCGTATTTTCCACTTGGCAAAAACGACGTTGGCCCGCTTGTGCTTGGTTCGAAACTGCTTTTCATAACACTGTCAGTCTTTGTGACGCATATTATCGTTTCACTTATTTTTGACCTTGACGAAGCAAACGTCATGATAAACAAGGCAAAAAGATTTATCTTTCGGCCGCTACGGTTCGAAGACTAAACGTCTCTATTGACCGCAGCGAAGAATCTCCCTCAATGGGAAGAGAATTAAGAATTAAGAATCATGAATT
>CAZLLY010000028.1:0-5021 GCA_964560755.1 uncultured Candidatus Saccharibacteria bacterium | reverse complement strand
ATTACAGAATTAAACAATGGAAATTGTACCGACTCTATCGGTAATAATGATCGGACCCTCCATGTTCATGAGGATGACGAAGGGTCGGGCTGTATATTCATCGTTGTCATTCTGAGCGTATGTGAAGAATCTTCCCTATGGCAATGCGCCATAGAGGATCCTTCGGCTATGCCTCAGGATGACAGCGCGGGAAAGGGGGGTATTAAGGCCAAAGTGACCTTACCCTGGCAAAACTCGGTTATTTGTTTCATTATTTGCCTATTTTCACCTATACTATTCACTTATGGACCAGTCAAAAATTCGAAACTTCTGCAATACTCCGCACTTCGTGCAGGCTCGAGACACCCATGCTGGGTTTCTCGACGCGCCGTCAAAAAGACGTGACTTTTTGTCGGGCTGCTCTTCCCGACAGGAGACAAACTAATGGACCAGTCAAAAATTCGAAATTTTTGTATCATTGCGCATATTGACCATGGTAAATCGACCTTGGCCGATCGACTACTCGAGATAACGGGGACCGTCGAAAAGCGTAATATGAAAGCACAGCTGCTTGACCGCATGGACCTTGAGCGAGAAAAGGGCATTACGATCAAACTCGCCCCTGTACGTATGGAATACAAGGGCTATGAGCTCAACCTTATAGACACGCCTGGGCATGTCGACTTCTCGTATGAAGTGTCTAGGAGTCTCCAGGCCTGCGAAGGTGCACTACTGGTCGTTGACGCTAGTCAGGGGATACAAGCCCAGACACTGGCCAATGTGTATCTAGCGATTGCGGCAAATCTCACCATCATCCCTGTTCTCAACAAAATCGATCTACCCGCTGCCGACGTCCCAAAGGTGAGCCGTGAGATAATCAGCCTGCTCGGGTGCAAAGAGGAGGACATACTGCAAATCTCTGCCAAAACAGGTGAGGGCGTGCCAGCAGTGTTAGAAAGAATAATCGAGGATGTTCCGCCGCCACTCAAGGGTCAGACGTCTCATGACAATGGTGGCGCGACGCGGGCGCTTATTTTTGACAGTTACTATGATGATTACCGGGGGGTTATTTTGTATGTACGCGTTTTTGACGGGCATATACCAAAAAATGCACAGATTCGGATGATGGCGACCAATGCATCTGGTATCGCGCTAGAAGTTGGGGCGCTCAAGCCAGATATGACGCCCGGCCAGGATTTAGAGATGGGCGAGATAGGCTATATTGTCACGAACCTCAAATCGACTCGTGAGGCGCGTGTCGGCGATACGGTGACCATTGCGGGGAGTGAAGCCAAAGAACCGCTGCCAGGCTACAAACACGTCCAGCCATTTGTCTATGCTGGGTTTTTCCCCGAGAGTAACGAATACTACCAAGAGCTAAAAGACGCTATCGAAAAACTCAGCCTCAGCGACTCTGCGTTGCAATTTGCGCCCGAAAACTCGCCAGTGCTCGGTTTTGGGGTGCGTATCGGCTTTTTGGGCCTGCTGCACATGGATATCATACGGGAGCGTCTCGAGAGAGAATACGGGCTTGAGCTAATCGTCACGAACCCGAGCACTGACTACCAGGTCAAACTGACGAACGGTGAAGAGATAGACATCAAGTCTGCCGCAGATCTGCCAGATGCATCGAAGGTTCTTGAAATCAGTGAACCATGGATTCAGGGTGAAATAGTCGTACCTCAATCGTATGTCGGCCCAGTCATACAGCTCATTTCAAGCAAACGTGGGTTGCAGAAAAACCTAAGTTATATCGACGAGCGAGCAATGGTGAGTTTTGAAGCGCCACTCGCAAATCTACTGACAGACTTTTATGACGAGCTCAAGAGTATTACGAGTGGCTATGGTAGTTTCAACTACGAACTCGACGATTACCGCGTAGAAGATTTGGTAAAAGTTGATTTTTACGTCGCCGGGGAAATGGTTGGGGCGCTCAGCGTTATGGCTCACCGCACCGAAGCCCAGTATCTTGGGCGTGATACGGTGAAAAAACTCAAGGAAGTCATCCCCCGTCAGAACTTTGAAGTTGCACTGCAGGCCGGTATAAATGGCCGGTTTATCGCCCGCGAAGACCTCAGCGCTTACCGCAAGGATGTCACAACGGGTCTGTACGGCGGCGACGTGTCCCGCAAGAAAAAGGTCCTCGCCAAACAGGCCAAAGGCAAAAAACGCATGAAACGATTTGGCAAAGTCGACATTCCCGCCGAAGCCTTTACCGTCATGCTCAAACGAGACTAACGCAAGGTATCATGACAGAAGTAGATACGAAACCAATCCCGCCAGAAGACAGAGAACTTGTCTTAAATATCTTATCTGGCTGCGTGCCTTTTTCGTATGATCCGCACGAGCGGTTATTCACGTATGGCAAGCGGCAGTATATTTTTGAAAATTTACCGAATTATCTAGAACCCTTACCTACAAATGATGGCTCAGACCCAGAGCAATTGCTGAAAAACGGTGTCTTAGCACTCGATTACCTCGATAGACCGGTCCAGCTACCCAGGTTTACCGAATGGCTACTTCGGCTAAAAGGTGAAAGACAAGACAAAGTCATACACACTATCAGTACGGCACTCCACGACGAATTTTTGAGAGTTATCAATGAGGGAGCGCCTAACACGCAGCTGGGTGGTATGAGCTTTTTGCGCCCCGGGCATCCTGGGTTCGCAATTGGCATTGGGTGCGACTTAGGCGTAAATCTATATGGAATCATTGACTCGAGGATGTGGCGACACGGCTTGGCAGAATACGACTATCATAATGTTGATACACTAGACCTGCAAAAAACTCTACTCGCCGGTATCGGGGCACTCGCTCATCTATGCTCAGAAGAACTCGCTTTGAGCAGCTAAAAACCGTCCAAACACTAGTTGTACCAAACTGCTAGCACCGTTCCTCCTGGATCATACGGTTTAAACGGGGGCTGATCACCTCGGTGATCGATCAAATATCCAGCATTGCCGTGAGGCTTAACCTCTCGTTTGCACATACTGATCAGACTCTGAATGACAACATCCTCTTGTTCGGTGGGTAGCGGTGGCTGTATCTCGTAGCATCCCCAAGGCGCGATATCCCCAAGCCGCGAGATGATACGTCTATCTCGTTTGCTATCAGGACTTAGCTCGCGGACGGTATAGTTAGCCCCCAAGGCTTCTTGTAATGGTTCGATTGACACGCAGCTGCTCAGACTTAAGCCTAGTAAGGTCGCTGGCTTTTCGAGTCCTTTTCTTGGTTTTTCATAGATTCTGACGTAACGATTTGCCATGTAGTTGCTCCTTTTGTTAGTACGTGATCGGTATTCTAGTCAAACGACGCACATGGCACAAGGCAATGTGGCGACAAGTTTATGTCACCACTAGCAATGCAAAGTAGGTATGCATCAGATCGCCGAATGTATAAATGGAGTGAGCCACGTCCCTGTTAAACAGGGCTACGAGGTAAAATATTTTGCCATCTTTGGTCTATGGGGTGAATTCTGCTATAACTATTGCATGAACAAATTAGATAATCTCGAAGAATTTAAAAAATTGCTAGCGGGCTATCAGCCGAGCGAAGAAGCAAAAAAGCTATTAAAGAAAACGAAACTGGTGCTTTTTGTCGGGCCATCATCGAGTGGTAAAAACACCATCATCAACGAGTTAGTCAAAAGCGGTGAGTTTGCGAGCCTCGTGTCTGACACGACCAGAAAACCGCGTGAAAACGACGGCATCATGGAACAAAATGGCCGCGAATATTGGTTTAGAACCGAGGCAGACATCTTACAAGACGTAAAAGACGGTATGTTCCTCGAGGCCTCGGTGATCCATAACCAGCAAGTGTCAGGTCAGAGTGTCAGAGAGTTGATCAAAACTGCTGAAAAAGGCCTCATATCTATCAACGAGATCGAGGTCGTTGGCGCCGACAATGTGTATGCTATCAAACCCGACACACAGTTTTATTTTGTCATGCCCCCAAGTTTTGACGAGTGGATGGCGCGCATGCGTGTACGCGGCGTTTTGCCAGAGGACGAGGCAATACGTCGGATGCAAAGTGCCGAAATGGAGATTGAAATGGCACTCAGTCGCCCGTACTATCGGTTTGTGGTGAATGATACGTTTGTGAAGGCGACCGAGCGCCTCGAAAAAATGATCGAAACAGACAGTTTTAGCGACGCCGACCAGGCAGAGGGCAAAGCAGTCGCTATGCGGTTGCTGGCCGATGTTAAACAGCACCTCGCAGACAAGGTATAATACGAGTTTTTGCGGGCTATACCTACCTGGCACTCTGGACATTTGAGTGCCAGTGTGCTATACTAATAACATGTCTCCACGACAATCGCAAATACTTACTGCTATCATCGAACAATATGCCGAGGTTGCCGCACCGGTCGGTAGTAGTTTGCTTGCTAAAGTTTTCAAGGTGTCGAGTGCAACAATCCGCGCCGAAATGGTCGAGTTAGAACGTCTGGGGTATATACGTCAGCCACATACGAGCGCTGGCCGCATACCGACCGACAAAGGCTACCGTTTTTATGTCAATAACATCGCCGACGACACATCGCTCAAAAAATCTTTGCCTGAGTCTCGCGCTGAAAGAGCACTATCTGCTCGGCTCGAGGATAGTGGACTGCCCGAGCGCGCCATCCGAAACGCTGTCGATACGCTGGTCGAGCTAACGCATAACCTCGGCCTTGCAACCATCGGCAACCAGCTGTATATAAGCGGCCTGGGGAATCTTTTTGGCCAGCCCGAGTTTAGTAGTAGCCACCAGGTGCAGCAGGTAGCAAACTTGCTTGACAACCTCGAGCCTTGGTTGCGCGAGGCTGCGCCGAACCACCCGCTGAGTGTCTATATTGGGGCAGAAAACCCCATTGGGCGCAGTGCCGACGTAAGTCTCGTCATTAGCCGCTTCCGCAGCCCGTTTAGCGACCACAGCTATATCGGGGTGCTCGGCCCGACCAGACAAAATTACCGCGATGTTATGGCGCTCGTTGGCCATGCCGGCGCAACACTCGAGGACGTATTATAACTATATAAACAAATGATATATGAGGTTTAACAGAT
>CAZLLY010000027.1:0-13958 GCA_964560755.1 uncultured Candidatus Saccharibacteria bacterium | reverse complement strand
TCCTCAAGGACGAATACGGCATCGAGCCAGCTGCTGCAGCTGTTGCTGTTGCTGCTGCTCCTGCTGACGGTGGTGCTGCCGCTGCCGACGAAAAAGCTGAGTACGATGTCAACCTTAAAGATGCTGGCGCCCAGAAAGTTGCTGTCATCAAGGCTGTCAAAGAATTAACTGGTCTTGGCCTTGGCGAAGCAAAAGCTCTCGTTGACGGTGTACCAAAAGTTGTTCTTGAAAAAGCTAAGAAAGAAGATGCTGAAGCTGCTAAAAAAGCCCTCGAAGAGGCTGGCGCTACAGTCGAACTCGTCTAATTTAGCCGCGTTCACCCTAAAAACCGCATGTATTCCATGCGGTTTTTTATTTTACCCCGCATTTTTGCACCAAATCCACAAACTGTCATCCTGAGCGCTAGCGAAGGATCTCCCCTGGGAATAAGAGATAGGAGATATGAGATATTAGATAAGAGTGGAAACTATGTCACTTCGTGACGAAGTACAAAAGCACTTGCTTTCCCGCGTTGTCATCCAGAGGCGTAGCCGAAGGATCTTCTAATGCCTATCGCAGAGAGGAAGATTCTTCACTTCGTTCTGAATGACAGTGAGCGGTTTGGAGTAGTAGCAAGCGTAAATCCCGGGCTTACGTCATCCCCGCGGACGCGGGAATCTAGTCACAGCAATCGGCTAAGCCGATACGACTTTCATTCTTAACTCTTAACTCATATCTCTTAACTCTAATTCTACCCCACTTATCCACAGCTAGACACAAAATCACCTACACCTTTTGACTTGATTTTTCATATGTGGTACCGTAAAGGCAGTTAGTGGGCAAAAGAGTAGGACAAGGGAAGAAAAGAGAAAACAAATGGCAGATTTACCTGAAAAACAAATCAAACGCCTACGGGCATTGATTCAAGAGGCAGAAACAAACCTTGCGGCCGCCAATGAGCTATTGATTAGCCTTATCGGCGATGACGACCGTGTGCAAGTCAGACCAACTGACGAAGTGCTCGGTAAAGTCATAGAAGGAGTCTTTGACGGCCAGAATATGGTCGGTTCAGACGGCAAAACATACCCCGTTCCCGCCAACTACGCGAGCAAGTCCAAACTAGTCCAGGGTGATATCCTAAAACTCACCATCGCCGATGATGGTGCCTTCCTCTACAAACAGATTGGCCCAATCCCACGAAAACAAGTTGTCGGCACACTCAAACTCGAGGGTGGACATTATTTCGTTACCGTTGGCACCCACGAATTCCGCGTGCTACTTGCGAGTGTCACGTACTTCAAAGCCAAACCAGGCGACCAAGTCAGCGTCAACGTCCCAGAGGACGACGCTACGGCCGAATGGGCAGCCCTCGAAGCCGCTTTATAATCCTTATAATACTTAGATTTTTGGAGTTACCTGATGGATTGGCATATCAGTCTAGCCATATTTTATTTCTTTGCCGTTGCCAAATCGCTCAGTCAACGCAGATACATGCGACGCACCAAGTTGGCGCCTAGCATTATTGCCGCGTTTTCGAACCTCGTTGGCCTCGTTCCGCTCGGTATTATCGTCGGGCTTATGCTGCCGCATCATATCGACTGGAGCGTTACGACGGTAGGGCTTATTGCGCTCGAGGGGCTCTGTATCGGTATATACGGCAAACTCGCCTACACGGGGATACAACGCCTGCCCATTGCGCAGTTTCAAACGTTAAATCAGTCGTTCAATGTGTTTGTTATCATGCTCGGCTGGATAGTGCTGAATGAAACGATGAGCGGATACCAGCTTGCGGGAGCTTCTCTGATACTGCTTTCAGTCGCGTTAGCCGCATTCGCCGACAGGTCTAGACACAAAAACAGCATCGGTGGCATGAGGACCGTTGGCCTCGTTATTGGCGCAGCCGCTATTTTTAGCATTGGGCTCATTGCCGAAAAAGCCGCACTCGGGGATATGGACATAGGAGCCTATTTTATATTTGGTTTTAGCGCGCAGTTAGCCGTTAACCTCATCATTGCGGCCGCAGATTTCAAGAAAAACACCCACCATATCACCCGCAATGATTATAAAAACTTCTTTATCATGGGCGCTACAACTGCAGCCGCTGGCTTTGCGTACCTGTTGACCGTCAGAGCTGCCGACAATATTTCCCTCATCATTACCCTAAACTCGTTCGCTTTACCTCTGACAGCGCTCGCGAGCTATTGGCTACTACACGAAAGAGAAAACATGCGTCAACTTTGGGCCTCTATTGCCATTGGGGTGCTCGGCGTTATACTAACAGCAATATAAGGAGCCGATATGCAGTTACCACCACAACCAACCTTACAAGATATACAAGTATTCATCGCTGCCCAGTGTGAAAAACGGGGCTGGAATGACCGATCAGATGCAGAGCGCATGATGCTGCTTGCCGAAGAAACGGGTGAAATAGCCAAAGAGATCCGACGCCGCACCGGGAAATTTGGTTACAAAAAACCAGAAACGACCGATAGTCTCGCCGAGGAACTCGTTGACGCCCTAAACTATATCGTCGATATAGCCAACAGTAACGATATCGACCTAGACAATGCGTTTCGCAAAAAATGGGCGTCCATAGACACCCGCACCTGGAACATTTCATAACGTACGACCAGAGAAAGTTTATGCATCGACAAGTGTTAGCGAGTAGCAGGCTATATCGGTTGAAAATATTTTTATTGACATTTTTGAATATAAGTTTATAATCGCCAGTATTAACATGTTTTTGTAATATAGAGAACTATTATGACTAATAGGTTATCTAACGTTGGCGAGCATTTGAGAACACCAGTAGCTGCAGTGGCCGCAGCTAGCACGCTACTTCTTGGTGGATGCGCAACTGAAGCCTTTCGTCCAACACCACATCAAACAGTACAGAGCCCAGATGTACATGTATCTCCTAACAGTGAATCGTCTGATAGATATAACTTAATGGGACAGCTAAATCAGGGAGAAATACAAACCCTTTCAGATATCGCCAAGAAAATTGTCCGTGACAATTTACAGAATCCTAAATTTGTAACTAATAATACTCTGGCGCCCTATGGTCAGCGCTACTTTAAAGGACATTACGAGGAAAACAATGGAAAAGTTTGCCTGACTAATAAAAGGGGCAAAGCAAAATGGGTCAATGGGGAAGGTTTTTCAGTATCGTTCAATAAACGTACCCTGTTATTCAGTGGGTACGATTATGAAGGTTGTAGGCTAGATGATCGTAAAATAGACAGAGATGGCTGCCCGTTGAGTATCAAGAGCAGCGGAGAAAAAACGGGGTTTGCGTTCAGAGTCAGCCCAAAGGATACGAAAGAAATCCTAGCCGATGGTAAAATATCGTCAAGCGAGATAAATAACGTGTTAGATAACCCAAACACAACGGTTTCTATGATACGCAGCGGCTATACCAGCACGCGAGATCTCAGTGATGCATCAACTCCTACTGGTATCGTTGAAATTGATGAAACCGGTAGTGTAAGGATTGAAAATACAAAAGAAACTGATGTGCTTACAGCGATTAACAAAGTGATACATAGTTAATCTGACGAGCAAACGATACATATTATTAATGGACCTGGCCCTATTTAGGGTATACGACAGTGATTTGATCAAAATGCTGTATTGTCGCAGCAAGGTTAGAATTGTAATTACTACATTCTACTTTCTACGTGTTCTAATCTATAATCTATAGAGCAATGGGGCAGGTTCTATACAGAAAATATCGGTCGAAATCACTCGGCGAGATTGTGGGTCAAGACCACATTACTTCGACGTTATCTAACGCCCTCAAAACAGGCAAAGTCAGTCATGCATATCTGTTGACGGGTCCCCGCGGTACGGGCAAAACCTCTATCGCCCGCATTTTGGCACACGAGATAAATGGTCTACCCTATAGTGAAGATACACACTTTGACATCATCGAGATAGACGCTGCGAGCAACAACGGCGTCGAAGACGTGCGCGAGCTACGCGAAAAAGTACAGTCCTCGCCATCAAGCGCAAAATACAAAGTCTACATCATTGACGAAGTACACATGCTGACCAAACAGGCCTTCAACGCGCTGCTCAAAACCCTCGAGGAACCACCGGAACATGTCGTTTTTATCCTCGCCACAACCGAGGCACACAAACTGCCCGAAACCATCATCAGCCGCACGCAGCGCTACAGTTTTCGGCCTGTACCTATCGAAAAAGTTATCGAACATCTTAAGAGCATTGCAAAAAGTGAGAAAATCACCATATCCGATGACGCGCTGCGGCTTATCGCCGAACACGGAGAAGGCAGTTTCAGGGATAGCATCAGCCTACTCGACCAAGTTAGTACCTATAACGACGCCGTTACGGCTGAACACGTCGAACAGTTACTCGGCAGGCCGCCGACGGTTCTGGTCGATGCGCTACTTGACGCGGTTGCTGCAAATGATACCGCCAAGGTCGTCCAATCGCTACGAGCATTGTATGACAGTGGTTTTGAGGCGGCCACGATTAGCGTGCAGCTCGGCAAAAAACTCCGCGCCGACCTACTAGCGTCCTCCGCTGCCATTTCACCACAGAAGACGATAAAAATGCTACAGCAGCTCGTTGCAGTACCAGCGTCTCCTAGCCCCGCTCAACTACTTGAGCTCGCACTGCTCAGCCAAACAGTTTTAGATGACCAAAATCAAAATGAGGTAAAACCCAAAGATGTTAAAAACGTATCCCAGGTAAAATCACAGACTTCGGCCGTCACTCCTACTGCGCAAAAAGTCAGCGCAAAAACAAAGCCCGCGGCCGTAACAATCCCCGCCCAAAAAGAAGAACCAGAGCCCGTCACACCATCCAACGTTGACACGCAGGACACGGTAACGCCGCCGGAAGTTCCTGAGATAGCACCAGACACAGAAACTCCAGTTGCAGCACAAGGCTCATTACCACAGACAATCAATGCAGACGAGCTATGGCATCTTGTATTGCAAGACATCAAACAGAGTCATAACACGCTATATGGCATTGCACGCATGGCGAAGCCAACACTAGACGGCGACACGTTGATCCTCGCAACCAAGTTCGCCTTCCACCAAAAACGACTTAGTGAAACCAAAAACCGTGACATCCTGTCAGCAAGCATTTCTACGCACCGAGGCGCCAAAACCGTGGTAACGTGCGTCGTGAGCCAAAGTACCGACAAAGAAACTGACCCAGAACAGCCGGCCAAACCAGATATCGCAGCCATTAGCAATATCTTTGGTGGGGCGGAACTGCTAGACTGATGCTAGAGAATTGTTATGTAATGACGCAGGGGAGATGATGGAGCCGAAGAACGCAAAGAATGTGCCACAGAACACCGACGCAGAAGCGTCCTTGCTCGGTGCGATCTTGATAGATTCTGACGCAATCGTTAAAATCGCCGACCGCATAGACGTTGCAGATTTTTACGACCAAAAACACGCGCGGATATATGAAGCCCTCCATGCCTTGTACGAAAAACGCTCGGCGATCGATGTTTTGACGCTCGCAGATCAGTTAAAGGGAACAGGTTTTCTCGAAATGGTGGGCGGTGCAGCGTACCTAACCGAGCTAACCAACTATGTTCCAACTGCAGCCCATGTCGAACAGTACGCCGACATCGTCGCCGGCAAAGCATTGCGTCGCAGGCTGATATCCGTAAGCAACGAAATGGCAGAGTTGGGTCAGGACGAAAGCAAAGCACTGCAAGAGCTGATCGAAGAAGCCGAGACTAAACTTTTCAATGTGAGCCAACAGCATGTAAAACAAAGTATTGTGAGTCTCGAAAGCATCCTCGCAGACAGTTTTGAACGCCTGGATGACCTGCACCGCGACAAGGGTAGCCTGCGGGGTATCCCCACAGGATTCCGCGACCTCGACAACATGCTGGCCGGCCTGCCAAAATCTGACCTTTTCATCCTGGCCGCTCGCCCGAGTATGGGTAAAACCGCATTCGTGCTAAACCTGGCACACAAAATCGCAACCGAGGCCAAAGAGTCGGTGTTGATATTCAGCCTCGAAATGGGCAAAGAACAGCTGGTCGACCGCTTGCTCGCCATGGAATCTGGCGTCGACGCCTGGGCACTCCGAACTGGCAAACTGACCGATAACGACTTCGAGCGACTCGGCGAGGCCATGGGGACACTCAGCGAAGCAAAGATATACATCGACGACACCCCTGGCATAACCGTGGCCGACCTACGAACCAAAGCACGCAGGGAAGCACATAGCGGCCATGTTGGGCTCATTATCGTCGACTATTTGCAGCTCATGAGTGGTGGCAGTCGGTTCGGTGGTGATGGTAACCGTGTCCAGGAAATTTCCGAAATCTCCCGCGGGCTCAAAGGTGTGGCGCGCGAGCTCAACGTCCCCGTTATATCACTCAGCCAGCTCAGTCGATCGGTCGAAAACCGCAGCCCACAAATACCACAGTTAGCCGACCTACGAGAGTCAGGGTCCATCGAGCAGGATGCCGACGTTGTCGCATTTTTGTACCGCGAAGATTACTACAACCCCGAGTCAGAACGTAAAAACATTATGGACGTGCTGATCAAAAAACACCGTAATGGGCCAACGGGCGCGGTCGAACTGTACTTTGACCGCGACAAACAGCGTATCCGCTCGCTCGACACCAATCATGCACCATCACCTTTTGGCGAATAACGCTTATGACTCTACCATTCTCGGCCAACCATCTGGTATACTGCTAGGTAAGAATTATTATGAAAAGTTACCTGGCTTTTGTTAGAGAGTACTGGAAACACCTGCTTGTCGCAGTTGTTTTGATCGTCGCTGCCTACGCTGTTATATTTCAAGGCATTTCTACCTTAAACACAGCATACAGTGCCAAAGAAATCGCAGCCCAGAGCAGCAGCACAAGCCTAAGAGCAATCTGGGAGAACCCGACAAACGCTCCTTATAAACTGTTATTATGGGC
The DNA here is from genome assembly GCA_964560755.1 of uncultured Candidatus Saccharibacteria bacterium. Classification (GTDB taxonomy): domain Bacteria; phylum Patescibacteriota; class Saccharimonadia; order Saccharimonadales; family UBA4665; genus JAGXIT01. The sequence goes on along the minus strand of CAZLLY010000027.1, from coordinate 7,045 downwards.
TCCATTTAAACTCGGCCACCACAGTGTACTGGTTGCGCGGGTCATAGCAGGAGTTTTTGCGCTACTTGCGGCTGGATTGTTTTATTTCGTAGCCAACACACTGTTTAGTCGTAGGATTGCCCTATTTTCCACCATACTTTTTGTCATGTCGTCAGGGTTTTTGCATACGTCGCACCTGGGTACTCCACATATTTTACAAATATTTGGGGTGCTTGTTTTACTGGCGCTTTTGCCGGCATATTTACTAGTGCGTAGCAAGAAAACATCACTCTATGTGGCGGTTATTGCGCTCAGCGTACTGCTCTATATACCAGGGGTGATATGGTTTATCGCCGTTGGCTGCATAGTGCTGTTCAAAAGGCTTGCAGCCGTTCTGCGGGTACTGTCGGTAAAACACAAAATTGCACTTGCTATCATTGCATGTATCCTAGTCGTACCCCTGGTGTGGGCCAGTATCGTTCAGCCGGCTATTGCACTTCATTTGTTAGGGCTCCCCGTGCACCTGACAGACCTCGCCGGTATCAGCGACAGAGCCTCGGCGCTTGGGCTATCACTTTTCTGGAGCGGGCAAGGTCCGGCCGAAATCATGCTTGTCGGCGCCCCTGTACTCAACATCATCGAGTTTGGGCTTTTGTTTATCGGCCTAGCCGTGCAGTTCAAACGCCCAAGGCTGAGGAGCAATTATTTCGTCCTCGGGACGACATTGTTCGTGGCGCTGCTTATCATCATTGGCGGAGTTATCGACTACACTATGTTGACACCTATATTCTGTCTTCTTATGGCAGCTGGCATTTTTTATTTGCTCGACCAGTGGCACACCGTTTTCCCCGTCAACCCCGTTGCTCATGTGATCGGAACAGCATTGGTAACTATTCTCGTCGTACTTTCTGCCATGTACCATGTGCGGGCGTTTTATGTGGCCTGGCCAAAGAGCGAAGCGACCAAAACCGTATTTTCCATCAGCCAACCAACAAACTATTTTGGCCCAGACTCGAAAAGTACAGCAGAACCTTCTACGAATCCTGTCTTCTAGTGATATAATACTTGCACGATTAAGGAGGGAACTATGAGTCGATTTGATCAGGCAAAAATGCTATTACAGGTTAAAAAGTTGCAAAAAGAGTTACAGAAAATGACACTTGTCGCCGAACAGGGCGACGGGGCAGTGCGTGTCGAGATAAATGGCGAACAGAAAATCAAGAAAATACACATCGACCCTAAGCAGGTTGACCTTGATGACATTAGCGAGCTTGAACGTTGGGTAGAAGACGCCGTCAAAGACGCCATTTCGCAGAGTCAAAAGGTAGCCGCCGAGAAAATGCAACCTATGATGGGCGCCCTCGGCAACCTGGGAATGTAAAGTAAGTAACATATTTCAAGTAACAAGTGACATAGAAGTAGCAGGTAACACGTAGCAGATATGAATAACCCTGTAAGTAACGAGCTTGAAGAGCGTTTTATAAGGTTCAGTGTCAATGTAGTAAGATTCGTTCAATCTGACAAGCTGCTTCCACTTTCCGTCCTCGACCAACTGATACGATCAGGTGCAAGCATAGGTGCAAACTATGCTGAGGCGCAAAATGCAAGTTCTCGGGCAGACTTTCGCAACAAGATATTCATTGCAAAAAAAGAAGCTGCTGAGACAAGATACTGGCTACGAATAATATCTGAGTTAAAACCGTGCGAAGAAATTCAAGGTTTGCTTCGAGAATCGCAAGAAATACTACTTATCTTACAAAAAATAATAACGAAACTGAAAGGCCCGTCTGCTTCTTGATACTTGTTACTTCTTTGTAACTTGTAACCTGAAACTTGATACCACTATGAGTCTGCTTCCCAAACCACTACAAAACCTAATAGACGCCCTCGGCGCATTGCCTGGTGTTGGCAGCCGTACTGCCGAGCGTTACGCCTACTATTTGGTACGTCATGACCCCGCAAAAGCCCACCAGCTGGCCGGAGCACTGTCTGACCTGCACAGTGGTATCGCATACTGTCCTAAGACATTCGCCCTTATAAGCGCCAATGAAACGGTTTCACCACTATATGACGACCCAAAGCGCGACAAAACACTTATCGCCGTTGTCGCGGAGCCACTTGACATCGTTTCCCTCGAGAAAACAAACGCATTTCACGGCACCTACCATGTTCTCGGCGGACTTATTTCGCCTATAGACGGCGTCACGCCAGACGAGCTCCACATCCGCGAGCTTACCTCCCGTATCAAGGAAGACAAAGTCCAGGAGATTATCCTCGCCACCAACGCCAGTGTCGAGGGCGAGACAACCGCTCTATACATCCAGCAGCAGCTAGAAGGCACCGATGTAAAGGTTAGCCGCCTAGCCCGCGGACTGCCCGTCGGTGCCGACCTAGAATATGCCGACCAAATCACCCTCAGCCGAGCCCTAGAACACCGCCAAAGCTTCTAACGTGCACTAATATACTCATACGCTGGACGTCCTTTTCTAGGAATGCGGAGCGCCACATCAACACGCGTACCGAAATCTCTAGTCAACGCCCCTGAGATAGCTGCACAGACAACCCTATCACGAAATGGCCAAAGTCCATATTTTCCTTGTGCAGGGTATCTATACTGTGATGCCGCTTCGATCCCTAGCGCAATTGGGTTATCGCCCGTATCTCCCTCTATTGTGCGCCTTGCGACCAACACTGGCAACGTATGTTTCATCTCAGGAATACGAACAGGATATAGAACCGCATCATTGTTCTTGGTGCTATTTGACCCGTCATCAAAAAATTGTAGTCGTGATACCTCAGTATATTCTTCGGCAGGATCCACTGTTCGGTTGAAAATGATATGTTTATCGACTGCTTCTGTATAAGGTTTATTTCTGGTCATAAAACCTCCGGCTGGCAAATAATCTACCCGAATATAACTCATACCAAGACGGCCAAGCTGCTCACGAATCTTGACATGAAAATCTACTTTATCTCGACCAGCATGCAATTCTGACCAAAACATATGATTACCTCGAGCCTCGATGAACATCCCTCTGACGTGTGGCAAACAATGCATAGGAATCGCTAACGGGCCGATTTTTTCACTAAGCACGGATCTCATGTTGCCCTGAATACTGCTAAGCTCAGCTACCGTACGAATCGGAAACGTTTCGTCGGAATTAAGAAAAAAAGAGTCGTCTTGTACGAGTTGTTCGCTCTTATGATATGGACGAGCAGTAACCATAAAACTAAATTGCTCTGCGTCAATCTCGAGGTTCAAAATACTTATGGGTACGCATGCGTGGGGATAGAGCTTATAGCCATCTCCCATATCGGCGAGGCGGTCATTAAACAAGTCAAACTCTACATAGCGACGAGGGTCAGGTGTATAGTCTGTACTCCACCAGTTAGGCGAGCCTGGCCTAATAAGATTGCGCTCATGAAGCCCAACAATAGATGAACCCGACTGAGCGTGTACGTTCAAAAACTCCAGATTTTGACTCTTCATACAAGGATTTTACCGTACTATCAACTAAACAGCTACTGGGTTAGTTTTCCATGTGTTCAAAGCGGGGGAGTTCGTAGCCTTCAAATTCGACAGATTCTAGCCAGTTACTCATGCTACGAGTAAAAATCACGCCAGGGTGGTCAATTGACTCGTGTACAACCTCAAACTGCAGGCTTTCGGAGTCAAACGCGACGCAAACCACTTTATAGTCGCCGCCCTTGAAGTGTCGCCATATGGAGTTCTGCGGGATAGTTTCTCTTGCCTCGCCCAAAAGTTCATTGAGCTCGCGGTAGTTTAAGTGTTTTCGTCTACTCATAGCATCATCATACCACAAGCAATATCCAAGGCTGTACGACGAAATAGCACATATCGCAGAACGTGCAATAGAGCGGCGGTAGCAGATGCGGCGCTATACTGCTAAAATATAGCCTAATGGAAGCAAAACAATATCAAATCGCCGAAATCGTAGGCGCAGCAGAGCGCATCGTCATCATTCAGGCTGACAACCCCGATGCCGATAGCCTCGGGAGCGCACTAGCGCTCGAACACATACTGAGCGACCTCGGCAAAGACGTGGCGCTGTACTGCGGTGTCAACATCCCCGACTATTTACGCTACCTGAGCGGTTGGGACAGAGTGTTAAACGAGCTACCGAGCAAGTTTGATGCGAGTATCATCGTCGATGCCAGCACCCACGTTTTGCTCGAAAAGCTCCAGCAAAAAGACCAGTTGAAATGGCTGAAAGCAAAACCCTGCATCGTACTAGACCACCACAGCAACGTTGACGAAAAAATAGATTTTGCGGCTGCAGAAATCGTCGACGACCAGGTTGCTTCCACCGGGGATTTGATTTTCAATCTGTCAGTTTCACTTAGTTGGGGTATAAGCCCAACCGCCGCCGGCATGATCATGATGTCGATACTCGGCGATACCCAGGGGCTAACCAATGAGCTTACGCGCGCCAGTACCTACCGCACCATGGCCGCGCTAACCGATCTTGGTGCCGATAGACCACTCCTCGAGGAGCTCCGTCGTGATTACGGCAAAATGGCACCAAAAATATATCAGTACAAAGCAACACTCATCGAGAAGACAGAATTTTTATATGACGGCAAGATCGCCGTTGTCACCATCGCGCAGGCAGAACTAAACGAGTTCAGCCCGCTTTATAACCCCGTCGCTCTAATACAACCAGAGTTTATGCAGGTCAAAGGTGTTGCAATCGGCATCGTATACAAAGTCTATGACGACGGGCGTATCACCGCTGCCCTCCGTTCTGCGCACGATTACCCAATATGTGGGGAAATCGCTGTTGCAATGGGCGGCGGCGGACACCCACATGCAAGTGGGTTCAAAATAGTCGATGGACGAAAGTTTGCCGAGGTGCAAGCCGAGTGCCTCAAACGAGCCAATGCACTAATAGAACAAATCGATAAGGAAAAGCCAGATGAAACTGTACAATACACTTTCTAGACAGGTCGAGGAGTTACGCCCACTGCAGGCCAACAAGGTCAAACTATACACCTGCGGCCTAACCGTCTATAGCCAACCGCATATCGGTAACTGGCTCGGGTACATTTACTGGGATGTGCTGGTGAGGACCCTACGTTTCGGCGGCATAGAGGTTGAACGCACGCAGAACATTACCGATGTCGGCCACCTGACAAGTGATGATGACAATGGCGAAGACAAAATGGAAAAAGGCGCAAAACGCGAGGGCATAACTGCCTGGGATGTTGCCGAAAAATACATTGCTATCGCTGAGAGCGAGTCTGCCGCACTGAGGCTAAAGGCGCCTGAGCACCTCGTACGCGCAACTGCCAAGATAGATGAACAAATTGCATTTGCTCAAGCACTCGACGAAAAAGACTATCTGTATGCAATCGAGGGCGACGGCATGTACTTTGATACATCTAAACTGGCCGATTACGGCAAACTAGCCAGGCTCGACATAGATGGGCTCGAGGCCGGAGCGCGCGTCAGCGTCGAGGGGAAACGGAACATTACCGACTTTGCCGTTTGGAAATTTAGCCCCAAGGACACACAGCGTGATATGCAATGGGATAGCCCCTGGGGCAAAGGGTTTCCTGGCTGGCACCTTGAATGTAGCGTTATAGCCCGGGAAACACTTGGCGACCAGATAGACATTCACACCGGTGGGGTCGACCATATCCCCGTGCACCATACCAACGAAATCGCGCAGACGGAAGCTGTTACGGGCAAACAATTTAGCCAGGTATGGCTGCATGTCAACCACATCAAATCTGACGGCAAGAAAATGAGCAAAAGCCTAGGTAACATCTACACCCTCGAAGATATTTCAGCAAAAGGCTACAGCCTAGATGCATTTAAGGTCTTTGCACTGCAGAAACACTACCGTACCGAGGGGAATTTCACCTGGGAAAACCTAGATTCAGCTGCAAATCGGTTGAAAAATTGGCGAGAGATTGCCGCACTTCTCGAGCAAAACGCCGCACAAACTGGCTACAAATTAACCTCCGAAGAAGTCCAATCTGCCGAAGTGAAGCTTATCGACGCACTGAATGACGACCTAAACTCACCGCTCGCGCTCATGCTACTAGATGAAGTGTTGGCGAGTTATATGAAATCGACAAGGGACAGAGACGCTGCTGATGCCGTACAGCCATTCCTCCGAACTGCCGAAAACGTACTCGGGGTCTCACTCATACCAGACGACATTTCCGCCGACCAAAAATCAACTATCCGTGAACGCGAACAAGCACGCGTCAGCAAAGATTGGGCACTGTCAGACAAACTGCGAGACGAGCTCATGGGGCAGGGCATTGGGCTCCGCGACACACCAAACGGCGTTTTTTGGTACTGGCTATAGACTAGCATTGCCTGGCTATCAAAGGGATTCCGAAAAGTCAGACCGAGCGAAGCACTTCTGCGCTGACGTGCTACAATGATGAAAACAATGAAACTACGACTTTCGACCGTAACAAAACTAAAACTCATCAGCCTCTGTATGGGGATGATGTTTTGGTATGGTATCGAACAGCTTTTTATGGACAAAGTCCTCCAAGACCAAAGCGCTCGAGCCTGGGCAACGGCCGTTTTTACTGGTACATGGCTAATTTTTGACATCCCTGGGGGTATCATTGCCGACAAATTCGGGAGGCGTCGAACACTTATACTTAGCTCGATCTTGCAAACACTGGGAGTTGTCGTTCTCGCGAGCAGTACGACTTTGCCCATATACCTTTTTGGCGCTATGTTGTACGGACTTCACTGGAGTACTTTTTCTGGTGTCGTCCAGGCACTAACCTACGACCACTTGCTCGACCAAGGCACGGCGCACGAGTACCCAAAACACCAAGGTTCTGTTACGGCGTACGGATACATTGGCGCAACTATTGCAAACGTGATGAGCGGTGTCATCGCCGACCACAGCACACTGCGTATGCCCTTCATCGTCTCTATCATTCCTTCTGTTATCGGGCTGGTACTAACGATCAGCCTCAAAGAACCAAATAAAAAATCAGCACCTAAAAAGTCTGACAATCAGATCCGCGCGTATGCAACGGTGCTATATAAAACCATCCGGCGTAGCCC
>CAZLLY010000026.1:0-14102 GCA_964560755.1 uncultured Candidatus Saccharibacteria bacterium | reverse complement strand
CATATTTGGCCTCATGACACATCCGCTGGCTATCGCACTGATTATGATAGTCTATGCTGGTACAGAGATCATGCATAATATCGCCGAAACCGAGTTGCAACATGTCACCGAGTCGGGCTCTCGAGCAACAGTACTGTCGAGTGTAACGTTTATAGGTAACGCCAGTGCCATACCACTCGTCTGGATATTTAACAGTCTTATGCTCAAGCACTCTATACACTTCGCCAACCAGTCCATCGCAATTTTTACCGCGCTATTAGTCGGCATAAGCGTGCTTGTGCTGTATATCGTACGTAAAATGAAGTAAAACTTACCGAAGTTATTTTGGCAAACCAAGTAAAATCAACGTTTTGCAGTCTTTTTCTTTTTCTCGGGAGCGGGGGCTGGAGTGTCGGCTAATTCTTCTGGAACTAGTATGTCTCGCCGTTCGAGATAATCGAGCACTAAAATACGTACACATCCCATGAGCGGGATAGCGACCAATGCTCCGAGCAAGCCACCGAAATTAGCGCCAAGTAGCACTGCGATAAAAACAAGCAGCGGCGACATATTGGTTGAGTTCGCCTGAACGCGGGGCTGTACGGCATAGTTTTCGATCTGCTGGTACAGAATGTAGTAGCCGAGTACAACGAGTGCGGCCGGAAGCGAGGTAAACAGGGCAATGATAGTACAGATTATCGCGCCAACAGTATGACCGACCATCGGGATAAGCCCACAAATAAACACAACAAACATCAGTGCTATCGGGTAGCTAACATCCATAATGAAAAAGACTGGCACAATCAATATGGCCGCAATAGAGGCAAGTGTTACCTGACCATTGACATAGCCCTGTATGACAGCAAGCATTTTATTGGCAAGCATTTTCGTGTGCGGTCGTTTCCTGGCAGGGATAAGTTGGTACATGAACTGCACCCAACTCGGGCCTTCGTATAGCATCATGACGGTGAGCACTAACACAGTGACGGCGGCAAACACGCTACTGCCAATTTTCGATAGTGCAGAGATAATGCCACTACCGATGTCTGCCAATTTTGAGGCGAGTTGGCTCGACAGTTTTTCGACTTGACTCTCGAGGTTGTTACGCTGAATAAACCGACCGATAGCAGTGTTTTGGTCTCTCGTGTCCGAGATCAAGGTTGGCGCAGACTTGGCAAAACTAGTTGTTTGACGCGCTACCGGTGGGACGATCGCCCAGATAAATGCAACCAGCGCCAAAACAATCGCAAGGATAGAAATCATCGTTGCCAGCCCGCGTTTGTTTTTATTTTTACCAGGCATCCGCATGCTCAACCAGCGAACCGGTGCGTTCAGGACAAGCGCCAAAAACACAGCCGTCCCGAGTAACACGAGAGTGCTTGTGCTCATTTTGATAGTAACTACCAGCAAAAGCGCAGCGATGACGATCGCGATAAACCGAACTATACTGTGCGTTGATATAGAGACTTCGAAGTCTGAGTTCTCTTGGTTGAATAGTTTCATACCTATCAGTATAGTAGAAAAGTCTAAAAAGACTAGCTGTCGGCACGTACGAGTTTGGCCAGCGCAGCGGTGTACACTTTTTCGATTTGCCTACCAACATGATCTATGTCGAACTGTTCTACGTAGGTGCGCTGCTGCTCGGCAGCTTTCAACCTCTTAGATTCAGACCGTAACCACTGCGCCAAGGTAGCAGCAAGATCTGCAGTTTGCAGCGGGTCAAATAGTCTTTCGTCAAGGCCGTGCATGACGCTGGCGTACCCAGGGTTATTTCCCGCGAGCACTACGCCGCGTGCCGCCGCCATTGCCTCGAGCAGACTTATCCCAAAACTCTCACCAGAAATGCTCGGGAATACGGCAAGGTCTGCAGAAGCAAGCAAAGCCGCCTTTTCATCCTCAGGGATAAAACCAGGGAACGAAACGATGTCCATTAAGCCATGGTCTTGGACATACTGCCGTAGACTATCCAGCTGCTCGCCCCGACCACCGATAACCACTTCAAATACTCCGTCATACAGCTTGTGCTCGTGTAAATACGCAACTGCCTGCAAAAGTTGCCGCGCACCCTTGCGTTCGACCAACCGCCCCAAAAACACAACCCGTGGGGTGTGAGAGGTCCGACCTATCACACTTGGCTCGGGGGGGAAATCGCTGACCCGAATGGGGTTTGGTATGACCTGACAGTCAAAATGATAGAGCTCATCGGCGAATGTTTTTGCGGGTGGCGAAACGGCCATCATGGCGGTGATACGTTTGCATGCGGGAGCATTTGCGGCTGCCAACAGGCGGTTAGCTAGAACTACCAAAGGCGAGTAGGGCAAAATATGAAATGTCCCGACCACCGCTGTCTTTGCTTTTGCGAGCCGCATCAGTCGACCCGCCATAAGTGGACTGAATGGAACTTGTACGTGCAAAATATCAAAATCGTACGTGTCTAATACCGTTTGCAAGTCTCGTTTTTTTGTTGGTAAGGGCATCGACATCGTGTTGCCGTTAAATTTGACGCGCAAGTTTCGAGCAAGCGAATGCACATTAGCAAGGTCAGAACGCGTCGTTTCGCCTACCAAAAAATGTACTTCGTGACCTTCAGAAAGGAGCCATTCCGCAACTCGCTGGACATACTGCTGCACCCCATCAGGGCGATCTAGAGAGTCATCAAACACAAGTCCGACGACAAGCTTTTTGGTCATACCGTGGCCTTTCCGACGAGCGACGTAAAGATTTTTTCGTACTGGTCGGTAACGACAGAATAATCATATTGTTTCACGTAGTCTTTTGCCCACGCTCGGTATTGCTCACGTAACGCTTTGTCGTATAGTAACTTTTCAAGCAATGCCGCATGCCGAGCGTAGTCTTTGGGGTCGACGAGTGATACCTCGCCGAAACCTTTCATGACGCTTCGGTAACCAGGGTTGTCACCGGCGACGACAACCTGGCCACTGGCCAGTGCTTCAATGAGTATGACCCCGAAACTCTCACCGTAGATGGCCGGCGCCACAAACAAGTCTGCACGTTGCAGTAGTTCTTTTTTATAGTTATCTTCAAGGAACCCAAGAAATTCTACACCTTTGATATCTTCGTCAAGCACCTGTTGTTCTAACTTCACTCGTTCAGGTCCTTTACCGCCGATCAGCAGTTTGGTGTCGGGATGTAAACTATGTAATACCTTGAAAGCGCGTAGCAAGTGCGCCACACCTTTGCGCTTCTCTAGCCGACCGATGAAAAGCAGTGTTTTTTTATCTGTGTTCAAAGGCTTGAATGTTTTTGGTGCCGTATATGCCTTGAGGTTTATCGCATTCGGCACCACTCGAACGGCACGGCCCAAAACTGAGTTTATGTGTTCAGCGGCCGGTTCAGAAACCGCAACAAACTCGGAAATGTGGCCTAGAAGTGGTTTTGTGTATAGCTGACCTATGGTTTTGATAACGCCACCCACAAAACCGTCTGGAAGCTTCGCATGAAAAGTCGCGGCGACTGGGCAGGTTGCTTGTCGCAAGATTTGACTGTTCATCAGTGGAACCCATGGTTCGTGCATATGGATAATGTCGAACTTTTCAGTGTCAAAAATCTGTTTTAGGCTGCTTCTATCGGTGCAAAAACTAACCTGCGCGGTCGTTCCCATCAGCGTTAGGTCATTTGCTTTGTCGATATATATAACTCGGTAGTTTGGCAAGTTTGGCTCGCCTTGTTTTGGCCGCGGCGAAAGTATAACGACCTCGTGTCCGCGCGCCGATAGCTCATCGTACATTTCTTTGGATATTTCCTGTACGGCCCCACCTAATGCCATGTTATAGGGGCAAACAATGCCAATTTTCATTACTTAACAGTATACCAGACTACTGACGTGCTCGTTTATACGTGAGCGCAGCAATTATTCCATTAATACTCATATGATTCGTCAAAGCATGACCATACGGTAACGAATGCTTTTCAACAAGATGATGTAAAATGGAATCAAATATTCCCTTATCTGTTATCTTGCTACCTTTTCCAGCAGCAAGAGTCACGGGAGCTGCATTTTCTAACTGCAAATATGCATCTAGCTCTGCCGTAAATCCACCTCTAGCCATTCCCGTTCTAATAGCCGTCATCTCAGCTAGTCGCAAATCTCCGATTGCTCCTGATATCGTACCCACCACTTGACCAGGTAAGTAGCGCAAACCTGCCTCTTGTGCATTTGTATATGCCGGGACGCCACTATCTCGCGCCGCATCAAAAGACGGACCGATTGATCTAACGAAATCAAATGCCTGATCTTTTTCTGTTTTCCTTGCATGGAGAGTCGCTGGGTCTATATGCGTTGAGCTTTTTACGTTTACTACTGCCTTTTCGGTCATATACCTAGCATTAGTTAGCGCTACCACACCGCCGAATGACGTTCCGAAAAGGTCGATACTACTTAAGTGAAGCTTTTCTACGACTCGACCATGCCTCTCGGCGTAAGGACGGAAATCAGACACCGAAATTTGCCATAGCTCTTCGCTAGTAAAATAATTTTGTTTCGGTTCTTGTGGCATCCTCCACGGAAGACCACCGGATTTACGGGATGTCGTGCTCGGAAAACCTACTATCTGAACATGCGCTCCTGTCGCAGTATGGATAACCCCCTGAATAGATCTTGCCCTCATAATATAGTTAGGCCAATGGTTATTCATATAACTGTAGTTCAACAAAATTGCATGGTCTCTATCGTACTGATCGGTTGCTTTGCCGTTTTCACCGACTGGCGGTAAAATAATATACCCCGTTCCGTCATCGCTACGTCGTAGTGGTGGCATCTGGTCTACAAAATTTGCAAGCGACATTTTAGCCAATCGCTCCTGTGTCGGTTCAGCCCAAGGTCGATACTGCTCAAGAGAGTCCGGGAGAATCAAGGCTTCACTCATCTTTACATTATATCACATCTCGGGAAGTATTGCAAAGACCATGAATTTCGATCGGATAGTGATCCATGAATGTATCTTGTTTTTGTGAGTGTTCGACGAACTGGTAGCAGCCTACGTTCCAGGTGACAACTTTCATAGTTATTCGGCCGTACTTTTAGGGTTAGATTCCGCGGCTTCACCGCTTGGACCTTGCAGAATTTTGCGAAGTACAGGTGGTATGAGTACGGCCGCCTCGGTCTTGCTTGCCACTACGCTCGGAGCATGAGCGGCTGAATTGATCTGGGCAGGGCGGTACGCGTTAAACACAATTTGCATCTGTTGTTCTACGATTTGGTTGTTCAGATAATTGTCATTTTCGGTGTAGCAATGCCACACAGGCAGGTCAACACTTTTGTTGCAGTTGTCGACCGTCAGCATTTCAACTGTGGTTTTAAAGTGCGTCCGCACGTCATTGGCGTGCCAAAGAACAATCTCCATATCCATCATTTTGTCGAATTTCTTTTGGTCGCCGTTCGCCTGCGCAAACTTTACCTTTGCGTTATGCGTTTTGGCATAGGCGAGGCGTAGCGTGTGTCGGTTTAGCCCGATCGCCCGCATCAAATAGTAAAACGGGGGAGTCGCGACAATGTTTGCCCCAGTGACGTACAAATGGTGCCTGGTACGAGAAAAATTAAAATCATCATACCGCATAAACCCAACTGCGCTCACGAGCAAGTCGACCTTTTTCGAAAGGTCAGGATAACGCTGCAGCATACGCGTCACCACCAAAAACCCCCATGAAATACCCACGAGACTAACATTTCGACGCTTGCAGCGCATCCGAACATAGGCGGCCAGGTAATCGGCGAATTCATCGAGGGTTGCTTTTCTGCCGATCTTATAAAAACTATCCATTCCGCCAAAACCTGGCAGGTCGGGCATCACAACCGACCCGTACTCATGGAAAGCTTGCGCCAAGCCCCACCAGCGCTCAAGTGATGAATGATGTCCGTAAACCACGATTATTTCGCGGTCATGTACACCTTCGGACGGCATGTATAAAACTCGGCCTGCAAGGCCATTTATGTGCAGCGGGTGGATATAATCGTCAATATTCTTTGAACTCATGGTGTGCTCGATGTTGATTGTCTTATCTGTTATTCTAGCAGCTAACGCCGTCCATAAAAAGCCCGTTTATCACCTTCGTACCATATATACATAGCCAGCGGCTTACCGTATAGTTAAAGCTATGAAAAAGATGCCCCGTTGGTTCGTCTTGGTCCTGCTATGTCTGGGACTAATTGCTCTTATTCTCTTACTGCTCCATTTTCTGCGACCTGGTAACGTAAGTGCACCAAGTGTCACGAAAAATACCACTACTACGAAAAAAACTACTCCAACTCCAACATTGGTTTTTGCAGCAATGGGTGACATGCTTGCCCACGATTCGATTAACCGGCAGGCGAGGGCAGGCGACAAGTACGATTACAAACCCTATTTCAGCCATATTCGTCCACTCTATAAAAACGCTGACGTTGTGTTTTGCAACCCTGAAACGCTGGCGACTGGTCAGAAGTTTGGCGTTAGCGGATATCCAACATTCAACGCGCCAACAGAATTCGCCCGCGACCTAGTCGACAGAAACGGTGCAGCCTGCGATATTATTAACCTGGCGACAAACCATATGAATGATAAACGCCAAGCGGGCATAGACACCACTCTCGATGAATGGGATAGTTTGAAACCTCTCGCACATACTGGAGCAAACAGAAACGCCCAGGAACAAAACGCGGTGTCGTATTTCGAAAAAAATGGTATCAAAGTTGCCTTTTTGGCATTTGCCGATTATAGCAATGACCCCAACCTAATAGAGTACGGGGTAAATATTTACCATAACGACGCACTTGTGTCGCGCCTGGTAACCGAGGCAAAGGCACATGCCGATGCCGTCATCGTCAGTATGCATTGGGGCACCGAAAATATGAATACCGCGAACGATGACCAGCGTCAGGCTGCACAGCGACTCGCCGACCTTGGTGTGACCGTGGTTATCGGAACGGGGCCACACGTGATACAAGAAGCCGCCTATATAACGGGTTCAGGCGGCCAAAAAACACTTGTTTGGTACAGCATAGGCAACATGCTTTCGTCGCAACTTAAAATCAATGAGCTGACCGGTGGTGTGGCGGGCTTTACACTCAAGAAGGCTTCTGGCACTATGGTCGCTGAAAGCCCCACCTTTAAACCAACTTTTATGTCATATGTTTGGCCTGCAGCCGATAGGGCGGCCGACAACTTAGCCGCTCGTTCTGACTTTCAGCTACTACCACTCTCTGCGTCTGGTAGCCGTATCGAGGCTATGTTCGGATCGAACTATTCATCTTTCGAGCGCCTCAACTACGTCAAAACAACACTTACCGATGCGGCGAACATCACAGTCGGCGACTAGATTTTATGTTGTAAAATTAGTTCGTTCCGAGCCGTTTCTAGATACGGCCTGGCCTCGTCCAGTGTTAAGCCGCTTTCGTGTAGTGCTTTCGCAAGAGACTTGCCAACATACCGAAAATGCCATGGTTCATACTGGTATTTTGTTATCTCGGTCTTGTCCGATGGATAGCGCAAAATAAAACCATATTTATACGCGTTTTCAGCCAGCCACATACCCGCAGGCTTTTGTCCAAAACAAACGTCTAGGTAGCAATCGCGGTTATTATAGGCAATGTCGAGCGCTAGGCCTGTTTGGTGTTCACTCTGTCCAGGTTTTGCACTAAATTTGTTTGCCGCTTCCTCACCGTACGATTTGGAATAATTTGAAAAATAAGTTTGCTGTAATTCATACGAACGAAACCCACTTGCAATCATGATGTCGTTTCCGGCATTTTTTGCATCGGTAAACATTGACGTTAAGTCAGGGACGACCACCGCACTGACCGATTTCTCGTCAACACTTTTGTCTGTTCGGGCGGGCAAGTCTGTTAGGGTCAGGTCTGACGGTCGGTAGTGTAGATCGGCTAACGGGTAATCTTTGCTCACTACAACCCATAGGCTACCTGGCTTGTTATAGTCTTCTACGCGGGCCTCTATAGGCGCCGCGTTTGGTAACTGTACGATCACTGTTTTTGCAACAGTTTCATCTTTTTTTACTTGAGATTCAGATTTTACTGGGGTAGTTTTTACTTCATTTTTGACTGGGCTTGCATGTTGGCCCCTCCATACGAGCAGACCAAAACCCACCCCAAACGCAACTATAAGAGATACGATCACCATACTCAGGTGATACTTTGAGTGCTTATGCATATACAGTATGATACTCCTTTTTACGTTGACGCGGTATTATAAACGCATGCAAGACAAACATAGCCTGCGGAAAGGTTTAGCAAAAAAACGTTCTGTACTTTCAGAAGATGAAGTTAAAAGGGCTAGTCAAATCATTGCCGGCCAGGTTTTTGAGCGTATAGATTGGCATGAAATCACCAGCGTGCATTGTTACGAAGCACTTGGGTCACTTCGGGAGATTGACCCGAGGCCTCTACTCCGCCTCATCGCTGACCTACCTCACCCACCACGGGTAACGCTCGGTGATACATCACCCTCTGCCAAGATACCAGAGGGGACATTTGACGTCATTATCGTACCAACAGTGGGGTTTGACGCGCATAACTTTCGCCTGGGGCAGGGTGGCGGTTGGTATGACCGTTTTCTTTCAAAACAACCTGGCGCAATAACGGTCGGCCTGGCTTACCATTGGTCTGAGGTTGCGTTTCGCCACGAACCACATGACATACCGCTTTCACTCGTCATCACCGATGTATAGACGGGGTTGAGTTTTATGACATTTTCCCGTACAATCAAACTGTTTTCAACTCGTTGCATTGGGGGTTGGCCAAGTGGTAAGGCACCAGGTTTTGGTCCTGGCATTCGGGGTGAAAACTGCTGGTAGCAGTTCGCAAGGTAACCTTTCAGATTTGCAGCTATGCTGCTAGTATGAAAGTTACGGGCTCGCCGAAGGTGAGTCGAATCATTCAGCACATTTATACATATATTGGGGGTTGGCCAAGTGGTAAGGCACCAGGTTTTGGTCCTGGCATTCGGGGGTTCGAATCCCTCACCCCCAGCCATATATTGCATCCAAGGAGACCCGAGTGGCCGAAAAAATAAACGAAGATATGATCAAAATTTGGCAGAGTTTACTTACTAATAATTATAAAGGTAATGAAGCCAGTGTGCTGGCTGCCTTAGTAGCTACACTATTTGCAAAAGATATAATTAGTAGAGAAGAACTTGATCGTTTGCAAGAAATGATGGATGCAAACCAGAAAGTTCCTGACCAGACTGACCAGCCATATAAATAGAACATGTTTATTCTGTTAAAATTAATGCATGAATGACTTATATATAAGAGGTTTCCGACTTCCCAAAGCACAACCCAAATCGTATCCATATACGATTCCGTCAGTACAAAGCCTTGAACATTTGTCTTTTACGAATCGTGTTACTTTTTTTGTCGGAGAAAATGGGACTGGCAAATCTACGATTATAGAAGCTATAGCGATTGCTGGCGGTTTTAATGCAGAGGGCGGCACAAAAAACTATAGTTACTCGACAGAGAACACATCGTCGGTATTAGGAAATGAAATGATTCTTATTCGTGGCATAAAGCGCGAAAAGTATGGATATTTTCTTAGAGCAGAGAGTTTTTACACAACAGCAAATTACGCAGAGAACGGTACTTTTGGACCGGAAGGCCCAACTCCAATCTTGTTTAACGGCAAACACATACATGAGCAATCACATGGTGAGGCATTTTTGTCACTAGTTGATAGTTTTAGACCTGGTTTGTTTATTTTCGATGAGCCCGAATCAGCACTCTCGCCTCAGAAGATACTGCAGCTAATGTCTGCAATCCATGTCCTTGCGAACAAAGGCTCTCAATTTATTATCGCCACCCATTCACCAATACTGTTAGCCTATCCTGGTGCTAGAATTTATCAACTATCGGGTACAGGGATATCAAAAGTCGAATATGATGAAGTAGACCATGTCAAAATGACTCGCGATTTTCTGAACGAACCTCATAGCTTCCTCGATATATTATTTAGATAATAAACATAGATTTGATCGTAACTTTATTCTTAAGCAAGTACAATGCGTTGATAGACATTAATTGCGCCCAGCCGTCCGTAGCCCAGCGACCATGGGAGCTGGGTTGGCTTTAGCCAAGGTCGAATCCCTCAACTATCACGTACACAAGGGGCAACAATGGAAAGGTTTTTGAGACGAACATTACTGTTAGGAGATATGAATTACAGAATTTAAGATTAGAAGTCGTATCGGCTTCGCCGAAAGTTGCGACTAGATCCCCGCGTTCGCGGGAATGACGAGGCTTGGAGTTTATATTCGCTACTTTTGTCCTAATCTGCCCGATGTCATTCTGAGCACCGCGAAGAATCCCCCCCGTGAAAATGCACATTAGAAGATCCTTCGCTTCGCTCAGGATGACGGCACAGGAAGGAGGCGTATTTATATTTCGAAACGGAGTAACGCAGTTTCCATTCTGAATTCTGTAATTCAACATTTTTCCAGTTGCATATACGGTCATACTTGTATAACATGTATAACGTATGGGATTTCACGGAAAAGACATTGAGCTCGTCGGAACTGCAACAGTTGGTACAAAAGGCCAGGTTGTTATACCCGTCGAAGCACGCGAGAAAATGGGTGTCAAGCCAGGCGACAAACTGGTTGCGCTCTATATCGACGACCACAAAACAGTCGCTTTTATTTCCGAGTCGGAAGTCCAAAGTATGATAAACAGAATGGGCTCACACCTTGAGCTACTGAAAAAGAAACTAATCTAGGAGACAAAAATGTCGCTACATCACATCACGAAACGTGAAAAAGTTATTGTTATGCTCGCGGTCATGTGTGGATTGTTTTTGGTAGCACTCGATCAGACCATCATTGCTACTGCCATTGGAGCAATTGTCACCGAATTTAACAGCTTTTCGAGCATAGGCTTTATCGTAACAGCATACATGCTAACTACGACAGTAACCGTGCCACTCGCTGGGAAACTTAGTGACATGTATGGCCGCCGTATCGTTTTACTTTCCGGCGTCATTACCTTTACACTCGCATCACTACTGAGTGGTAATGCGCATTCTATGGGAATGCTCATTGCAGCACGCGCTATTCAGGGTATCGGTGGTGGTATGATCATGGCCAACGCGTTTACTATCGTTGGTGACTTGTTCACACCACGCGAACGAGGTAAATGGCAGGGAATGATTGGAGCTGTTTTTGGCATGAGCTCAGTCATTGGCCCGCTACTCGGTGGCTGGCTAACAGATGGCCATAGCTTTTTTGGTATGTCGACTAACTGGCGCTGGAACTTTTTCATAAACATACCAATTGGCATCGTCGCAACTGTGATAATTGCTCGTTTTTGCCCAAGTATCAAGCACGACAGCAAACATAAACCCGATTACCTCGGAGCACTCTTTATTACTATCGCACTCAGCGCACTCGTACTTTCCGTCGACAACACCGAAACGATTTTCCGACACCTCATAGAAGGCGGCACCAGCCTTACGATGATAAAAACCGTACTGATGACTACCGCCGCAGTTGCTGCTGCAATATTTGTCGTGGTAGAACGTAAAGCCGCACAACCGATTATCCCTCTTAGGTTCTTTATGAATAAAACCTTCACGCTCATGAACTCTGCAGCACTACTTTTCGGCGCTTCATTCATGGCGGCGATTATGTATCTAACACAGTTCAATCAACAGGTATTCGAGGCGAATGCAACCAAAGCAGGGTTGATGCTCTTGCCAATGGTCGGCGGTATGATGATCAGCTCTATCGGGACAGGGCAGTTTGTTTCTCGACTGGGACGGTATAAAGTGTTCATTATGACCGGCTTTGCGGTTGCTACCCTCAGTATTCTATCCCTCATATCACTGCAGCCCGACTCGCCCTACTGGCATGAGGCAGTTATTATGGCGTTTGCGGGGCTGGGCCTCGGTATGGTAATGCCTATTCTGAACCTAGCTGTACAAAACGAGTTCGACCAAAAAGACCTCGGTGCAGCAACATCAAGTGTGCAGCTTTTCCGAGGGCTTGGGTCTACGATAGGCATGGCGGTCCTCAGCGGCATGTTAACCGCAGGGATACTTAGCTCCATCGGTCATCCAAACGACATCCCCTATATCAAAACGCTCAGACAATCTCCGCAGGCTGCACAGATGCTCGAGGGCGAAATGAGTGCAGATAAATTATTAGCCGTAAATGCACAGAGTAAAACTATCGGCAATTTTGCAAATGAGACGATCTCGAAATTACCTATCAGCGATGCAGCCAAAAAAGAACAGCTCGGTGCATTTCATACTCAGCAAAAAAACTACAGCGAGAAAGTCATCAGCGCCTTTACATCCTCGCTCCACCGCGTCTTTGCAATATCAGGCCTTATCATGGCCTCGGCCTTCGTGCTCTCGCTATTCATCCCCAATCAAAAGCTCCGCAGTACGGCAAAACTCGGCATCTCAGAGTAATAACAGCTGTTTGCTCAGGCTTCGTTCAGGATTCAATTTTTCTCAGCAGACACTCATAGACTACTTCGTATTATGGTCAGGCGTTCGGGCATGACACCGAGCCATAAACGAAAGGATGTCAATGAAAAAACTAAATAAACTATTTACAGTCGCTGGAGTAACCGCTGCTGTTGCGGTCGCCGGCGTGACAGGCTTAGGCGTTGCTAGCGCACAAACAAGCACCAATTCTACTGGTTCGAAGAATAGCCTCGTGCAAGCCATCGCCGACAAATTTAAGTTGAATAAAACTGAGGTGCAGGCAGTTTTCGACGCCAACCGAGCCGATATGGCAAAACAGCGTGAGACAGACACGGCAAGCAAACAAGCACAGCTGGTTAAGGACGGCAAAATCACACAGGCGCAATCTGACCTGATAACCGCTAAACGTGCCGAATTACAAAAGGCGCGGACGGCGAGCAAAACAACCGCGCAGAGCTCAACCGCCACCGACCGCAAAGCACAGATGGAGAAAGATAAAACTGCGCTCGACGCATGGCTCAAAGAAAAGGGCATCGACGCACAGTATGCATACCTTTTGATGGGTGGCGGGCGTGGCCATGGCATGGCCGGCGGCAAGGGCGGAATGAACGGTTCAAAAACCACTTCATCCTCATCGTCAACGACAAGCACAACTACTAGCAACTAAGCAAAACTCCAGGACCTAGTTTAGACACGCGTAACAATGCACCATTTCACCTGGGATGGTGCATTTTACTTCGGTGAGTTTTACCGCATTTTTTTATCCAATTTGTCCAATAGCCGCAAGCAGCCGTAGCAGACTAGTTATACTTGTACGCGTGATACTGAACGACCAAAGCCAACCGACCTAAGACGCAATAGCCTAGTCGACATGATCAACTGAGGCGATTCTCAGGAATAATTCAGTACTGGCGTATACTATTAATACTATGAAGATACTTATCGTAGAAGACGAACGCAAAATAGCCCACGCCCTAAAGCTCGGTTTTCATCAGGAAAGAATGAATGCCGAAGTTATTGACGATGGTAGAGCCGGACTGGCCGCTGCCATGACAGAGGACTACGATGTAATCATCCTTGACCGAATGCTGCCTGGCGGTTTAGACGGGTTAGATATATGCGCAAAACTTCGCGAAAAAAACATCAAAACACCGATATTGCTACTAACCGCCAAGGGCCAGATAAAAGACCGTGTAGCAGGCTTAAATGCCGGCGCCGACGACTACCTCGTGAAACCATTTAGCTTTGAAGAGTTACTCGCTCGTATCCGCGCGCTGCTTCGACGCCCGAGCCTGACAACCGCCACAACCATCCAGGTTTCCAACCTGAGTCTTGACCCAGTTTCGAAGGTAGTTGAGCGGGGAAATACATCTATCGAACTAAGTGCGACCGAATATGCACTGCTTGAATATTTGATGCGGAACGAGGGAAGGGTACTCAGCAAAACGACCATCATAAACCACGTCTGGGACTTTGATGCCGATGTGTTGCCAAACACGGTTGAGGCGTATATTGGGTATTTGCGCACAAAAATCGACCGAGCGTTTCCGAAACAGTCACCGCTGATTCATACTGTCAGAGGTTTTGGATATAAACTTGCAAAGGGTTAACTGTTTACCATGAAAAATTTGTTTGACTACGCAACCCTCCGCCTCACGCTTTGGTATATGTTAATACTCACCGTATT
>CAZLLY010000025.1:0-14712 GCA_964560755.1 uncultured Candidatus Saccharibacteria bacterium | reverse complement strand
GGAAAACTATTCCGCTATGAAGCGGCCTGGATTGGTTTCTTGGGCGGTGTAATGGGTTCGGTACTCGCAACGATACTTGGTATGTTACTTAACCCAGTCATTACCGAAAAATTAAAGCTTGGCGCAGGCAGCGAGCTACTCCTTTTCCAACTTGTACCAATAACGATGCTTATCGTGTTCCTCGTGTTGGTTGCGATCGTGGCAGGCTGGTTCCCAAGCCGTAAAGCGGCCAAGCTCGACCCAATCGAAGCACTTCGGACAGAGTAGGTAGTGAATCTATTCTAGGGGGCAACGCAAAGTTGCTGTTCGGTTTTCACCTGGTGGGCTATGCTGTTTTGCACAGTGAAAGAAAGGAAATAATATGACACTGAGCAAGAAATTAAAACAGTTAAGATCAACAGCAGGGATGTCACAGGAACATCTCGCCGATCGCCTGGATGTATCGCGGCAAGCGGTAGCAAAATGGGAAAGCGGTGCGGGTATGCCCGACATCGATAACCTGCAGCAACTAGCAAATATTTTTGGCGTTAGACTGGATGAGCTGCTCGACTATAAAAAGTCGACGGTACTATCGGCTGTACGCGAACCCGTGGAACAAAAAGATTTCGCGGCAGACTGGCAGGATTCTCTCATACGTGAAAAATATCCAGCAGCACAGATTAGCCAATTGGTCAGGGTCGTACACATGGTCTGGTGGAAAAAATTACTTGAGATTAGCACGGTTGGTGTGGGTGCGGTCGAGATGTTTGACTCGCTGAATTCTGCGCTCGTTGACTACTACTATCTTGTCGAGCAGCAGAATCGACAGTGGATCGTGCAGGTTAACAAAGAATACATCGAGTGCAGCGAGCTACTCGAGTCATTTGTCGGGAAAAAGATGTTGATAGAGGGCTATATGTATAAGAAGATGCGCGCATTAGACCAATAGGCTACTGTGTTCAGGCGGCCGGCTAGTCGTAGGTATACTCATGGCGGGTTGATTCTACGACTATGCGGTTGCCGCAAAACTCTTAACTCTTAACTCTTAACTCTGTATACTAGTAACATGCTAGACATACAATTCATACGAGATAACCCAGAAAAAGTTCGAGAAAAGAGTTTGCAGAAGGGCTACGATATCGATGTCGAAAGCCTACTCAAACTAGACGCAAGCCGTCGTAGCCTACTGACTGAGGTTGAGGATCTCCGAGCCGAGCGAAACGCGTTGACCGATCAGATGAAAGGTGGACGGCCAACCCCAGAGCAGATTGAGACAGGAAAAGGTCTTAAAACCCAGATCACAGGTGTAGAAGAGCAGCTAAAGTCGGTCGAGGAAGCATTTTGGCCAGCACTTAAGAGTGTGCCAAATATGCCGCTCGACATGGTACCAGTCGGCAAAACCGAAGATGAAAATGTCGTTGCAAAAACTGTCGGTGAGACCCCGACGTTTGATTTTACGCCCAAAAATCACTGGGAAATTGCCGAAGCCAAAGGCTGGCTCGACAAAGAGCGTGGTGCCAAGATTGCCGGTAACCGATTTGTGTATCTCAAGGGAGACTTAGTTTTGCTCGAGTTTGCGCTCTGGCAGTACGGTTTTAGTGTGCTGACGAACCCCGAGAAGTTGCAGCAGATTATCGATCAGGCTGGGCTCAACGGCGTGCCAAACAAGCCATTTACTCCCGTTTTGCCGCCGGCGATGGCACGGACAGAAGTTTTCCAAGCGACCGGACGTCTCAACAAAGAAGAGCAGACGTACCGTATCGAGGACGAAGACTTATGGCTCAATGCAAGCGCCGAACACACCATGGCGCCGATGTATATGGATGAGATTTTGCCTGAAGCCGATCTACCGATTCGACTCGTTGGTACGACGACGGCGTTTCGTAGAGAAGCAGGGACATACGGCAAAGACACTGAAGGTTTTCTGCGTGTGCACCAGTTTAACAAACTCGAAATGGAAAGTTTTACGACGCCAGATACATCGTTTGACGAGCATCTTTTTATGGTAGCGATTCAAGAATATCTGACAGGGTCACTGGGGCTTCCATATCATGTGCTCGAAAAATGCACTGCCGATGTCGGGCGCCCCAATGCGAAGGGAGTTGATCTTGAAACATGGCTACCGGGGCAGGGGAAATACCGCGAGACGCACACGGCCGACTACATCACCGATTTTCAGGCCCGGCCGATGAAGACGCGGGTGCGACGAGCCGATGGTGCGGTCGAGTTTGTCCATACAAATGACGCGACGGCCTACGCAGAGCGCACGCTGATCGCAATCATCGAAAACTACCAAACTGCCGAAGGAGATGTCATGGTGCCTGAAGCGCTCCGTCCATTT
The DNA here is from genome assembly GCA_964560755.1 of uncultured Candidatus Saccharibacteria bacterium. Lineage (GTDB taxonomy): Bacteria > Patescibacteriota > Saccharimonadia > Saccharimonadales > UBA4665 > JAGXIT01. The sequence continues at coordinate 12,392 of CAZLLY010000025.1, read as the reverse complement.
TTCGGTGGCCGTGAAAAAATTTAGCTCGCAATAAATAATAAAAAGCACAAAAGTAAGCAGATTTTTACATTAGAATAGGCGAAAGTCGTCAGGACGGTTAAGGCCCTGGAATGCGGCATGTACCAACGGTAACATGGTACCGGTTTCTGGTTTTCTGTGCAGCACCTCAGTCAGGGTATCTCTTACGGCGCCTTCTTTTAGGCCAAGAAGATGACCGGTAACGGCGATAAGTCCAACTGCTTCAACCATGGGAACGTTCCTGAGTTCGATCGCTTCTATCTTTGAATCAGTCATATGTCGTCGGTAATTCGCTCTTACCGTGTCGAGCATCCAGTACTTTCTTGCTCTCTTAGTATATTCATCATCTGGACCAACCTCATAGGTAGCTGAAAGCGCGCTACGAGTTAAGGCACTCGGATTACCTAACCAATGTAGGCTTCCTGATTTTCGTAATGGTGCACCAAATGGTAGTGCGTCCAACATACTCTCGGTTGGTGGCAACGACAATGAAACCATGGTCCAGTCACTGTCTAATCCTGATGTGCGCTCAGATGTCGCGAAACCGTGAACAATCGTTTTGAGTATTTGTCTCGGGGTTTGTTCTGGGGAAAATATAACTTTCTGCATCTTTGCCTCCTATATTATATGAATAGTACGCCCAACAGCGCGATACATCAAATAGTATAGACAAATAGGTGAATGTATCCATGATCGTAAAAAGAATTAGATGTCGTGTATCTGTGAGACTTTAGAAGTATAACCGCAGAAGTGCGCTATAATGATGATATTAAAGGGAGGAGTGCAACATGCTTGCGTACACATTTAGCGCTGAGGGGTTTGAGCATACTGATAAGTTACAAAAATATGTTGAGGGTAAAGTAAAAGACCTAGAGAAATATGTACCCCGTAAAGCCCGCGACAACGCTAGCTTGGCTATCCGTATTACCCATGCGACAAAAAGCCGTGTCGAATCGTATACCTGCCATCTCGAGCTGAACGTTCCTGGTGAAAAGCTTGTTGTAACAGAGGACGTCGAACACTCATACGCGTCACTTGATGTGACTATGGCAGAGCTACGTCGGCAGCTTGCAGAGTATAAAAGTAAACATGGCAAACAGAGCTTGCGCCATCGTGCAGCACACCGTATTCGCCACGCGTTTACTCCTAAGACAGACGAAGAATAGTACGTTTGCCACAAGCTCTAGTAGTGTTACTGGGGTAGTGACTACTGCTCTGGTGTTAGGTGACTGTCCCGAGTATATTTTCTTCTCGCAAAATGCCTTCAAAAAAGGTACAATAGTTGCATCTGTTAATTACGTCAAAATGGAGGAGTAACAACGACTATGCACAGTGTGCTTAAAAAGCTGCTCGGCGATCCGCAGGCAAAGACTATCAAACGCTTGCAAAAACGCGTCAAAGCTATCAACGAACTCGCCCCTAAATATGAAAAAATGAGTGACAAAGAGCTGCAAGAACAGCCTGATGTTTTGCGTAAAAAGCTCAAAAAACAGACGCTCGACGGCATTTTGCCTGACGCGTTTGCGCTCGTCCGCGAAGCTGCATCGCGCTCGCTCGGTCAGCGACATTTTGATGTACAGCTCATCGGTGGCATGGTGCTCCACGAAGGAAACGTAGCCGAAATGAAAACAGGTGAGGGTAAGACTCTGGTTGCAACGCTACCAGTATCTCTCAATGCATTGACCGGCAAGGGTGTCCATGTCGTTACAGTAAACGATTATCTGGCACAACGCGATGCCGGCTGGATGGGCCGAGTCTATGACTTTTTAGGTATGTCCACTGCTGTTATTTTGGCTGATCACTCATTCATCTATGACCCAACATTCACCAACGAAGAACACGAAGACGAGCGTTTTAGGCACCTGAGGCCTTGCAGTCGCCAAGACGCATACAATGCCGATATTACCTATGGTACCAACAACGAATTTGGTTTCGACTATCTGCGCGATAACATGGTGCGCGAAACCGACCAGTTGCGCCAACGCGAGCTGAACTTTGCTATCGTGGATGAGGTCGACTCAATCCTTATCGACGAAGCCCGAACACCGCTCATCATTAGCGCCCCGAGCGTTACACCTGGTAATGCCTATGCGCAATTTTCTCGTACCGTGAGGCAGCTCAAACCCATTCATTATGAGGTCGATGAAAAACGTAAAACAGTCATTCTGACCGATAAGGGTGTTGATAAGATTGAAAAAATCCTCGGTATCGAAAACATCTATGCCAGTGAAAACATTCGTACTATCTACCATCTCGAGCAAGCATTGCGTGCGCAGACTTTATTCAAACGTGATAAAGACTATGTCGTGACTAATGACGGCGAAATAGTTATCGTCGATGAGTTTACAGGCCGACTGTTGGCTGGTCGACGCTATAACGAGGGCCTACACCAGGCTATCGAGGCAAAAGAAGGTGTCGAGGTGCAGCAGGAAAGCATGACACTCGCAACCATTTCATTCCAGAACTACTTCCGTCTGTATGACAAACTGGCCGGCATGACCGGTACTGCCATGACCGAAAGCGAAGAATTCCACCAGATATATAAACTTGATGTCGTCGAGATTCCGTCAAACCGCAAAATTGCTCGTGATGACCGACCAGACCGCATCTACCGTAGTGAAACAGCCAAGTTCAAAGCTATCGCCAAAGAAGTACACTTACTCCACAAACGTGGCCAGCCGGTACTTATCGGTACGGCAAGTATCGAGAAAAATGAACGTCTTGCGACGCTTCTTACTAAAGAAGGCATCCCACACAGCATATTGAATGCCAAAAACAACGAACGAGAAGCAAAAATTGTTGCGCAGGCCGGCCAAAAAGGTGCGGTAACACTAGCCACGAACATCGCAGGTCGCGGTACCGACATTGTTCTGGGTGAGGGCGTAAAAGAGCTCGGCGGTCTGTTTGTCCTAGGTTCTGAGCGACATGAAAGCCGCCGTATCGACAACCAGCTCCGGGGTCGTGCAGGTCGCCAGGGTGACCCGGGCGTAACGCAGTTCTATGTTAGTGTCGAAGATGACTTGATGCGTATATTCGGTGGTGACAAGATTGGCGCGATCATGGGCCGACTAAGTGTCGACGATGACGTTCCGATAGAAAACCGCATGATTACCAGAGGGCTAGAAGGTGCTCAGAAAAAAGTTGAAGGCTTCCATTTTGACCAGCGAAAAAATGTCGTGCAGTACGACGATGTCATGAACCGACACCGTAAAGCAACGTACGCGATGCGCCGAGAAATTCTGAAGGCTGACGATATAAGCAAACGCGTAAAAGTATATATAGAAGAAGAAGTTAGCATTCTAGCCGACTCACCACTTCGTACCACGGACGATTTTGAGCCAATGATACGAGAAATAATGCCGCTTGATGATTCAGCACTTGACCGCATTTTTGGCACAACCGCCGACAAAGTTAAACCCGTCCTAGTCGAAGAGTCAAAAGAACTATATAAAGGCCGCGAGATAGCCTTCACACCTGAGATTTTGCGCAAGGTTGAGCGCGATGTGTACCTGCAGGTACTCGACAACCTCTGGATGCAGCACCTTGAAAACATGGATCACCTGCGCGAAGGGATCGGCTGGATTAGTGTTGGCCAACGCGACCCATTGGTTGAATATCGCCGCCGTGGTCAGATCATTTTTGAACAAATGCAGCACGATTTGCGCCATGAAGTTGTCCGCTCGTTGTTTCATGCCGAGCCAGTTGACCCTAGCGAGCTAGATGAGCCAGTTGAGACTGAGCTAACGTTGGCCGCTCGTCAGTCAATAAGCAATGCGGGCGATATCTCTAACAGTGATGTAGAGTTCGATGAGGGTGACTTCTCAGGGGTAAAAAACGCATCCAAGGTAAAAACAACGACCAAGAAACGCACGAAAGCCAATAAAGCTGAGCGTCAACGAAAGGCTAAAGCCCGCAAGCGCAAATAGTGCCTCATGGCAGAGACATACTCTCTGTCGCATACACCAGACTAGCAACTATGAAACATCATGTAGAAGAAGTAGTACTAAAAAACGGCGCGCGCGGATTATTTATCCATGTGCCCGACGCATCTGTCATGGATACCTATATCAACTTTCGTGCGGGTGAATACCTGGTTTCGCGCAAAAAATGGGAAACGCCGCATTTGATGGAGCATATCCTGCTCGGAGCGAATGATAAGTTTCCACGGGCGCGAGATTTTCAGGCAGAAGTCGAGAAAAACGGCGCGTATAGCAATGCTAGCACCGATGTCTATGACATCGTGTATGAAATAGAATGCGCCGACTTTGAGTGGGAGAGAGTAACGGGCCTGCTTATCACGGCCATAGAAGAGCCACTGTTCCTGCAGGAAGAGTTTGATGCAGAGTTTGGAAACGTCCGTGAGGAGTTGTCGGCACGTGCCAACAACCATTTCCGTCAGCTCGGCGCGGCAAGCCGCAAGGCGTATGGGCTCGTTTCCGAGACGGACAAACGGCGACTCGAGCTCATGGACAATGTTGGGCTTGATGACGTGCGTGAGCATTACAGGCGAACCCACACTACCGACAACATGCGTTTTGTGATCGCCGGCAACATCGGTAAACGCCGTACCAGGCTCATACATATGCTAGAAAGCATTGGTTTGCCGCGCGGCGAACGATTTGCTATGCCAGATGAGATAGTGCGACCTCTGGCGAAACCAATATCTATCGCAAACCCGACAGTCGATACGCTCTATTTCTACATTGATACGTTTATGAACCGCCGTTTTGACGAACACGAGCTAGACTCGCTTGGTGTGATGAATGCGATTCTTACCGAAACGCTCTATAGCAAAATACTCGGCACCGCCCGTGAGCGTGGGCTAGTTTACGGCATGAGCTCAGGTTTTCAGCAGATAAAACTGAGTAGTAACCTTTGGTTTGGTAGTCAAGTCTCGGTCGCGAATGCGCCAGCACTTTTTGACATTATAGTCGAGCAACTAGGTAATATTTTCCGAGGCGAATTAGCAGAGGTAGACATTATCGCTGCGCAGTCGTATGCTATTGGGCGATACCAACGTGGTGCGCAGACAGTCGCAAGCACTGCTGGCGGGTACACGGGCCGGTATTTCTTTGACGACTATATCGACGACTATTACAAGATACCCGAACGCGTAGAGGCCGTAACGAAAGAATCTATCGTCAGTGCCGCAAGGGCAATGTTTGCAGATGGCGTTGGTGGGCTTGGGTTGTACGGCAGCACAACTCCCTCGCTTGCTTCCAAGTTGAGCGAACAAATATCGCCGCTATGGCGTCAGGAGTGGTAACAGTGGGGCCACTCGATACGCGCGTAAAAGAACTGCAGGCTTCTATTGATGATGCGCTACAGCGGATAGATTTTGCGGGGCTCCAGGCAAAGCTCGCAGACCTATCAACTCAGATGCAAGCAGATGATTTTTGGTCTGACAGCGACCGTGCCCAGAAGGTTTCCCGCGAGCAGGCCGCCCTTGAAAAAAGGGTGCAGCCGTGGAGAGAACTAGACCGAAATGTCGCAGATATTGTTGAGCTTGTTGCGCTAAACGACGCTACGCTCATAGCTGACCTAGAGGTGCAAACTATTGTCGCAGAAAAAAGCCTCGAAGAGCTAAAAGAAGAACTAAAATTTGCAGGCCCATACGACGAGTATGACGCGGTTATAAGCATACACGCTGGTGCCGGTGGCACAGACGCGCAGGACTGGGCGGCCATGCTCATGCGTATGTATACACGTTGGGCTGAACAAAATAAGTATTCAGTTTCACTGATAGATGAGTCTAGCGGTGAAGAGGCAGGCATCAAGAGCTGCACAATGACCATATCTGGACAGTTTGTATATGGAAAACTCAGGGGTGAGCATGGAGTTCATCGGCTTGTGCGGCTGAGTCCATTTAACGCTGATAGTCTGCGTCAAACGAGCTTTGCAAAGATTGAAATAATGCCCAAAATCGATACACCAGATGCCGTTGAAATCGACGAAAAAGACTTGAAAATAGATGTGTACCGTAGCGGTGGACACGGCGGCCAAAGTGTCAACACGACCGATAGTGCCGTTCGCATTACACACCTACCAACAGGCATAGTTGTTGCGATCCAAAATGAGCGTAGCCAGTTGCAAAACCGAGAAACCGCCATGACTATTTTACGTTCTCGGTTGGCGCAGCTGCAGATCGAACAGCATGCCGAGCGCGTAAGTGAGCTAAAAGGCCCGAACGAACAGGCTGCGTGGGGTAACCAAATACGTAGCTACGTGCTGCACCCCTATAAGCAGGTCAAAGACTTGCGTACACGGCACGAGTCGTCCGACCCAGATGCTGTCCTCGCCGGTGCGCTTAACCCATTTATCGCCGCATACCTAAACCACACACTCGGTGATTTATGACATCGGGTAGCCTGAGTGCAAAATTTGAGATGCCGAAAAGTTTTGTAGGTTTAACGCGCGAAGAAATAAGAGCAAAACTTCCGTATGTATGGCGCCTAAAAGAGATGCTGGATATAGACGATGCCTGTATCGCAAGAGACTCGGATATTGCAGCACCATTCATCAGGGGAAGGCGAGTTACTATGTACCCGCCACTTGTACACGAGCACTTCAATAATTTGACTGAGCTATCAGGCAAAGCCTTTTCTAGGCTGTTACTTGGCAAGGCCCCACGTGATGCGACTGCAGAGTTCAACCGTACAGTACTCGGCGCAGTTTCTACAGAAGATGGCATTTTATGCGGCGAAGTGTCAAGGGCTGGATTGACGTCGGCGGGTAGGACAAAGGCAGAGAAATTGGCGCGCGTTCTACATTCAGACGGAGCGACATTTTTGCGCGAGACACGAGCATATATAGGTGACACAGTATTACTGCAAAACAATGTTTTCTTTCTAGAGGTAGCGCCGCGTAGTACAGATGGGGACGAGGGTTGGATGGCAACGGGCTTGTTAAGGAAACTAACGCCTGAAGGCAGAGATTATTGGCACAGTCTAGTGCTACATCATATCGAGTACGACTACAGATTGCAGCCCAACAGCGCCGGGTAATAGGTTCTCTGAGTAACTTTGCTATAATAGTGCTTATGATTCTACTAGACAGGGTGTCAAAGCAGTACGGTAAGAATAACGAGGCAGCGCTTGAGCGTATCAGCCTGCATATTGAGCCGAAAGAATTTGTCGTCGTCGTGGGGCAGAGCGGTGCGGGTAAAAGCACACTACTCAAACTTTTGACACGCGAAGAACGCCCATCGAGTGGGAAAATCATCGTCGGCGGCATAGACTACGACAAACTGCCCGACAAACGTATCCCGATTTTACGTCGCAAAATAGGGACAGTGTTTCAGGATTTTAAACTACTGCCAAACCGTACGGTGTTTGAAAACGTAGCATTCGCACTCGAGATAGTCGGTGTTAGCAGTAAAGAGATAAAAAACACCGTTCCGCGCGTACTGGACATCGTCAATATGAAAGATAAAGCCAACCGCATGCCGATGGAACTTAGCGGCGGTGAACGTCAGCGCGTTGCCATCGCAAGGGCGATTGTCCGCCAGCCCAAAATACTTATCGCAGACGAACCGACAGGGAACCTCGACCCAAAACACGCCTGGGATGTCATCGCGGTGCTCGAAAAAATCAACCGCTACGGCACAACGGTGTTACTAACGACGCACAACCAAGAAATCGTTAACAAGCTAAAACGCCGTGTCATCACAATAAAAAATGGCAAGATTGCGAGCGACAGAGCGAGCTCGCAGTATACCGATAAAAAACCTGCGAGGCTTGCATAATGGGAGTTCGAACAACTACTTTTATGCGGATTATACGTACCGGCATGGTCAATTTTGTACGAAACGCCTGGCTAGCTATAGCCGCGATGGCAATAATGGTTATTACGCTGACCATCATACTCTTTTCTATCATTGCAAACGCCACATTCAACAACACAGTCAAACAGATAACAGGCAAAATCAATATCTCGATATACCTTAAAGATTCAACCACCAAAGAGCAGGCTGATACGTTCATCAGCGGGCTCAAAAAACTCTCTAATGTCGAAAAAGTAACTTACTACAGCAAAACTGATGCCCTAAAACGCTACATGGAGCAGAACAAGGAAAATGCACAGTTGCTCGCTGCGATAAATGAGACTGACAACCCATTGCCGGCTACGATCGTTGTCAAACCACGCGACCTAAACCAGCTGCAACAGATTCGTGCCTACGTTGAACAGCCAGAAAATAAAAAACTTCAGTCCGACGCGATGTCGGATAGTGGCGATAGCAGGCAAGCTATCAACAACATCACCCATGCCACGAACATACTGGGGCGTATCGGGCTCGGTGCAGTTGCAGTATTCTCTGTCATATCTGTGCTCATCATATTCAATACAATACAGATGGCTATTTTTAACCGACGCGATGAACTGCAAATTATGCGACTTTTGGGCGCCAGCACAAGTTTTATACGCGGCCCGTTTGTGGTCGAGTCGATCATATACGGCGTGCTATCGGGCATCATATCTATCTTGATCATAAATGCTATTTTTGTGACCGCGTCGGGCTCGTTGCAGGCTACTAGCTTTGGGCTGATAGATGTTGTTTATGCTCAGGAGTTCTTTGGAAAGTACTATTGGTATTTGTTGCTCATGCAGCTTACGCTTGGTATACTTATAGGTGCCGTTTCTTCTACAGTGGCCACCAGACGGTATCTAAAATTTAAGACACCTAAAAAATAAACCAATTTTTACTAAGGTTGTAGATAGTACAGCGTTCTATTGATCGGAATGTGTACGTCCTTAACCGTAAGGAGGGTTGCATTTTGCATAGATTCAGTGCTATACTGCTAGAGGTAATAACCAAAACAAAAAACATGAAAAAAATATCGTTTCTCTTTGCACCTCAACGTCGTTTGCTCGGCACGCTAGTTATTATTGGTGTATTACTTGCGTCTGGTATGGCCACGCCACTATTGCAACGCGCCTTTGCCGATGAATATGACAATCAAATTGCGGCATTTCGCGCCGCCAATGAAGCAGCACGCTCAACATTAAGTGGGTTATATGCAGAGGCAGCAACCTACCAAGAAGCAATTGACCGATTACAGGGTCAAGTTGATGCATTGCAGGGGCGTATCAATACGAATGTTGCAGAACAACGGCGACTCGAAGACGAAATAGCAGCTGCTCAAAAAGAAATCGAAAGACAGCGCTCGATATTATCTGCGGATGTAAAAGCGATGTATGTCGACGGTACGCCAGACGATATCGTCCTATTTGCGTCGAGCACAAACCTAAACGAAGCCATCGACAAACAAGAGTACCGTTCTCGTGTCCAGAACAAATTACAGGACACCCTAAAGCAGATTGCGCTGTTGCAAAAACAGCTGCAGGTACAAAAAGCAAAAGTCGAACAGCTGCTAAAAGAGTTACAATCAGAACGAGATCAAGTCGCATCCTTGCAGTCCGAACAGCAGAGATTACTTAGCATGAATGAATCGCAGCAGGGCGATCTAAACGCGCAGCTCGCCAACAATAATACAAGGATCCGAGAGCTACGTACTCAACAGGCAGCGGCGTACGCACAGTACACAGGCTCAAACGGCACAAGCCCAACGGGCAGTGCGATCAAATACCGCAATATGACCGGTGCGTCGAACTGTGGCGGTGGCTATCGATACTGTGCATACGGGCTAGACCAGTGGGTTGCTGACCCATGGGGCCTCAGCTTGGCCCGCGAATGCGTACATTATGCAGCTGACCGCGCCGACCAGCTCGGTAAACGTGTGCCTAGATTCCCAGGCGGCGGTGGTAGCGCATATCAGTGGATACCATTTGCTACGAGCACTGGTGCAGGCAGGGTAGTGAGCGATCCTAAAGCAGGAGATATCGCATATATGCCGATCGGGCCAGTCGGGCACGTTGCTGTTGTCGAGTGGGATAACGGTGATGGCTCGGTACATGTCAGCCAATACAACTGGTACTCAGGCCGCTACAATGAAATGGACCTCGTCATTACTTCAAACATTCAGTTCCTCCGTTTCAACGACAAATAGACCACCAACGCAAACTCACGCAGGTTGTTAGCCTCGAAGTTTTTTGTACAGCCTGAAAAGCATATAACGGTAGTTTTCGTAGACGAGATCTATGGGGTTAGTGTGGTCCACCTGCATACCCCCAAAACGTTTTTTGAAGGCGGTAACGCCGCCAAGAGCTTGGCCTTTGACTTCGTCACTCACGCCGCCAAAATTAAACACGCTGCAGCCGCGTTTTTTCGCCTCTTTGATCGACTCCCATATCACACTATATGCAGGGGCGATTTTACGGTAATCGTCACTTGACCCCGCAAACACGTAGTGTGCCTGACCATCGTGAGCTACGAACAGTCCTGCGGCGGCGGGTTTTCCGTCTATGGTGCAGACAGTCATGAAACCGTCTTTTTCAGACATAGTATCTAAATACGCTTGGTAGTATTCGCGGTCGAATATGCCAAAACTGTCGCGCCCCGCAGTCGTTTGCATCAGCGCAAAAAAATCATCAAGTGGTGCCTTGTCGGGAGAATAGCACGTGATAACCGCCTGAGCTCGCTCGGCTAGGCGGGTGTTGTAGCGGGCATGTTTATGAAAACCCATCCACAAATCATCTTCCGAGGGCGTGATGTCGAGTATCCATTCTGCGCGTGGCTGCAAACTTGCGGTTCGTGCTAGTTCGTCTGGGATTGGTTTTTTACCAGGGGTGAGGTTCACCGCATTTACGTCAAGTCGCACGAAAGCACAGTTCAAACTGCGGGCGATGGGTTTAAAAAAATCTTGTAGTGCCGGCAGCACTGAAACGCTATCATCGCCGATGAAAGGACCATACGGGCAGTACAAGAAATTCATACCAAAGGGCGCCGTATAGCGAACGGCGAGCCCGCAGGCAACGGGCATGTCACCGATGTTCGCGACAAAGTAGACGACTTCTTTGCCATCTTTTTCTTGCAGCTGACCATACAGTGGAGCTTGCAGGAATGATACAGATTCATCGTGCATTTGCTCGACTTGGCCGAGGGCAACCGCATATTCATCACTCGTAACGCGTCGGACCTCAGCATTCTCTTTACTCATACTGTCTATTGTAGCGCAGAACCGTTGGTGTGCCACCACAACTTGTACAGCAGAGTGCATCGTTCTCAGCTTAGTATGCCTGTGTGCGTGCTATACTAGTAACCATATGCAAAATGAATATCAATCACCACAAAACATACCTCAGGTGGCTACAGAGCCTATAAACTCACCAAAACAACCTCTCGTTACTGGGAAGCGGGTTGGTTTAGTACTGGCGGGTGTTGCGCTGTTTGTCGTAGGAATGTTAGTTGGGCGAGGTGATATACAGCTGCTCGGCACGACGCCAGGCATACAGTCGACCAATCTTTCATCAAAAATCGATTACAGCCAACTCGATGATCTGTACGATACGCTCCGTCAAAACTATAATGGCTCGCTGACGAACCAGCAGATGCTCGATGGTCTGAAACACGGCATGGCAGAAAGTACCAAAGACCCATACACCGAATTTATGAGCGCCAAAGAAGCCGAAGACTTCCAGAGCAACCTCCAGGGGACGATAAGTGGCATTGGCGCAAAGTTAGAACTTGATACCGATAAAAATGTGATCGTCCAGGCGCCACTCGTTGGTTCTCCGGCCGAAGCCGCAGGGCTCCGCGCCAAGGATGTTATCATCAGTGTCGATGGAAAATCCACCTATGGGTTCAGCGTAAACGAAGCCGTCAAAGTCATACGAGGCGAAAAGGGCACAAAAGTTACTCTCGGCATCGTCCGCAACAAGACAGAGCAGCTCGAGCTAACCATAACGCGTGACACCATAAAAATACCATCTGTTGTTACAAAAAAACTCGGCGACAACCAAGACATCGGCTATATCCAGGTTAGCCAGTTTAGCGATGACACCGATGAGCTCGTCGAAAAAGCATCCGAAGGGTTCCGTGCCGACGGCGTCAAGAAAATCATCCTAGACCTGCGCGATAACCCCGGTGGTGAAGTAACGACCGCCGTAAACTTGAGCAGCCTCTGGTTGAATAAGGGCGATGAAATAGTTCAGCAGCGACGGGGGACATCAGTAACAGATACGCAATATGCGACCGACCTGAATACTCTAAAGGGTTTACCGACGGTAGTCCTGATCAATGCGGGCTCGGCCTCGGCAAGCGAAATAACTGCACTCGCACTCCGCGACCACGGTGCCGCCACACTACTCGGCGAACAAAGTTACGGCAAGGGCGTAGTCCAACAGTTATTCCCATTCAGCGATGGTAGCTCGCTCAAGGTGACCATAGCAAAATGGTACTCACCCAAAGGCACAAATATCGACAAAAAAGGTATCAAGCCAGACCAAGAAGTGAAAATGACCGAAGAAGCCTACAA
>CAZLLY010000024.1:6338-15091 GCA_964560755.1 uncultured Candidatus Saccharibacteria bacterium | reverse complement strand
AGAGTGAAAGCTGAACCGGCTATGCCGGTAGTTATGGCTGGATCCCCGCGTTCGCGGGGATGACGAAGCAGAGTCTACGCTATCACCTCTGTTACTTTACTCGCCCACGGTCATTCTGAACGGAGTGAAGAATCTCCCCCGATCCTGCCCTGTCATTCTGAACGCTAGTGAAGAATCTTCCCCTGCGGTAGTGCGTTACAGAGGATCCTTCGGTTTCACCTCAGGATGACAGTGCGGGAAAGGATCATTTTTGTGTAGTCACGAAGTGATATAGCTTCCACGCTGAATTCTGCAATCCATGGTTCTTAATTCTTTTGCCCTAGAGAGTTCCTTCGGCTGTGCCCCCGGGGGGTCACTTTAGGTTTGGTGTTACTTTTGTTATAATCTAGCATAGGCTATGATGTGGCGTCACCAACCACGGAGCTTCGTCGGGATGATGATCAAAGACGTAAAACACTGGTCGTAAGAGCAAAAGCTTAGGTGGAACCTCCGTGCTACTGTACGGACCCGAGCGCGCCAACAGATGTATTGAAGCATCCTACGGCGTGTTTTTTGTTTAGTAACAACTATAAACATTTCGTAGTTTCGACAGGTATAAAAGATGTCACTTTTATATGAAACTACGAAGATTCAGTCGCTCATCACGACAAGACAGGAGAACACCATGGCAGATCAAGCAGACAAAGCAGATCAACTGTATGCGATGCGGCATAGTTTGGCGCATATTATGGCGACGGCCATCCAGCATCTGTGGCCAAAGGTAAAACTTGGGGTTGGCCCGGTCGTAGAAAACGGCTTTTACTATGATGTCGACCTGGGTGAAACCAAAATATCCGACGAAGACTTCCCCAAAATCGAGGCAGAGATGCAAAAAATTATCGCCGAAAAGCAGCCGTTTGAAAAATCGATGAAGCCAATCGACGAGGCATTGATTTGGGCGCACGATGCGCACCAACCATACAAGATAGAGCTCCTGAACGACCTACGGCGCGAAGGAACGACCATCGCAAAGGACCTCGATGCGGCGATGATGGGCCTACCGGCGGGTATAACTGGGGTAACATCACCCCAGACGATAGTAGAGGTTAGCTTTTATACAAACGGCGATTTTACCGACTTGTGTCGCGGCCCGCACGTAGAGTCAACGGGCAAAGTAGGCGCGTTCAAACTTATGCGTGTTGCAGGGGCGTATTGGCGCGGCAAAGAGACCAACCCTCAGATGCAGCGTGTTTACGGCGTGGCTTTTGCGACTCCAAAAGAACTCCGTGAGTATTTGAACATGCTAGAGGAAGCCAAAAAACGCGATCACCGAAAACTCGGTCAGGAACTCGACCTGTTTGTTTTCTCAGACCTCGTTGGGGCGGGGTTACCTCTGTGGACTCCCCGCGGTACGACGCTAAAAAACGAACTCGACAGGTTTGTCCAAGAGCTACGGGAAGAAGTCGGTTTCCAGCAAGTATCCATTCCACACATCACCAAAAAAGACCTCTACGAGGCCAGCGGGCACTGGGCGAAGTTCAAAGATGAGCTGTTTAGGGTCAAAACCCGTGAGGGGCACGAATTTGCCATAAAACCGATGAACTGCCCGCACCACACGCAGATATATGCGTCACAGCCGCGCAGCTACCGCGACCTGCCCATTCGCTACCGTGACAGTACCATGGTGTACCGCGACGAGCAGAGTGGAGAGCTCGGCGGGCTCAGCCGCGTTCGGGCGATTACGCAGGACGATGCACACGTTTTTTGCCGCACTTCACAGGTCGAAACAGAGGCAGAAAAACTCTGGGATATCATCGAAACATTTTACGGTGTTTGTGGGTTCGAGAAATTTAACATTCGCCTTTCGACGCACGATCCCGAAAAAATGGCTAGTTACGCCGGCGGTCTAGAAAAATGGGAAACAACGGTCGGTCAGCTTCGCACTATTATTACGAGCCGAGTGGGGGATGACTATTTCGAAGGTGTAGGCGAAGCGGCATTTTACGGTCCAAAGATTGATTTTATGGCCAAGGATGCAATCGGCCGCGAGCATCAGCTTGCGACAATTCAGCTCGATTTTAACCAGCCAGAGGGTTTTAACCTAAATTGTACGAACGAAGATGGCGACGACGAACGTATCGTCATGCTGCACTGTGCCGTTATGGGGTCGCACGAGCGGTTCCTCAGTGTCTACATCGAGCATACTGCAGGGCGGTTCCCCGTATGGTGCGCCCCTGAGCAGATCCGTCTGATAAGCGTCAACCAAGAAGACTCGACGGTCGATTTTGTTACCCAGTTGCAATCGCAGGCAAAAGCAAAAGGTCTCCGCGTAACGATAGACAACTCCAATGAGTCAGTCGGTAAAAAAATACGTGCAGCCGAGCTTGCCAAAGTGCCCTATGCGGTCGTTATTGGTGAAAAGGAAGTTGGAGGCGGTGAACTAATGCCACGTATCCGCAAGGACATGGCCGTGGCCGACTCACCGAAGTCATATACCGCCGAAGAGTTTTTTGGCACGGTCGCGCACGAGGCTAAAAGTCGTACTGGAAAAACGAGTCTCTAACAGGCTCAAGGTTCCGAGGAGTATCATGAGCGAGCAGATGACTTGCACTGTTCAAGGTGACACTACTCTTGGTCGGGTGTACAATCGGTGCATATGAAAAAACCAATTATCGCGGTTGATATTGATGATGTTTTGGCCGAGACGACAGATGCGCTTCGTATAATGGTCAATGAACGGTTCGACGTCGATCTGCAAACAGAGCACTATCGTATCGAGGCGCCATACTGGGGTTATTATGAACATATCTGGGCGGGGCACGGTATCGAGGCGAAACTTGAAGATTTTCAGCCGTCGATGATCCTGGACCAATCTTTTGTGCGTGCTGCAGAGGGCTCGGTTGCAGCATTGCGACAGATAAGCCGTGACTATGAAATCGTCGCACTTACGGCTCGTCACGATGCGTCTATGGATGCCACTTTGCGCTGGCTGGATGATAATTTTACAGGCCTTATATCCAAAGTAAAATTCATCGGCAGTAAAGATGGCTTGAAAATGACTAAAGGTGATGCATGTCTCGAGCTTGGAGCTGTCTGGCTGATCGACGACCATGTCGAGCACGCTCAGTCGGCACTCGAAAAAGGGGTGCAGGTTATCTTGTATGGTGATTATGGCTGGCATCAAAATATACCGAGTGCCGCACTTTGCTGTAAAACGTGGCAGGAGGTGGCAGAGTATTTTGAACAATGATATAGACCACGGTTTCCGGGCGAGAGTAGAGGACATTGTAGCTCAGATACCCCGCGGTAGGGTTATGACCTATGGTCAGATTGCTGCACTCTGTGGAAGCCCACTTGCGGCGCGTATCGTCGGGGGCATCGCACACTTTGGCAACCCAGCTTTGCCCTGGCAGCGCGTGGTCAATAAAAAGGGCGGTCTGGCCGCTGGCTACCCAGGCGGTAGGCTAGCGCACGCCGAACATCTGGCCACCGAAGGTGTTGAGCTGGATGAAAATGGGGTAAAAAACATGGCAATTTGTATCTGGTGGCCCGAAAAATGAAGTTAAATCATTGTATTCGTGGGGGTGCCAGATAAATGGCGCTCCATAAACAAAACCTAGAATCCGCTCAGGGCAGCAATGCGCCGCTGATCGTACTACTTGGTCCAACCGCAAGTGGCAAAACAGCACTGGCATTAGAGCTTGCTGAGAAATTCTCGGGGGAGATCATTTGTGCCGATTCGCGCACCGTGTACCGCGGGACGGATATTGGTACGGCGAAACCAACCGCTCTGGAACGGCAACGAGTCCCGCACCATGTACTCGACGTAGTTGACGTGAGTGAGCGGTTTAGTGCAGCTGAGTTTAAACAGCAAGCGAATGCTGCGATCGACGACATCCATGCTCGGGGCAAGATTCCATTTTTGGTTGGAGGGACGGGGCTTTATATCGACGCCGTTATCTTTGACTATCAGTTTCGAGATGGGTTTGACCAGGCACTTCGGGACGAGCTAGACCAACTATCGGTTGAGGAGCTCCAAAATATGATTGTCAAAAAAGGTCTCCCACTCCCTGAAAATGCCAAAAATAAACGGTATCTAATCCGTACAATCGAGACGGGTGGGGGAGCGGGAGCGCGAAACAGCCTTCGACCTAATACTTTGGTTTTGGGAGTGGATGTGGGTACCGAAACGTTACGAGAGCGGATTACGCTGCGAGTCGATGAGATGATACAGGCGGGGTTTGTTGATGAGTACACGAGCTTGCTACAGAATTATTCGGCGAGCGACCCTGGCTTTAACGCGACCGGCTACAAAGCATTCCATGCGTACATGACGGGCGATATATTGCTCGATGAGGCAAAACGAACTTTTATTTTGAACGATATCCATTTGGCAAAAAGACAGCGCACCTGGTTTCGACGCCCTATCTACCAAAATAGTATTCATTTGGTATCTAACAGATCACAAGTCGATGATTTAGTTACAACATTTTTGAACAAA
The DNA here is from genome assembly GCA_964560755.1 of uncultured Candidatus Saccharibacteria bacterium. Lineage (GTDB taxonomy): Bacteria > Patescibacteriota > Saccharimonadia > Saccharimonadales > UBA4665 > JAGXIT01. The sequence continues at coordinate 10,611 of CAZLLY010000024.1, read as the reverse complement.
TAAGGTTACTGTTCAGTCTCGACTCTGCTACAATATAGGCAGTACTGAACACTAATGTTCATGCGGGAGGTTACTGGTATGATAGATCAACTTTTTGGTTCAAAGACACGTGTAAAGCTACTACAGCTGTTTTTCGGTAACCCAAACCGCTCTTTTTACGTCCGCGAGATAACGCGTAAAGTTGACGAGCAAATCAACTCGGTCAGGCGAGAGCTAGCCAACTTGCTCAGCATCGGCATCATTACGAGCGATACCAGCAACAACAAAGTGTATTACGAGGTCAGCCAAAAATACGAATACTTCGACCCACTATCGCAGCTTTTTGGTGGCGTGCCGCCGACCAAGGCGAAACGTGGTGCCAAGCCTGCAGCAAAGTCAGAAGTCGTTACGGCAGCCGAAGAAGCCAATGACCTACGTGCCCTTGGCAATATCGATGCTGCCGCACTGATGGGGCAGTTCACCCGCGATGAAAAAAGTGGCATCGACATCCTGATAGTCGGGGAAGTCAACAATAATGCCGTACAAAAATATGTCAGCGAGCTAGAAGAGCAAGAGGGCAAAGACCTACGATACACCGTACTTTCACTCGATGACCTAAAATATCGCATTGCCATTAAAGACCGTTTCGTATCAAATGTTATGCTTTCTAAGAAGCAAATTTTGGTCGACAAGTCTGGTTTTCTCGGGTAGGCTGTTGGAAGTTTACGAGTTGTAGTCTATAGTTAAACTGATGTCATCTTGAGTTTCTCGGGGATATATTTTTGCGTGATGGTCGGATACGTATCGTACGCAAAACTCGGATAGAAACATTCGTCATGACAGGAATATTGTTATAACTGGAGTAAAACTATGGATATACAATTTTACGGCGCAAACTGCATCGTTATTTCAACAAAACATCTACGATTAGTTTTTGACGATAACCTCGATGCCATCGGAGGAAAGTCCGTTGCCCGAGAGGGTGATGTCTGTCTTTTTACTTCTGCACATGACACGGTTGCAAAAGCAAAGATGACGATAGACCTCCCAGGTGAATACGAGATCAGCGGTGTTTCTATACACGGCATCCAGACTCGGGCACATATGGATGGCGACACGGGACGAACGTCTGTAATGTATAAAATTACGGTCGGTGATGTCAGGGTGCTTGTGACGGGGCATATTTATCCTAAACTATCAGAGGTGCGTCTCGAGGAAATCGGTCTGGTTGATATCATGGTTGTGCCTGTGGGCGGTAATGGCTTTACGCTTGACCCAACCGGGGCTTTACAAGTTATAAAACAGGTTGAGCCTAAAGTTGTCATCCCAACACATTTTGATGATTCGGCGTTTACGTTTGAGGTTCCACAGCAGGCATTCGGGGATGCGATCAAAACACTCGGCATGGAGCCAAAAGAGACTGTCAAAAAGCTGCAGTTCAAGCCAACTGAGGCTACTGACACGACGCAGCTCATCGTTCTAGAGAAGTCCTAGTACTCGTTTTTGCCCGTTTCGTCGCAGTAAAAAAGCCTGGGTTGACTTTAACACCTTAGCCATGTACAATTAACCCCTGAATCAGGAGAATCAATCAATGCAAAAATGTGAACTCACCGGCAAAGGAAAGCAATTTGGCAATAACGTCAGCTTTTCACAGCGCCACACCAAGAAAGTCTGGAAGCCAAACCTTCAGAATAAGACTATTGAAGTTGATGGCAAAAGGATCAAAATGAAGATCAGTACGCAAGCTATCCGTACCCTCAAGAAAAAGGGTATCATCGCCGCGTAGGCAGACTTTATTTGTCTCTAAAAAACCGCGGTTTTCCGCGTTTTTTTGATTGGCACCGTATTTGGAGCGTAACCTTTTGCGGTGGCCTGTACGAGTAGGGATGGTATACTACGATGTATGTTTACTGATATGTCCTTAACTGCTATCGCAATATTTATTGTTTCACTTTTGATCTCTATGACGGTGCATGAGTTTATGCATGCCTACTTCGGTTGGCGCCTGGGCGACCCGACGGCGCATAACGAAGGCCGCATCACCCTAAACCCGCTTGCTCACATCGACCCGATTATGACTATATTGCTGCCGGTAGCCACATTTTTACTCCCACCGCATATCCCGATTTTGGCAGCAAAGCCTGTGCCGTTTACACCGTGGCAAGTACGGTATCGAGAATGGGGCGTTGCGATGTTGGCGGCGGCAGGGCCGCTTTCAAACCTAGTGCTCGCAGTTGTTGCGGCGCTCGCTGCCCGTCCACTTGATACGGGGACAATACTATTCCAAATCTTGTACCTATTTGCGACTCTAAATGTGGGGCTATTCCTATTCAACCTCATACCGATACCTCCGCTGGATGGTTCCCGCGTACTGTATGCGTTTTTACCAGAGTCGCTCCAAGAGGTGATGAGCCGCATAGAGCCATATGGTTTCTTTATCGTTTTTGGGCTGGTCATGATTGGTGGTTTTGGAGGTATCTTGAGCGGCGGCTATTCATTCCTCATGAACCTCCTGTTTTAAAGGGTGCGGCACGGTCGTCTTGATGATGTCGTCATGGGTTTTCGCGTGGGCAGAGGATGTTTTTCGAGAGTCAACATACTACCCTGGACCGCCATTCAACTGGTATACTAGGTGTATCGGGGTGTAGCGCAGTTGGTAGCGCGTACGGCTGGGGGCCGTGAGGTCGCAGGTTCAAGTCCTGTCACCCCGACCATATTACAAACATAGGTACAGAATCATGCATATAGTATTTGTTCAGACAGGCGGCACAATTGACAAGGATTACCCGTCAAACGACGACAACCATGGGTATCTTTTCGAGATTGGTGGACCCAGCTTCAAAACAATTCTTGGTCGCGTAAAGCCTGAGTTTGATTTCGATATGTTGTCAATCTTAAGAAAAGATAGTCTGGATATTAATGAGGCAGACAGGGCAGCCCTACTTGATGTCATAAGTAATAACCCCCACGAGCGGTTTATCATAACGCACGGTACAGATACGATAGCTGAGACCGCCCGAACACTCTCTTCTATACGTAATAAAACTATCGTGCTTACGGGCGCATTCTTACCTGAGAAGTTTTATGATTCGGATGCAGAGTTCAATCTTGGCATGGCAGTTAGCGCGGTGCAAGTTGTACCGCATGGTGTATACATTGCACTTTGTGGAAATATTGTTGCCTGGGAAGATTTCGTTTCAAAATAAAGGCGCTGGGGGCTGACGTGATTAGCCCTGAACAAGTCCAAGGTGGGTACCCGCACGTACCAACCGCAGTCGGTACAAATATTGGGTTCCCTATTGATTAGTATTCAGATAATCAATAGTCAGCGATCCGCCGAAGCGAACTTTCCCCAGCTCTTATAGTATACCTCAAAGAACAAAATGACATGGCCGTGATCTCACGGTCACCTTCGGCGACCCCGAAACTTCTGCTTTGAAAACAAGTTTTCAAGTGAAGGTTTCCTTGCGAACTGTCACAGGCAGTTCTCACCCCAGCCGTACGCGCTACCAACTTGCGCTACACCCCGATCTTAAAGATTATACCCTATATTCGTCAAGGCTACGAGCTTGCCATGAGCCTGCAAGCACAATGCATGTCAGTGAACACGTGCACTTGACCTGTATTATATAGCCTGTATAATACAGGGTGTTATGAAGTCGTATGAAGACAAATTATTATCAAATTGGGAAGAAGTCTTTAGGCAGGGAATGCTAACCTTTTGGATATTTGTTGCATTAAAAGGCGAGGAGCTTGATGTTCAGACTCTCAAGAAGCGAATAGAACATCTTACAGATGGCACCTACGCCACCGCAGAACAAACGCTGTATAGAGTACTCCGTAAACACTACGATGTTGAGCTAGTGGATTTCCGCGAAGTACCAAGTACTGCAGGGCCAAGGAAAAAACTCTATACTCTGTCAAAACTAGGTGAAGCTTTGTTGGATAAATTTGCCGCGAGGAATATACGGCTTTTTGCTCAGTCTGAAGTACAAACGTTAATAACAGGAGGGAACAATGAAAATAACTAGGAACGCAAAGATTTTCTTGCTCATAAACAGTGCAACAACAGTAGTATTCCTACTTAATCTAAACAAGCTAGTTACAGATGAACGGTTCGATGAAATTGCGCCCTGGGCTATCATATACGGGTTGGTTTGGGCGATTACGGGTGCGGTTTTGGGCGTAACTGACAAAACGAGAGAATACAGGGGCAATATAGAAGTGCAGTATTCGCTTATCTCGTCCGTCGTCGGGTTAGCAGCATTGTGGCTTTCAAAAATATTTTTACCAG